>NZ_JAYMSC010000004.1:0-489253 GCF_038900775.1 Paraburkholderia sp. JHI869
GAAAGCCCACGGCCGCCATCGCGATCAGGCCGATCATCAGCGGGAACGCGACGAAGTCCCAGCGGTTCGGCAGCACGCGCCACGCCGAGGCGTTGGCCGTGCGGTTCAGGTTGAAGCTGAACTCCATCTAGACGCCCTCCGCGCCGGGTTTCAGGAAAGCGGACGACGAGGCGTCCGTGCCGCCGGACAGGTGTGGGACTTGCTGCGGAGATGGCGGATCGACAAGGGCAAGACGCATGGACACAGTTTTCGTTGGCGTTGATGACACGGCGACGATGCCGCGGTGGTACGCACCGCCCGCGCCGTCAATGCAACTGACGGCCGACGGCTCGCGACTGGGCTTGCCTCGACTGAAACGGCACGACACTACTACAACCTTCATGACACTCACAACCGCGCGCCCCACACTGCGAAAGCCAGCCCCACGGGCTTTCGCGGCGCTTTCGCAGGCCTTCTGGCGAGCTTCCAGAGCGCGCCGCACACGGCTTCTGGGGGACATCGTGATGACGCATCGATGACGTCTTGATGACACAACAATCGCCCTGCTGGCTGCCCCCTGCCTCATCAGAGCCGCCAACGCCAGTGGGCGTCGCTTGCGCGCCACACGCTTGCTCACGCGCGAACCCCGTGCGCGAAGCCACACTGACCACGCTGGCGCTCCCTCCACCCCCGCTCACTGCCGCGTATCGCCGTGCTGACGGCATGCTGCTTGCATGTTAGCGATCCGCCAACGCGCCGCCGCCCCTCGCGCGCAGCCTCGCAAAGCCGCGCCGCCGCTTCGAGAGCGGGTTCGCGAGCCGCTTTCGAGGGGTAAAATCGACACGCTCTGTCAGTGGCGCTCCAAAGCCCACGGGCGCCGACAACCACGCCTCAATACCACTCACGAACCAGAAGGCCGATGAACAGGAGACTCTTGCGTCAGGCAGCCGGACCCCTCGGGGTCGTGGTGGTCGCGCTCGTCTGCTGGGCGGCGGCCGACTGGCTCGCGGACCGCATGGTCCGCCAGGAGTTCGCGGCGGCGCTCACCGCGCAGCGCACGATGATGCGCTCGGTCGTGGACAACATGGCCGAAGTGATCGCAAGCGACCTCGCCATGTCTCGCGCCATTCCGGCGACGATGGCCGAAACCCGCGTCGTCCAGCAGGCGCTCACCGGGGCCGCGCATTATGCCGCGTCGAGCGAGTCGACGGAACTGGCGCGGCGCAAGGAACTGCAAAGCGTGCCGGCGCTCGCCGGCGTCGACCGCTTCCTCCACGACGCCCAGGGCTTCTCCGGGCTCGATGCGATCTGGCTCGTCAACGCCAACGGCATCTGCATCGCGTCGAGCAATGCGCTCGAAAAAATCTCCTATGTCGGCGTGGACATGCGCCCGCGAGCGTATCTGAACGACACGCTGCTCGGGGCATTCTCCGAGGCCTACGGCGTGGGGACGGCCAGCGGCGAGCCCGGCATCTTCGTCGCCGCGCCCGCTTATGACGACGGGCTGCTGGTCGGCGCCGTGGTCGCAAAGGTGAGCATCGCGCGGCTGCGCCACTGGGTGACCCACCCGGGCACGTTCGTCGCGGACAGCAACGGCGTCATCATCATGGCCCATGACAGCGCGCTCGAAGGACGCGCACTGCCGGGCTCGCACGTCGCGGAAATGAACGCGGTGGACCGCGTGAACACCTATTTGCGCGAGCTTTTCGCGCCGCTCGAGCTGCGCTCGGCTTCGAAAGCCGCGTTGGGAATGGCGCCGTGGATCCCGAGCGCCGACGCAGCGCAAATGATCGAATTGCCGGGCCAGCGCTCGCCTGCCCTTTACGAGCAGCGCGGCGGCCTGAACTCCGGACTCTCGGCGCACCTCGTGGATCCGGTCAACTCGTGGTCCGAACTGATCGCGAACCACCAGCGCGACCGGCTTCTCATTTTCCTCACGCTCGCGGGCACGGCGGCGCTCGCCGCGGTGATCTCGGTCTCATGGGTGCGCGAGCGGCGTCTGCACCACGCGAGCCGCGATCTCGCCGGGCAACTGCAGGCCGCGAACGCCCTGCTCGCCGCCGAGGCGCGCCACGACGCCCTGACCGGCGCGCTCTCGCGGCGCTACTTCCTCGACCTGCTGCGCCGCGAGATCGACACGGCCTATGCGGAGAGTCAGCCACTGTGCATGGCGATCGCCGACCTCGACTACTTCAAGCAGATCAACGACCGCTTCGGCCATCCGGCAGGTGACCGCGCACTCCAGCATTTCGTGGAAACCTGCCGTGCCGAACTGCGCGCCGACGACGCCGTCGGCCGTCTGGGCGGCGAGGAGTTCGGCATCCTGCTGCCCGCGACCTCGCTCGCCGCGGGCCTCGCCGTGCTCGACCGCCTGCGCCAGCAGGTCGGCAAGCGCATTTGCGCGGAACTGCCCGAGGAAGCGAGCGTGAGCGTGAGCATCGGCGTGACCGAGCTTGCCGCCGCGCAGGATCAGCCCGAGCGTCTGATGAGCCGCGCCGACCTCGCGCTCTACATGGCGAAGGCGGCCGGGCGCGACCGATGCGAGGCCATGACGGCCGAGGGCGTCGTGCCGCCGCGCGCCGCGGCGCCGACATGGTGAGTGCGCAACGAGCTGACGCAACACATCAACCGGGTGATGTCCGTACCGGGCTGCGGGACTCGCCCGGCTCAACCGGCGAGGCGCGGTATGATGGGATGAACGGTGCGTGCCAGTCCAAGCGGCGCGCATGAGTCAAACCGCGCCACTTCGGTGTTCCGCATAAATCTGGAGGCATGCATGAAGGGAAATCTGGTCATTGTCTGCCGCGATCAGGATGCGCTCGCGTTCGACCAGTTGATGGTCGAGTACGGCGCGTTTCAGACGCGCCTGTCATCGACCGCGTGGTACCTGAAACTCGACGCCACGCCCGAGTTGATTCAGGAAGAGATTCTTGCCCGCCTCGGCAAGTACACCACGCACTACATCTTCGAGGCCGACACGGTGACCTATAACACGGTCGATAACGACGCCGCCGCCGCGCTCGACACGCTGTTCACGGCCTGAGCGGCTGCGTCCAATCTCACTTGGCGTCCCTGGCGTCGCTGAGGCGGCGCCTTCGGCCGGAAGGCCGGGCAAAGCCAGGTCACCCCAGGCACACCTGTCCGGCCATGCCCCACCTGAACGGTGCGGGCTCCCGCAAGCCATTCAAACGCGAATCACCAGATCTGCGCCGCTTCGGTCACGGTGCGCTCCACCACGTCGAACGCAAACGTCATGCGCACCGCGAGCCCGCCGCTCTCGCCGTTGCCGATCGAGAGCTCGCCGCCTGCACGGCGCACGAGGCGCTCGACGATCGCGAGACCGAGGCCGCTGTGGCCGTTGCCGCCGCGCGCGGGGTCGAGGCGCACGAACGGCCGGCTCGCCTGCGTGAGATCCTGGTCGGGAATGCCCTTGCCGTGGTCGCGCACGGTGAGCGTGAAACCCGTTGCGCCGCGCTCGCTCTCAATCACGACAGGCGGTGCGCCATACGCATGCGCGTTGTCGAGCAGGTTCGAGACCACGCGCTCGAGCGTGGCCGCGGGCAGGCGAAAATCCGGGCCCGCGCGCAGGCGCGTTTCGATCGCAATCGGCTCGCCATTCGCGGTGCGGTGGTTGCGCGCAATGCGCTCGCACTGATCGTCGACCTCGACGGGCTCGCTGCGATCGGCGCCGTCGTGCGCGAACACGAGGAACTGGTCGACGATGTGAGCCATCGACTCCACGTCGCGCACCACGCCGTCGCGCACCCGTTGTTCATCCATCATTTCGGCGCGCAGGCGCAGCCGCGCCAGCGGCGTCTTGAGATCGTGCGCCACGCCCGCCAGCATGACGGCGCGGTCTTTCTCGGTGCGCTCCACTTCCTTGACCATCTGGTTAAAGCCGAGCGTGAGCTGGCGCAGCTCGCGCGGCCCGCGCTCGGGCACGGGCGGTACCGGCTCGCCGCGGCCAAAGCGGCCCACCGCCTGAGCGAGGGCGCGCAAGGGCTGTTGCAGCATCCAGGCGGCTACGAGCGCAGCGATCACCGCCGCCGTAAAAATGATGACGAACCAGGGGATGAGCTTGTCGAGTGGCCGCATGATATGCAGCGGCTGGCCGGGCAGCACGATCCAGCGCGCGTCCTGCGGCCCGCGCACCCAGAGAGTGGGCGGCCGGCCGGGCGGCCCGGCGCGCACGTCGGTGCCAGGCGGCATGCGCTCGCGCATGTCGTCGATGAAATGGCGTAGCGGCTCGGGCATCTTGCCGTCTGCCACCGGCACTTCGGGGCTCGCCGGATCGACCAGTTGCACGCGCGAAGGCAACGGCCGGTCAGGCTCGGCGGCCACGTGCTGGCGCACCGCTTCAACGAGGAAAGTCGCTTCCTCGACGGCGTAGCGCGTCTGCATCTGGTTGTGCTCGAGGCGCATCAGCGCGAACCAGGCGACGTGCGAGATCAGGAGGACGCCGATGAAGAGGACCGCGAGGCGCCCGAACAGCGAATCAACCGGCCGGCGCATGGTTGCCCTGCTCTCCGTCTGGCACGAACACGTAGCCGCGCCCGCGCACGGTCTGGATGAAGCGCGGCGTGGACGGGTCGCTTTCGAGGATGCGCCGCAGACGCCACACCTGCACGTCGATGCCGCGGTCGGTGCCGTCGTACTCGGGACCGTGCAGCAATTCCAGCAGGCGCTCGCGCGTGAGCGTGCGCATGGGGTGATTCACGAAAATCTTCAGCAGCGCGAACTCGCTGCCCGACAGCATGATGGGCTTGCCTTCCTGCTGGAGCGTGCGCGACTGGAAATCGAGCGTGAAGCGGCCGAACGCGTACGGCTCGCGCTGCTCGGGCGCCGCCGCCGAAGGCAGCGTGCGGCGCCGGCGCAGCACCGCCTGCACGCGCGCAAGCAGCTCGCGCGGATTGAATGGCTTGCCGAGATAGTCGTCCGCGCCGAGTTCGAGGCCGACGATGCGGTCCACGTCGTCAGCGCGCGCCGTAAGCATGATGACCGGGATGTCGTCGCCGGACGCGCGCAGCTTGCGCAGCGCGGTCAGGCCGTCCACGCCCGGCATCATCAGGTCGAGCACGATCAGGTCGGGGCGCTCGCGCTCGAGCCGCCGCTCCAGCGAGCCGGCGTCGTGCAGCACCGAGACTTCCATGCCCTGGCGCGCCAGATAGTCGCGCAGGAGGTCGCGTAGTTCGAGGTCGTCGTCGACGACAAGGATTTGAGTAGCCATGGGATGAAGTGTAACGCGCGCGCAGGGGCCGTTTGCTTACAGGTCTTCCACCTGGGTTACGAGGTGTTACGGCGAAAGGCGTGTGTAATGTCACGTAATCTCGGCGGCTTGCCGCGTAACACGCGCTCCCTGCCCGGCCGATACGCTAGGGACACCGGTTGCGAGCGCCACCACTTTTCGAAAGCGCCGCGCCAGACCGGATAAAACCCTCATGGATTTGTCAGGAGCATCACCATGTACAAGACGACTTCGCGCCTTCTCGCCATCGCCGCTGCCTCGCTCGCGCTCACCGTGGGCGCCACCGCCGCCAACGCCCAGACCCCGCCGCCCCCGGGCGGTCCCGGCATGATGCACGGCGGCATGCATGGCGGCCCCGGCATGCACGGCGATTTCATGCTCGGCTTCAAGAAACTGCACGACAAGCTGAACCTGAACGCCGCGCAGGAAAAGCAGTGGCAGGCCGCGCTCGACACGATGAAACAGAACGGCCAGGCCATGCGCAAGAATCACGAGCAGATGAAGCAGCAGTTCGATTCGATGAAGAACCAGCCGATCCTCGACCTGAATGCCATGCACACGGCGCACGAGCAGGTCGAGCAGCAGAACCAGCAGCTGCGCGAACAAACCACGCAAGCGTGGCTCGCCTTCTACAACGGCCTGAACGACCAGCAGAAGACGACCGTGAGCACGGCGATCAAGGAGCGCTTCGCGAAGATGGAAGAGCGCCACGAAAAGATGCGTGAGCGCTGGGAGCAGCACAAGGGCGCAGCTTCGGCGCCGGCCGCGCAGCAGTAATCGGCCTGTTCACGCGCCGCCTTGCTGCGGCGCGCGACAAAGCGCCGCGGGATTCGCATCCCGCGGCGCTTTTTTCATGGCGCGGGCGGTTGCCTGCGCGTGGCGGTCAAACGTTCAGGCGCTCAGGCGAGATCGAACAGCAACACTTCGGCCGCTGCGCCGTTCGCGAGCGCGACACCCGCTTCGGCTTCGATCATCGCGGCATCGCCGGCTTCGAGGCGTTCGCCGTTCACGTCGAGCGCGCCGCGCGCCACGTGCAGATACACGCGCCGCCCGGCGGGCACCGCATAGTCGATGCGCTCCCCGCCGTCCACGAGCCCCGCGTAGATCGAGGCGTCCGACTGCACGGTCACCGAGCCGTCACGCCCGTCGGGCGAGGCGACGAGGCGCAGCCGTCCGCGCTTGTCGGCGTCCTCGAAACGCCTTTCCTCGTAGCCGGGCGCCCCGCCGCGCTCGCGCGGCAGCAGCCAGATCTGCAGCAGGTGCGCTTCCTCTTCCTTCGAGCCGTTGAATTCGCTGTGCATTACGCCCGTGCCGGCGCTCATGCGCTGCACGTCGCCGGGGCGGATGGTCGAGCCGTTGCCCATGCTGTCGCGGTGCGCGAGCGCGCCGGACAGCACGTAGGTCACGATCTCCATGTCGCGGTGGCCGTGCGCGCCAAAGCCCTGGCCGCCTGCGATACGGTCGTCGTTGAGCACCCGCAGCGCACCGTAGTGCATGTGCGATTCGTCGAAATAGTCGGCAAACGAAAAGCTGTGGTACGAGTCGAGCCAGCCGTGGTTGGCGTGGCCGCGTTCGTCGGCGCGTCGGATGGTCAGCATGGCAATCTCCGGTCAATCATGTCGATGTCAGAAGGTAAGGGCGGCGGCCCGCTTGCACAACCCGCAGCGGCGCACCGCATCGTTTCACCAGCGACATCAATGGGCTGCACTGCCGACATCGCCCTCTGTCAGACTGGCACGCACTCCGGCTTCGGGTAAAATACCGCGCTTTTCGGCCAGCGCGCGCCCAATGGCCCGGGGTCCACACCCCGGGGCGGCTACCCCGCCCCGCCAACGCGAGTTGCCACCGGGGCCGGAATGCATCGCGCTTTCCGACCCGCATTTTTGATCGCCTAGAATGGCGGCCAACGGCCACGAGCCGTAGCCGCCCCGCGCCGGCCGCGCGCCCTTTACCGCGCCGCGCCGCCCGTTTCAGCCGTGCATGGGACCGGAGTCAGTGGAAAACCACACACCCCGGCTCGACAGGAGAATGATGAAGACGTTTGCAGTGTGCGTGGCGCTCGCCCTGATCGCGGGCAGCGCCGCCGCCAAAGAGTGGAAAACGGTGCGCATCGGCGTGGACGCCAGCTATGCGCCGTTCGAGTCCAAAGCGCCGAACGGGCAGATCGTCGGCTTCGATGTCGACCTCACGAAAGCCCTGTGCGCACGCATGGACGTGAAGTGCGTCTGGGTCGAGAACGACCTCGACGGCATCATCCCGGCGCTCAAGGCCCGCAAGTTCGACGCGATCGTGTCCTCGCTGACCATCACGCCGCAGCGCGCCCAGCAAATCGACTACTCCGCGAAGATGTTCGATGCGCCCGCACGCATGCTCGCGCGCACCGGTTCGCCGCTTCTGCCCACGCCTGCTTCGCTCAAGGGCAAGAACGTGGGCGTCGAGCAGGGCTCGACCCAGGAAGCGTATGCGAAGGCGCACTGGGCGACGCAAGGCGTGAACGTGATCTCGTACCAGAATCAGGATCAGGTCTACCAGGATCTGATCGCCGGGCGCCTCGACGCCACGCTGCAAGACGAAGTCCAGGCGGACTTCGGTTTCCTGAAGACGCCGCGCGGCAAGGGCTTCGCGTGGGCGGGCCCGGAGGTGGAAGATCCGGCGACGATCGGCGACGGCACCGCAATCGGCCTGCGCAAGGCCGACGCCGACCTGAAGGCGAAGTTCAACACGGCGCTGGCCGCGATTCATGCCGACGGAACGTTCGACAAAATCGCGAAGCAGTACTTCGACTTCGATATCTACAAAGGCAAGTGAACGGGAAAGCACACGCAGGTAAATAAACAACGAGACATTACCGCTCGCGCCGCGCGCCACGACACATGAAAGCCCTGATGGATCGCCACCGGGCTTCGTATACAGTCACAGGCGCGCTCACGAGCGCAATCGCATCGGCCGCGCGCGAAAGCAGCACCCGCACAACAAACGCGCGGCCATGAACGGATTTGAACCGCGGCAGACAAGCGCCGCGCCTTTCGCGGTGTGAGAAGCGCACCGTCAAGGACTCGCCCATGTTTCTTCAAGGCTACGGCCCGCTGATCCTCGCCGGCACCTGGCAGACCGTCAAGCTCGCCGTGCTGTCGCTCGCGCTCTCGTTCGTGCTCGGACTGATCGGCGCGGCGGCCAAGCTCTCCAAAAACCGCGTCGCGCACGGCGCGGGCACGCTCTATACCACGCTCATTCGCGGCGTGCCCGATCTCGTGCTCATGCTGCTGCTCTTCTACAGCATCCAGATCTGGCTGAACAACCTCACCGACATGCTCGGCTGGGATCAGATCGACATCAACCCGTTCCTCGCGGGCGTGGTCGTGCTCGGCTTCATCTACGGCGCGTATTTCACCGAGACCTTCCGCGGCGCGTTTCTCGCCGTGCCGCGCGGCCAGCTCGAAGCGGGCCACGCCTACGGCATGACGGGCTGGCAGGTGTTCACGCGCATCATGTTCCCGCAGATGATGCGCTTCGCCCTGCCCGGCATCGGCAACAACTGGCAGGTGCTCGTGAAGTCCACGGCGCTCGTCTCGATCATCGGCCTCGCCGATGTCGTGAAGGCGAGCCAGGACGCCGGCAAAGGCACGCTGCGGTTCTTTTTCTTCACGCTGCTCGCCGGCGCGATCTATCTCGTCATCACCACGGTCTCCAACTTCGTGCTGATGTATCTCGACAAGCGCTACTCCACCGGTGTGCGCAAGGCGGATCTCTGAATCGCGCGAGGCCAAGACCATGCAAGACTTCGTCCAACTGATCCAGCAATACTGGCGCAACTACCTCTACTCCGACGGCTACCACTTCAGCGGCGTCGCCATCACGCTGTGGCTGCTCGTCATCTCGATCGGGCTCGGCTTCTGCCTCTCCGTGCCGCTCGCCGTGGCGCGCGTGTCGAAGAAGAAGTGGCTCGCCGGGCTCGTGTGGCTCTACACGTACATCTTCCGCGGCACGCCGCTCTACGTGCAGTTGCTGCTGTGCTACACGGGCCTTTACAGCCTCGAGATCGTGCGCAACCACGAACTCACGAGCGCGTTCTTCCGTAGCGGCATGAACTGCACGCTGCTCGCGTTCACGCTCAACACCTGTGCGTACACCACCGAAATCTTCGCGGGCGCGATCAAGGCAACGCCCTACGGCGAGATCGAAGCCGCGCGCGCGTACGGCATGTCGCAGTTCACGCTGTACCGCCGCGTGATCCTGCCTTCGGCGCTGCGCCGCGCACTGCCCTACTACAGCAACGAAGTCATTCTGATGCTGCACGCGACAACCGTGGCCTTCACGGCCACCGTGCCGGACATCCTGAAGATCGCGCGCGACGTGAACTCCGCGACGTACCAGTCGTTCGGCGCGTTCGGCATCGCCGCCCTGCTGTACCTGATCATTTCTTTCACGCTCGTGTGGCTGTTCCGCCGCGCCGAGCGCCGCTGGCTCGCATACCTGCGACCGCAAGGCAAGTGAGCCCGCTAGAGGTCAATAGATGAATTCCCAGAAGCAGAAGCTGTTCGTCGACTCCATCCACAAGAAGTACGGCGACAACGAAGTCTTGAAGGGCGTGTCCCTGCAAGCCAATGCAGGCGACGTGATCAGCGTGATCGGCTCGTCCGGATCGGGCAAGAGCACGATGCTGCGCTGCATTAACTTCCTCGAGCAGCCCAACGCCGGGCGCATCGTGGTGGACGGCGAGGAAGTCGCGACGCGCGCCGACAAGCGCACGGGCGCGCTGCATCCTGCGGACGCGAAGCAGCTCCAGCGCGTGCGCACCAAGCTCGCGATGGTGTTTCAGCACTTCAACCTGTGGTCGCACATGTCGGTGCTCGAGAACGTGATCGAAGCGCCGGTGCACGTGCTGGGCCTGCCGCGCAAGGAAGCGGAAGAGCGCGCGCGCACCTATCTGGAGAAGGTCGGTCTCGCGCCGCGCGTGGAGAAGCAATATCCCTCGCACCTCTCGGGCGGCCAGCAGCAGCGCGTGGCGATTGCCCGCGCGCTCGCCATGCATCCCGACGTCATGCTGTTCGACGAACCGACCTCGGCGCTCGACCCCGAACTCGTGGGCGAAGTGCTCAAGGTCATGCAGAAGCTCGCAGAGGAAGGCCGCACGATGATTGTGGTCACACACGAAATGGGTTTCGCGCGCAACGTTTCGAACCACGTCATGTTCCTGCACCAGGGACGCGTGGAAGAGGAAGGCCAGCCTGCGGAAGTCTTCGCCAATCCAAAGAGCGAGCGTCTGCGCCAGTTCCTTTCAGGCAGCCTCAAGTAAGACGACCCCAAGGGTCGCCGCCTTTCGGCGATGTAGTAAAAGTAGTTTTACAAGGCGCTTACAGCGCCTTTTCTTTTTTCCTCTTTTGCCCTCGAAAAGCCGTCCGTTTACGATCAAAAACCGCGTTTTTCGCATTACTCCTTGTGAAATCGCTCGTCAATAGTGGCAATCCTGAACTTAGCCATTCAATAGACGTGAGTCCCTTATTCCGTAAGGCTTTCGACCTATTTGTAGTACCTCTCTGACCACCATCCAGGAAGACCATATTGCAATTTGACGACATCCCGGGGTGCGAGCACGAATTAGTTCGCCAGCGCGGACCTTTTTTGCTAAATTAGTAACCAAAGTAGCAAAACAAAGTTCATTAAAAGTAGTTTCACTTCAAAAAGAACGGGAGATGCCAGTCAACCAGGGGACCTGCAAGACGACCCAGCCCGGGTCATGCAGCGGCACCAGCCCGTACGCCGGTCCTCAGGGTAATTCTCCCTCACGCGACGATTTCTGTTCGCGGCGCCGCCAAGCGCACGGACGTCTTTCGCAGTACTAAGGTTGACTCTTTGACAGGGTATGGAGGAGAAGATGAAGAAAGCTTTGCTCGCCGCAGCACTGATGTCGGCTGGCGTGATCGCGCATGCACAAAGCAGCGTCACGCTCTACGGCCGCCTCGACATGGGTGTGGCGTATATGAATGGCATTGGTGCCGGCAGCGGCGCGAATGGCCAAGCCACCCACGGCTCCAGCCAGGTTCAGCTCGAAAGCGGCTACTGGGGCACCAGCCTCTGGGGCATGAAGGGCGTTGAAGACATCGGTGGCGGCAACAAGGTTCTGTTCCACCTGGAAGGCAGCTTCAGCACCGCCAACGGCTCGCTCGGCTCGGCCGGCTCGCTCTGGAATCGCTGGGCAACTATCGGTGTCGCCAACGACCAGTTCGGTACGCTGCTCGCCGGCCGCATGCTGTTCATCTCGAACGGCATTTGGGACTTCGACCCGTTCGGTCAGTCGAACTGGTCGTCGGCTTCGATGGTCCGTGGCCGCAACTGGCCGCAATCGAGCAACAACATTTCGTACCAGTCGCCGAACTGGATGGGCTTCGACGTGTACGGCCAGTACGCGTTCTCGAACGCGACGAACTGGAACGGCAACAACACGACGCCGTCAGGTCGCGAGGCTGGCCTGCAACTGACGTACACGAGCTCGCTGTTCCAGATCCGCGGTCTGTATGACGAAATCCGCAATCCGAACAACGGTCAACTGGGCGGCCTCTACAACGCGCTCGACGGCAGCACGAAAACGCCGCTCGCGACCTCGCAAGGCAACGGCAACGGCGTGTTCGCGTACTCGCGCGACTACATGGCCATGTTCAACGTGTTCCTCGGCGCATTCAAGATTCAGGGCGGCTACGAAGCCATCCGTTCGTCGGGCATGAACCCGGGCATTGTTGGCCAGCCGACCACGCTCGACCACGAGTGGGGCGGTGTGACGTGGCAAATGACGCCGGCTGCAGCCCTGATCGCAGCGGTCTACCACGTCAATGCGAACAACGGCGGCGGCAACGCCACGCTGTACACGATTGGTGGTTCGTACAACCTGTCCAAGCGCACGCTGCTCGACATCCAGGCAGGCACGGTGCAGAACAGCAAGGCGGCCAACTTCGGTCTGAACGCCAACAACTTCGGTACGGCGGCAAGCACTGGCAACCCGGTTCCGGGCCACAGCCAGGTTGGTGTGTACGCAGGTATCCAGCACTCGTTCTAATTTGAAGCGAGTGTAGAAAGAACAGCTACATCGACGTTTTCACGCTGCTGCGAGAGGCGCGTATCGGTGCGATGTCCGAAAGGGTATCGCACCGTTTTTTATGCTGGGGACGGGCCGCGCAAGCGGCGCCGTCCCCTTTTCTATTGGTGCATCAGGTGCTTCGTGCGCTTCGGGGACCGGCGATGCGAAGGTCGCAGCCTCAAACCGCCGCTTCGTTCTCTTCGCCCGTGCGGATGCGGATCACGCGCTCCACGTCGGTCACGAAGATCTTGCCGTCGCCGATCTTGCCGGTGCGCGCCGCGCCGATGATCGCGTCGATCACCTGGTCGGCCTGAGCGTTCGCGACCACCACTTCGATCTTCACCTTCGGCAGGAAGTCGACCACGTATTCTGCGCCGCGGTACAGCTCCGTATGGCCCTTCTGGCGGCCGAAACCCTTGACCTCGGTGACGGTCAGGCCCGTGAGGCCCACTTCGGCGAGCGCTTCGCGCACTTCGTCGAGCTTGAACGGTTTGATCACGGCAGTAATGCGTTTCATGGCGAACCTCGTCTCGTTATCGGATTTGTCGGAAATTTCGGAACATATCGGGATTCTACGCTGTGCGGCCGGGGCTCACGCCGAGGGCTTGCCCGCAGGCGCCGCGCTCGCTTCATCGGGTACGCGCTCCAGATCGGCGAGCCACACCACCGACTCCGAATCGCTCGGCGCGCGCCAGTCGCCGCGCGGCGAGAGCGAGCCGCCCGAGCCGACCTTCGGCGCGTTCGGAATGCAGGTGCGTTTGAACTGGCTCTGGCGGAAGAAGCGGTCGAGGAAAATACGCAGATTGCGCTTGATCGCTGCGAGATCGTACTGATTGCGCGCGACCTTCGCGTTCTCGGGCCACGCGCCCGCTTCGCGATCGCCCCACGCGTGGCGCGCAAGAAACGCGACCTTCGAAGGCGCGAAGCCAAAGCGCAGCGTGTAGTAGAGGTTGAAATCCTGCAGCTCGTACGGCCCAATCGTGCTCTCGGTTTTCTGCTCGGGCGCGCCATCGGTCTTGCCGGGAATCAGCTCCGGGCTGATGTCGGTCGCGAGAATCGCTTCGAGCACGTCGCGGCCGCTCTCCCCGTTCTGGCCGATCTGGCCGGTTTCGGCCACCCAGCGCACGAGGTGCGTGATGAGCGTTTTCGGCACGCTGGCGTTCACGTTGTAGTGCGACATGTGATCGCCCACACCATACGTGCACCAGCCGAGCGCTAGCTCCGAGAGATCGCCCGTGCCGATCACGATGGCATGATTGAAGTTGGCGAGGCGGAACAGGTGGTTCGTGCGCTCGCCGGCCTGCACGTTCTCGAAGGTGATGTCGTAGGTTTCCTTGCCTTCCGAGTACGGATGGCCGAGGTCTTCGAGCATCTGCATGCAGCTTTGGCGAATGTCGATTTCGCGCGCAGTGCAGCCCACGAGCGCCATCAGTTCGCGCGCCTGGCGCAACGTGCGCTCGCTCGTGGCGAAACCCGGCATGGTGTACGCGAGGATGTTCGCGCGCGGCAGCTTCAGGCGATCCATCGCCTTCGCGCACACGAGCAGCGCATGCGTGGAGTCGAGCCCGCCCGACACGCCGATCACCACCTTCTTGATGCCCGCCTGCGAAAGCCGCTGCACGAGCGCCTGCACCTGGATGTTGTAGACCTCGTTGCAGCGCTCGTCGCGGCGCTTCGGATCGGCCGGCACGTAAGGGAAGCGTTCCACGCGGCGCGACAGCGCGAGCGTTTCGCGCTGCCACGCGCCCTCGCCCGCCAGCTCGCACGCGATCACGCGAAACTTCCCGGCTTCATCGGCGTGGCGGCGGATCGAATCGCCGAACGTGGTCTGGCGAATGCGCTCCTGCTGCAGCCGTGCGAGATCGACATCGGCGAAGATGAGGTGCGAGTCGTCGGAGAAGCGCTCCGATTGCGCGAGCAGCTCGCCGTTTTCGCACACGAGCGCGTGGCCGTCCCAGGCCATGTCGGTGGTCGACTCGCCCTTGCCCGCCGAGGTGTACAGATACGCGGCGAGACAACGCGCCGACTGCTGCGACACCAGCTGCTGCCGGTAACCCGCCTTGCCGACCACGACGTTCGACGCCGAGAGATTCACGAGCACCGAAGCACCCGCGAGCGCCGCGAACGACGACGGCGGAATCGGCACCCAGACGTCTTCGCAGATCTCCACGTGAAAGCGCAGGCCCGCGACCTGTGGCACCTCGAACAGCAGCGACGCGCCGAACGGCACGTCCGCGCCGGCGAGGCGTACGGTGTCGGTGCTCGCGACATCGGCGGGACTGAACTGGCGTGGCTCGTAGAATTCGCCGTAGTTCGGCAGGAAGCTCTTCGGTACGACGCCCGCCACGCGGCCGCCGGCTACCACCGCGGCGCAGTTGAAGAGCGAATGCCCCGCGCGCACCGGCAGCCCCACGATCATCACGAGCGGCAGCGTGGCCGACGCTTCCACGATCTGCGCGAGCGCGCGCTCGCACGCGTCGAGCAACGCTTGCTGATGGAACAGGTCGTCGCAGGTATACGCCGAAAGACCCAGCTCGGGGAACGCAACGAGCGCCGCGCCCTGCGCGGCGGCATCACGCGCGAGCGCCAGCGTTTCGGTGGCGTTGAATGCGGGCTCGGCCACGCGGCAGCGGGGCACGCCCACGGCCACGCGCGCAAAGCCGTGCGTATAGAGATTGAAGAAGCGCTCTTTCATTTCGATAACCTTGAGGCGGGCGCGCTGCGCACGAAAGCGCGCGCTCTGACGTTCGGGCTGCTTGATGACGCTTGCTGCCGCATGATGCCGGTTGGCTGCCGCCGCACGAGGCGCGGGGGTCCTCACCCGCTCGCGACGTTTGCTTTACCATGACCGTTTGCCGCGGCAGGCGCTCTTGAAACACCCATGCCGCTTCCCACGCCAACGGGCACGCAAGTTGAAACAGGAACATTTCGATTATCGCACGGGCATCCTCGGCTCACTGTCCGAGGTCGACGCCGCCGAATGGAACGCGCTGCTCGCCTGCCAGGCGCAGCCCACGCCCTTTTTGCGCCACGAATTCCTCGCGGCGCTCGACGCCACGCGCTGCACCACGCCGAACGAGGGCTGGGCCGCGCAGTTCGTCACGCTCACCGATACGCGCACGGGGCGCCTCGCCGCCGCCGCGCCGGCGTATCTCAAAGGCCACTCGTACGGGGAGTACGTGTTCGACTGGGCCTGGGCCGACGCGTACAAGCGCAACGGCCTCGAGTACTACCCGAAGCTCCTGTGCGCCGTTCCGTTCACGCCGGTGCAGGGCACGCGCCTGATCGCCGCCGACGCCACCGCGCGCCGCCATCTGGCCGCGACGCTGCTCGCGTTCGCCGAGCAGGCAGATGTCTCGTCATTACACGTGCTCTTCCCGACCACGGAAGACGCCGAGGCGCTGACCGACCTCGGCATGATGCAGCGCGAAGGCGTGCAGTTTCACTGGCTCAACGACGGCTATCGCGACTTCGAGGACTTCCTCTCGACGCTCGAGCAGAAGAAGCGCAAGAACATCCGCGCGGAACGCCGCAAGGTGCACGACGCGGGCGTGACGATGCGACGTGTGCGCGGCGAGGACATCAGCGACGCCGAGTGGCGCTTTTTCAGCCGCTGCTATCGGCAGACTTACCGCGAGCATTTCTCTTCGCCGTATCTGAATTTCGACTTCTTCCGCATGATCGGCGAGACGATGCCGGAGAATCTGCTGCTCGTGATCGCGGAACGCGAAGGCAAGCCGATCGCGAGTTCGCTCGTGGTCTGGCAGCGCGGCGAGAACGGCCAGGGCGGCACGCTCTATGGCCGCTACTGGGGCGCGCTCGAACACGTGCCCTGCCTGCACTTCGAGACCGCGTATTATCAGCCGCTCGAATTCTGCATCGAGGAAAAGCTCGACGTGTTCGAAGGAGGCGCGCAAGGCGAACACAAGATGGCGCGCGGCTTCCTGCCCACCGCCACGCGCTCGGCGCACTGGCTCGCCCATCCCGCGTTCTCCGATGCCGTCGCGCGCTTTCTCGAAAGCGAGACGAACCACATTCACGCCTACATGCACGAGCTCAATGAGCGCAATCCCTTTCGTGCGTGAAGCACGCGCGCAGTGTGGCCTGAACCGACCTCGCCCATAACGATCATCGCTTCCAGAACTATGCCGTGGTTCCTCTACATGCTCGAATGCGCCGACGGCAGCGTCTACACGGGCATTGCCATCGACGTGGCCGCGCGCTTCGCCCAGCACGCGAGCGGCACGGGCGCGCGCTACACGCGCTCGCGCAAGCCGGTGCAGGTGCTCGCGCAATTCGAATTCGCCGACCGCGCGCGCGCATCGAGCGCCGAATACTGGGTCAAGCGCCTCACGCCGCGCGAAAAGCGCGCGCTCGCGGCCGGCGCACGCACGCTCGAATCGGTCCTGCCTCCGCCCCCCGCTCCGCCCCTCGATACGGCCCCGGAAACGGAAGCGTCAGAATGAGCAAACTGAGCAAACGCCCCGCCGCACGGGCGTTTGCTCTTTTCGTCGAACAACCCGCCTAAAGCCTAAAGGCGCTCTCAGCCTCCGCCGTTATTGCTCACAAGACGCCGGTCTTAGCCCCCGGCGTGCGCTCTCATTTCACCTCGCCAGCCACAAAGGGACACCGGTGAAGCATGAAGAGACCCCATAAAACGGAGACGAGCCGGCTTGCCCCCGGTTGGCACGGATTGCGGCGCACGACCGCGGTCCTGCTGCCACTATGGCTGCTCGCTGCCGTCATGGCGGTGATCGCCGCGGCGAGCCTCGCGATCATGGCGATCCTGCTGGCCTATGTGGCGGGGGAAAGCAGCTGGTCGAAGGGCCAGAAGGACGCGGTTCACGCGCTGGAGCGCTACGCGCGCACCGGCGACGAGGCCGACTACCGCACGTTCCTCGCCGGCATTGCCGTGCCGCTCGGCGACCGCGCGGCCAAGCTGGAGATGAACCGCGCACAGCCGGACGCCGCGGCGATCCGGCACGGCTTCGAGCTCGGCCGCATCGCGCCCGACGATATGGACGGCATGACCTGGGGTTACCGCACGCTCAAGAACACGCCTTGGATGCGACCGGCCGTGGCGTTCTGGGACATCGGCGATCACTTTATTCTGCGTCTCGCCGATACGGGCGAACGCCTGCACGCGCTCGTGCAGGCGGGTGGACTGCACGCGCCGGAGTCCGCCAACCTCGTGCGCGAATTGCGCGAAATCGACAGCCAGCTCGCGCCCATCGAAAGCGGCTTCTCCCGCTCGCTCGACGACGCGGCGCGCGCCACGCGCTCGCTCCTCACACTCGCACTCGCCGCCTCGGCGATCTTGCTGCTCGGCGTGTTCTCGCAATTCATCCGGCGCGCGCTCGCGCGCAGCGACCGCCTCGAAGCCGAGGTGCGCAAAAACGAGGAGCGCCTCACGCTAGGCTTCGAAGGCATCAACGCCGGACTCTGGGACTGGGAGGTCGGCAGCCGCCAGTGCTACTTCTCGAACTGGCTCTACGAGCAGCTCGGCTACGACGTCGGCACGCGCTTCGAAAGCGACACGGGACTCACCCAACTCGTCCACCCCGACGATCTCACGCTCGTGCGCCACGCGCTGCGTCAACACCTCGCGCGAGCCACGCCTTTCGACGTCGAATTCCGCCTGCGCACGCTCGCGGGCAGCTACTGCTGGTGCCGCGCGCGCGGCCAGGCGGTGCGCGACGCGCGCGGACGCGCCGTGCGCATGGTCGGCTGCCTCTTCGACATCTCCGAACTAAGGACCGCCGAAGCGAAGGCCTACACGGAACGCGAACTGGCCGAGGTCACGCTGGCCTCGATCGGCGAAGCCGTGATCCGAACCGACGAAAACGCGCGCGTGACCTACTGCAACGCCGTGGCCGAACGCATGCTCGGCCGCGCGGCCACCGATATGCTCGCGCAGCCGTTCGATGCGATCTGCGATCTGCGCAACGATGCGCACGAACCGCAGTGCTTCGATATCCTGATCAATTCTCAAGCAATGTGTGGCGCAGGTGGCGCGACGCTCCAGGTGATGCGCCCGAACGGCACGCGCCTCGCGGTCGATTACTCGGTGTCGAAACTGCGCGATGCGCAACGCCGCGTGATCGGCACCGTGATCGTGCTCTACGACGTGAGCGCGCTGCGCGAGCACGCCGAGCGCCTCGCCTACCAGGCGACGCACGACGAGCTCACCGATATCTACAACCGCCGCGAGTTCGAGCGGCGCCTCGCTGCGTTGCTCGAAGATGGAGGCAATGCACAGTCCGGCCATGCGGTCATGTTCCTCGACCTCGACCAGTTCAAGGTCGTGAACGACACCTGCGGCCACTCGACCGGCGACGAGTTGATCCGCCAGGTCTGCCGCGTCCTCAAGAGCGAGTTGCGCGGCGACGACATCATTGCTCGCCTGGGCGGCGACGAATTCGGCGTCGTGCTGCCGCACTGCTCGGCGGCGCACGCGTCGCTGCTCGCGGAGAACCTGCGTGCGGGCATCGCCGCGATCCGCTTCACGGGCGCCGGCCGGATCGTGCAGACGAGCGTGAGTATCGGCCTGGTCGGCGACGCGGCCGGTCTCGTTTCCGTGAAAGAGGTGATGAAGGCCGCGGACGTAGCGTGCTACATGGCGAAGAAAAAAGGCCGCAACCGCGTGCACCGTTTTCGCTACGACGACGAGGAACTCTCTCAAACGCACGCGCAGATGGCGTGGGTCTCCGACATCAAGGCCGCGCTCGAAAACGGCCAGTTCTGCCTGTTCGGCCAGAAGATTCTCTCGCTCGCGCCAGCATCGTCAGCCGACGACACGCACGTCGAACTGCTGCTGCGCATGCAGACCGCGTCGGGCGCGCTCGTGGAACCATCTGCCTTCATCGGCGCGGCGGAGCGCTTCGATCTCATGCCGGCCATCGACCGCTGGGTGATCGCCAGCGCCTTCGCGATGATCGCAGAAGGCACGCACGATTACGGCACCTGGTCGATCAATCTATCGGGCGCCTCGCTCGGCGACGAGCAGCTCGCCAACTATATCGAGGAGCAGCAGCGCATCTGGTCCATCCCGTTCGAGCGCGTGTGCTTCGAGATCACCGAAACCGCCGCTATCACGAACATGGACGACGCGATCAAGCTCATCGAGCGCCTGCGCGCGCAGGGCTGCCGCTTCGCGCTCGACGACTTCGGCGCGGGCATGTCGTCGTTCAACTATCTCAAGCACCTGCACGTCGATTATCTGAAGATCGACGGCAGCTTCATCCGCGGCATCATCGACAGTCCGCTGGATCAGGCCATCGTGCGATCGATCAACCAGGTCGCGCACGCTGCCGGCAAGCTGACGATCGCCGAGTGCGTGGAGGACGCCGCCATCGTGGACTGGATGATCGCGATGGGCGTGGACTATGCGCAGGGCTATGGCGTGGGCATGCCCGCGCGGCTCGGCATTCTGCGCGGGCCGCAGCTGCGCGATGTCGCCGAAATCGACTAATCGAGCGCCCATGAAAAAACCGCACGGCCCTGGCAGGCGCGTGCGGCTTTTTTCAATCAAGCCGTGAGGCGTGCGATTTACTTCTTGAAGTTCGCGACGCCGTCGGTGATTTCCTTGTGGGCGGCTTCGATGCCGACCCAGCCTTCGACCTTGACCCACTTGCCCTTTTCGAGCGCCTTGTAGTTCTCGAAGAAGTGCTTGATCTGGTCCATCAGGTACGCGGGCACGTCTTCCAGCGACTTGATGTTGGCCGTCATCGGGCAGACCTTGTCGTGCGGGACCGCGATCAGCTTCGCGTCGACGCCCGACTCGTCGGTCATCTGCAGCATGCCGAGCGCGCGCGAGCGCACAACCGAGCCAGCCAGCAGCGGGAACGGCGTGATCACGAGCACGTCGACCGGGTCGCCGTCGCCGGAAAGCGTCTGCGGAATGAAGCCATAGTTCACGGGATAGCGCATGCCCGTGCCGACGAAACGGTCGACGACGAGCAGGCCCAGGTCCTTGTCGGCTTCGTATTTCACCGGATCGCTTTGCGCGGGAATCTCGATGATCACGTTGAAGTCTTGCGGCAGATCCTTGCCGGCGGGGACATTTGCAAAGCTCATGAGCGCTCTCTGTTGAGAAGGGAAAACCGACGGCTCGCGCGTAAAACCGGCGCAGAACCGAACATTGGAGGATGGACGCCATTATAGCCAATCGGCCAGGGCGTCCGGCGGATCGGCCCAGGGGTTTCCCGCACGCAGATGAAGTGTCTGCTGAATTCCTGCGCGTGGCGCCCGCAATTGGCGCGATAATGAACCTGCCGGCGCGGCCCTCCATCGGGCGATCCAAGGCACGCTCGCGCGGCGTTTCCCGTTTTGCGTTTCCCCTCCCTCGTTTCACCCCCATTTACGAGGCGCATGCATGGAAGAAGCGAAGCACTTCATCGGCGGCGAGTGGCAATCGCCCGCCAGCGGCGAGACGCTCGCCGCGATCGATCCCTCCACCGGCCAGCCGTTCGCGCAGCTCGCGCGCGGCAATGCTGCCGACATCAACGACGCGGTGAGCGCCGCACGCAAGGCCTTCGAAGGCGCATGGGGCGCATTGAGCGCCACTGAGCGCGGGCGGCTGCTGTTCGCGCTTTCGGGCCTCGTCCTCCAGCACAAGGAAGAACTCGCGCAGCTCGAAGCGCGCGACACCGGCAAGCCGCTCAAGCAGGCGCGCGCCGACGCCGCCGCGCTCGCGCGCTATTTCGAGTTCTACGCCGGCGCCGCCGACAAGCTGCACGGCGAAACGCTGCCCTACCAGGCGGGCTACACGGTGCTCACGGTGCGCGAGCCGCACGGGGTGACGGGCCACATCGTGCCCTGGAATTACCCGATGCAAATCTTCGGCCGCAGCGTTGGCGCAGCGCTCGCCACCGGCAACGCGTGCGTGGTGAAGCCCGCCGAGGACGCCTGCGTGTCGCTCTTGCGCGTAGCCGAACTGGCGCGCGAAGCCGGCCTGCCCGCCGGTGCGCTCAACATCGTCACCGGGCTCGGGCATGAGGCGGGCGCGGCGCTCTCATCGCACCCAGGCATCGACCACATCTCGTTCACGGGCTCGCCGCAAACGGGCAAGCTCGTCGCGCAGATGGCCGCCGAGCACCACGTGCCCGTCACGCTCGAACTGGGCGGCAAGTCGCCGCAGATCGTTTTCGCCGATGCCGATCTCGACGCCGCGCTACCCGTGCTCGTGGCCGCGATCGTGCAGAACGCGGGGCAGACCTGCTCGGCGGGCAGCCGCGTGCTGATCGAGCGCAGTGCGTACGAGCCGCTCATCGACCGGCTCGCCGCGTCGTTCGGCAAGTTGCGAGTGGGTCCGGCCAGCGCCGATCTCGACTGCGGCCCGCTCATCAACGAGAAGCAGCGCCAGCGCGTGCGCGGCTTTCTCGACGAGGCGGCCGCAGACCGCATCGCCACGGCGGCAAGCGGCAGGCTCCAAGCCGATGCGCCCAGCGGCGGCTTCTACGAAGTCCCGACGCTCCTGCGCGACGTGCCGGCGCAAAGCCGCCTCGCGCAGGAAGAGGTGTTCGGGCCGGTGCTCGCGGCCATGCCGTTCGAGAGCGAGGAAGAAGCGCTCGCGCTCGCCAACGGCACGCTTTACGGGCTCGTCGCTGGCATCTGGACGCGCGACGGCGCGCGCCAGATGCGTCTCGCCCGGCGCGTGCGCGCGGGCCAGGTGTTCATCAACAACTACGGCGCAGGAGGCGGCGTCGAATTGCCGTTCGGCGGTACGCGGCATTCCGGGCATGGGCGCGAAAAAGGCTTCGAGGCGCTCTACGGCTTCACGGTGCTGAAGACCATTGCGATCCGGCACGGCTGAACGCGTCCGCAGTCAATCAAGCGACACACAAACGGAGACACCATGCGACTCAAAGGCAAGACGGCTGTCGTGACGGGCGCCGGCTCGGGCTTCGGCGAAGGGATTGCAAAAACCTATGCGCGCGAAGGCGCGAACGTCGTCATCAACGACTTGAACGGTGAAGCGGCCGAACGCGTAGCGAGCGAGATCGCGCTCGCGGGCGGCAAGGCTATCGCGGTGCAAGGCGACATCACGCGCGAAGCCGACTGGCACGCGCTGCGCGAAGCGGCCATCGAAGACTTCGGCAGCGTGCAGATCGTCGTCAACAATGCGGGCACCACGCATCGCAACAAGCCCGTGCTCGAAGTGAGCGAAGCGGAATTCGACCGCGTCTACGCCGTCAACGTGAAGGGGCTCTACTGGAGCGTGCGCGCGTTCGTGCCGCACTTTCGCGAGCGCGGCGGCGGCGCGTTCGTCAACATCGCATCGACCGCGGGCATCCGGCCCCGGCCTGGGCTCGTCTGGTACAACGGCAGCAAGGGCGCGATGATCGTGGCCAGCAAGGCGCTCGCCGCCGAGCTGGGCCCCGACCAGATTCGCGTGAACTGCGTGAATCCCGTGATCGGCGACACGGGTCTCACGGCGGAATTCATGGGCGTGCCCGACACGCCCGAGAACCGCCAGCGCTTCGTCGCGACCATTCCGCTCGGGCGCTTTTCTACGCCACAGGACGTGGCCAATGCGTGTCTCTACCTCGCCTCGGACGATGCGGCATTCATCACCGGCACCTGCATTGAAGTGGATGGCGGGCGTTGCGTGTAGCTGTTTCGGGCGTTCGATAAGTCATTGACTGATCGGTATTTTCCCCGACTTTTACGCGCTGCCGCGCTGCGGCGGCGCGTATAGAATGATCGTGCTTTCGCGTCGAATACCCGCCATCACGAGGCGGCAATACAACAAGCACGACCGATCTGACTTGGAGACACCATGGCCAGTCCAGCGAATCATCTGCCGCAAGCGGGAGCGGGCGCCCCGCCCTCCGCCTTCGAAGAAGCCACATATCGCAAAGTCGCGTGGCGCCTCATTCCGCTTCTCATGCTCTGCTATGTGGTCGCGTATCTGGACCGCGTGAACGTGGGCTTCGCCAAGCTGCAGATGAGCAGCGCGCTCAATCTCTCCGATGCGGTTTATGGCTTCGGCGCGGGCATTTTCTTCGTCGGCTACTTTCTGTTCGAAGTGCCAAGCAATATCATCCTGCATCGCGTGGGCGCGCGCGTGTGGATCGCGCGCATCATGGTCACGTGGGGCCTCGTCTCCATCCTGACGATGTTCGTCACCACGCCCACCATGTTCTACGTGATGCGCTTTCTGCTCGGCCTGTGCGAGGCGGGCTTCTTCCCCGGCATCATCCTTTACCTCACCTACTGGTATCCGGCGCACCGGCGCGGACGCATGACCACGTGGTTCATGACGGCCATCGCGCTTTCGGGCGTGATCGGCGGCCCGGTGTCGGGCTGGATCCTCAAGTCCTTCGACGGCGCAAACGGCTGGCAAGGCTGGCAGTGGCTCTTCCTGCTCGAAGGACTGCCTTCGGTAATCGTCGGCGTGCTGGTGTTCTTCGTGCTCGACGACCGCATCGGCAAAGCCAAGTGGCTCACCGAGGAAGAGCGCGCGCTGCTCGAACGCAACATCGCCGCGGAAGACGCCACGAAAGAAGACCCGCCGCTCATGACCGTGCTCACGAGCGCGCGCGTGCTCGTGATGAGCTTCACCTACTTCTCGTTCGTGATGGGCCTGTACGGCGTGAGCTTCTGGCTGCCCACCATCATCAAGGCGACGGGCGTGAAAGATGCGCTCACGATCGGCCTGCTTTCGGCCATTCCGTTCGCCGCGGCCGTTGTCGGCATGGTGCTGGTGGCGAAGAGCGCCGACCGAACGCGCGAGCGCCGCTGGCACATCGCCGTTCCCGCCGCCATTGGCGCGCTCGGCCTCGTGCTTTCGGTCACGTGGGCGCACGACACCACGCTCGCCATGACGGCGCTCACTATCGCGACCATGGGCATTCTCACCACGCTGCCGCTGTTCTGGAGCTTGCCCACGGCCTGGCTCGCGGGCACGGGTGCGGCGGCCGGCATCGCGCTCATCAATTCGATCGGCAATCTCGCGGGCTTCCTGAGCCCGTATGCGGTGGGCTGGCTCAAGCAGGCCACCTCGGCCAACGACTCGGGCATGTACATGCTCGCGGCGTTCATGATTCTGGGCGGCCTGCTCGCGCTTTCGGCGCCCGCGAAGCTCGTGAACCGCTAAACGTTCTTCGAGGTCCCCAAAAACAAACGGCCGCCTGTTTTGCAGGCGGCCGTTTTCGTTGGGACTTGAGCTTACTTAAACCACGTTCATCGAGAGCGCGCTTTCGCGGTAGTGCGAGGCCGCCTTCTCGCCGTCGCCAAGCTGCTCGTGCAAACGCGCGAGCGCACGATGCGAGCGGATCTTGAGCGGCTCGTTCTGCGTTGCGTCGGCGGACTTGATCGCCGCTTCGAGGAACGATTGCGCCTTGCCCCAAAGCTGCTGCTTCAGGCACAGGCGGCCCAGCGCGAACAGCAGGTCGCCGTCCTCGGGGCGCTCCTTGCGCCACGCCTCGGCCTTCTGGATGAGCGGCAACGCGTCGCTGCCCGCCGTGTCCGGATAGCGGCGCAAGAGGCGCGCGTCCCAGTTCTGCGCGAGCGCTTCCTCGACGATCTTGCGTGCGTCGGCCTGGCGATCGAGCGCGATCAGCAGTTCGGCGGCGCAGTCGGCGAGACGCGGCGAGTGACGCTCGACGTTCGAGAGCGACTGCCACAGTTCGAGCAGCGCATCGGCGTTGTGACGACGGTCGCGCAGCAGGTTTTCCGCCGCGAGCTGGCGCAGGCGCACGGCGACGGCCGGGTGCAGCGCCTCGCGCTTTTCGAGCGTCTTCACGAGCTTGAGCACTTCGCTCCAGTTCTTGAGCTGCTGCTGCGCGCGCAGCGCGATCTGCTGCGCGTGAATGCGACGGCCGCCCTGCGTGCGCATTTCGGTGAGCGCGGCAAGCGCACCATCGGCGTCGCGGCCGTCGGCGCGCATGTCGGCGGTCGCCATGAGGCGCGCTTCCTGCAGGTCGGGATCGTCGACCTGGGTGAGCCATTCGTCGCGACGCGCGTATTCATGCAGACGATGCGCGGCCGTCGCGGCGATGAGGCCCGCGGCGCTCGTGTTCTTGACGTCGGCGAGCGAATCGCGTGCGGCCTTCTCGGCGCGCGAGAAGCGGCCCGCGTAGAGATTGCCCACGGCGTCGCGCAGCGCGGAGTTCGCCTTCTCGGCGCGCATGCGTGCGCGGTAGGCGGCCACGCGGCGCGGCATCGTCACGATGTTGCGCGCGAAACGCAGGATCGCGTACAGCAGCAGGAAGGCCACCACGATGCCGACCACGAACAGGTTGAGCGAGACGTCCACGCGATACGGCGGATAGACGAGCAGCACCTGCCCGGTGTCGAAGCGCCCGACGGTCGCGAGTGCGACGGCAATCGCGAAAAGGAGCGCGAGCCAGAGGAGTCCACGGATCGCCATGTCTTACCCCCGGCTCCGGTATTGCTGGATCGCCTTCAGGCTCGTGTCGAGCGTGGGCAGCGCGACGGCGGCCGAGCCGTCGTTCACTGCCTTGAGCATCTCGCGCACGGTTTGCGTGTCTTTCGACGCGCCGTCGAAGTAGCGCGCGAGCGTGGCGTCGGCGGCCGCGAGGTCGGACTTAAGCGTTTCCTGATTGCGCGAGAGGAGCGACAGGCGCGCCGAAAGCAGACGCAGTTTCAGGTTCTGGCGCACGAAGTAGCCTTGATCGGGCGAGACGAGCATCGCGTCCGCGTTGTCGATGCGGCGCACTTGCACGAGGCTCGCGATCTGCTTGCCCACGCCGTCGACGAATGTATGGACCCACACCTTCCATTTCGGCTCGTTGGTCGCGGCGGCAACCTGCGCGATGTCGGCAGGCGCGGCAGCTTCGGGCTTCGTATGCGCGACGATCGCTTCGCCCGAGAGCGGCAGCGAATCGATCTGGCCGAGCGCCGTGTCGAGCTTGATGGCGAGGCCCGTGAGGTCCGTTGAAGGTGCGGCCTTGAGCTTGTCGATATCCTGCGCGATGGCCTTGCGCACGGCGATGGCCTGCGCGTTGTCCGAGGCGGCGAGGCGCGTGTCGGCGCTTTGCAGCGCGAAGAGCGCGAGCTGCGTGTTGCCCGTGAGCTGGAGCTGTTCGCTCGCGCTCGAGAGCATCTGGCCGACTTCGGCGAGCGTCCAGTCGTCGCGGCTCTTCGAAAGATCGGAATATTGCTGCGCGAGCGCCTGCTGCGAATTCTGCGCGTCGGCGATCTTGCCTTCGAGCTGGGTGATCTGCTTGTCGAGCTGCTGCGAGCCTGCCGCGACCTGGTCGGCGCGCGCGCGCAGCGCGGCGATTTGCTGCTCGGCCGCCTGCTGGCGCTGGATGGCCTGCATGCCGAGGCCGTCGAGCTTGCGATTGAGGAGATACCCGCCCGCGCCCGAGCCCGCCGCGACCAGCACCAACACTAGCCACAGCAGCGCCGTGCCCGCGCCGCGCCGCCCGTTGCCCGCACCTGGCGGCTGGGTCGGCGGCACGGAAGACCCCGCGCCCGACGACGCATACGACGTCCGCGCGGAGGTGCTTCCCGAAGCCGACGCGCTGCCGGTGGAAACCGCCGCGCCCGTGGCGACGGCGCCCTGGTTGGTTGTGCTGCTTGAGTTGTTCGAATCTGTCATGCGTGCGTTGGTCGGCGTCTGGGCCGGAGTGTTCTGAACCGGTTGAACAACGGAAGAAGCGAGGCCTAGCAGCGTCTCGACGATGCGGTCGTCGCCCGCGCCGGACACCGTAATCCTATCAAAACCCATTGAGCGCGCCGTCTCGGCGATCCGCGGATGGGGCGCGACGAGCGGCGCGTGGCGCAGCTCGACGATCTCGCCCGCCGTGAGGTGCTCACGCGCGAGTTCGTCGAGGTTGCGCGCGCCCTCGGAGCTCGTGACGAGCCAGGCGTGCGGCGCGCCTTCAAGCAACGCGTGAATCTGTGTCCACGCGGCGATGGGCGGCTCGGGCACGACGCGGCGGTAGGCCGCGACGGTCTCCACCTCGGCGCCCGCTTCGCGCAGGCGCTCGGCGAGCCACTCGCGGCCACCGTCGCCGCGCACGATCAGCACGCGCTTGCCCGCAAAGGCGTTCGCGCCGAAGCTCTTTTCGAGCGCCGCGTAAAGCGACTCCGAATCGAAGCGCGCGGGCTCTTCCTCCCCCGCGCCCGACGGGCTCACCACCCGGTGCTCGGGTGCCGCCACGCCATGACGTTCCAGCGCGGCCACGCTAGCCGGGCCGACCACGGCCACGGGCAGCGCAGGCGGCCAGATCGAGGACACCGAGGCATAGCATGCGAACGCGCGATCGACGGCGTTGGGCGAAACGAACACGACGAGCGCATAGCGCTCCAGCGCACCGAGCGCGGCGCGCAACGGCGCTTCGTCGACCACGGGCGCAATGGCGATGAGCGGGAAGTCAAGCGTGCGCATGCCGTGCTGCGCAAGTTGCCCGGCGAGCCCATCCGACTGACCGACCGGCCGGGTAATGACGACGGTGAATGGTGTGCCGCCCTCATTGCCGCTGGCCGGCGTTGTGCGCTTCGCGCCTGCTGAGGCGTCGCCAGGGCCACCCCATTCGTCGGGTTGGCTGGCGTTGCCGCGCGGTTGCCAGGGGCCGGCCATCATCGGGAGGCCGGGCCTTCGCCCGTGCCGGTGGGGTTGATGGAGGCGTCGGCCTTTGCGGGCGCCACGTTCGGACCATCCGCGGCCTGGGCCGCGTCCGCGAGTGCGCGCACGATGTCGAGCGCGCCCTGAGCGATGAGGTCGTCGGCAACGCGGCGGCCGAGCGCCATGGCATCGTCGACCGTGGACGCCGCGGTGGATTCCTGCGCGGCGAGCACGCGGCTCGCGTCGGGCGTGGCGATGGTGCCGCGCAGCGCGAGCTTGCCGTCGTGCCACTGGGCGTAGGCTGCAAGCGGCACCGTGCAGCTGCCGCCCAGCGCGCGCGAAACCATACGCTCGGCCTCGACGGCTTTCGCAGTGGCGTCGTCGTGCAGCGGCGCGAGCCATGCCGCGATATCGGCCCGATCGGCGCGGATCTCGATGCCGAGCGCGCCCTGGCCCGCCGCCGGCAAGCTGTCCTCGGGCTCGATGAGCGCGCGGATACGCCCGCCAAGGCCAAGACGCTTCAAGCCTGCGGCCGCGAGAATGATGGCCGCGTAATCGCCGCGGTCGAGCTTGGCGAGGCGCGTGTCGAGATTGCCGCGCAGCGGCTTCACATCGAGATGCGGATAGCGCGCGCGGATCATCGACTCGCGGCGCAGGCTCGACGTGCCCACCACGCTGCCCGGCGGCAACGCGCCGAGCGAATCGTAGTCGTTGGAGACGAACGCGTCGCGCGGGTCCTCGCGCTCCATGATGGCCGCGAGCGTGAAGCCTTCAGGCAGCTCCATCGGCACGTCCTTGAGCGAGTGCACGGCGAGATCGGCGCGGCCCTCGGCCAGCGCCTGCTCGAGCTCCTTCACGAAAAGTCCCTTACCACCGACTTTCGAGAGTGTGCGGTCGAGAATTTGATCGCCGCGTGTCGTCATTCCAACAATTTTCACGTCACAGGCTGGATATAATTTGTGCAGCGCAGCTTGCACATGCTCTGCCTGCCACATCGCGAGGCGGCTCTCCCGCGAAGCGATCACCAGGGTGCGGGGCATGGGCGCGGATAACGTCTCGGAGTTCATGGCAAGTACATCGAATGACGGGATGAAAAGCAGGATCGGATAACAGGCAATGTTAGCACGCGCCCTTTTTACCGCCTCCCCGCTGGGACAGGCTTACAAGGCGCGGGCGGCGGCAAGGAAGAGACTCAGGCGTTGCAAGCGGCGCGTACAGTACCCATCGTAGGCAATTTGGTACGCAATGCGCTGCGAGCCCGACATTAGCGATACGTCTTGCGCACGGCGGCCCGAAGTGGCTGCGTGTCTGGTACGCGTGAGACACGTGTGACGCGTGCGCGGCCCGCGAGGCCCCGGCCATGGCCGCGGCACCGCTTCGGCTTGCGCTCGCCTTCGCAGCGGCGCACTCTCCAGCAAGGCCTGAACCCGGCGCACCGCGATGGGTACCGCCATTAGCGGCCCAGCCCGCCTCTGCCCTATCCGCACGGCTCGCACAGGGTGGCACCTTCCACCCTCCCCAGGTTGCACCCGCAGTACAAGGCCCGGCACGCGCCGCGGCCATGCAGTTGGCAGTCCTCCGACTAACCTGCCCATATCCTGGCAAGCCTCAAGGAAAACATCGTGAAGTCTTCAGGCTCGGCGCGCGCAGAGCGCCGCAACACCGCATCGCAGAACGCAACTTCGAAGGCCGCATCGGCCACGCCGTCCACGAAACCGGCGAAAACGACGAAGACCACGAAGACCACGAAATCCACGGCGACCAAACCGGTGGCCCAGACCAAACAGGCCGCCGAGGCCGTCAAGGCAGCCAAGGCGGTGAAGACGCCGAAGGCCGCAAAAGTCGCGAAGGCGCCGAAAGCGCCCGCAGGCGCCTCGCGCAATGGCCGCGCGCGCGACGACAAGGACCAGCCGCTCTTCGAAGACATCCGCTATCTCGGGCGCCTGCTCGGTGAAGTGCTGCGCGAGCAGGAAGGCGACGCCGTGTTCGACGTGGTGGAAACCATTCGTCAGACAGCCGTGCGCTTTCGCCGCGAAGACGACAACGCTGACGCACTCGCACTGGAAAAGCAGTTGCGCGCGCTCTCGCCCGAAGAGACCGTAACGGTCGTGCGCGCGTTCAGCTACTTCTCGCATCTCGCGAACATCGCTGAAGACCGCCACCGCAACCGCCGCCGCCGCATTCACGACCTCGCGGGCTCGGCGCCGCAGGCGGGCACCATCGCGCATTCGCTCGAACGCCTCGCACAAGTGGGCGCGGCGGCCACGCCGGTGCTCCAGCAGTTCTTCAACGACGCGCTCATCGTCCCCGTGCTCACCGCGCACCCCACCGAAGTGCAGCGCAAGAGCACGCTCGACTCGCAGCACGACATCGCGCGCCTGCTCACCGAGCGCGACCAGCCGCTCACGCATCGCGAACTCGAGCACAACGAGTCGCTCTTGCGCGCACGCGTGACTTCGCTCTGGCAAACGCGCATGCTGCGCGACTCGCGCCTGACCGTGGGCGATGAAATCGAGAACGCGCTTTCGTATTACCACACGACCTTCCTCACCGAGATCCCTGCGCTCTACAGCGAGATCGAAACGCAGCTGAAGGAACACGGCCTTTCGGCGCGCCTGCCCGCGTTCTTCCAGATGGGCAGCTGGATTGGCGGCGACCGCGACGGCAACCCGAACGTCACCGCCTCCACGCTCGAAGAAGCGAGCGAGCGCCAGGCGCAGGTGATCCTGCAGCACTACCTCGACGAAGTGCACCGTCTGGGCGCCGAGCTTTCGGTGTCGAACCTGCTCGCGGGCGCGAGCGTCGAACTGAAAGCGCTGGCCGATGCCTCGCCCGACCAGTCGCCGCACCGCGTGGACGAGCCGTATCGCCGCGCGCTGATCGGCGTGTACACACGCCTCGCCGCGAGCGCGCGCGTGCGCCTGGGCGAAGGCGTGGTGGCCGTGCGCAGCGCGGGCCGCAACGCCGCGCCCGTGCGCGCCAAGCCCTATGCCGACGCGGACGAGTTCTCGCGCGACCTGCATATCCTGATGGATTCGCTCGCCGAGCATCACGGGGCGTCGCTTGCGACCACGCGTCTCGCGCCGCTCATGCGCGCTGTCGACGTGTTCGGCTTCCATCTCGCGTCGATCGACCTGCGCCAAAGCTCGGATATCCACGAAGCCGTGATCACGGAGCTGCTCGCGCGCGCCGGTGTCGAAGCCGACTATGCGGGGCTGTCCGAAGAAGACAAGCAGATCGTGCTGCTCGCGCAGCTTAGCGATCCGCGCACGCTGCGCTCGCCGTACCTCGACTATTCGGACCTCGTGAAGAGCGAGCTGGGCGTGCTGGAAATGGCGCGCGTGACGCGCGAGAAGTTCGGCGCGCGCGCGGTGCGCAACTACATCATCTCGCACACCGAAACGGTTTCCGACCTGCTCGAAGTGATGTTGCTGCAGAAGGAAACCGGCCTCATGAGCGGGCGCCTCGGCCACGCGGAAGATCCCGCGAAGGCCGCGCTGATGGTGATCCCGCTCTTCGAGACGATTCCCGACTTGCGCCACGCGCCGGGCATCATGCGCGACCTGCTCGCGCTGCCGGGCCTCGACGGCATTGTCGAGCACCAGGGCAACGAGCAGGAAATCATGCTCGGCTACTCGGACAGCAACAAGGACGGCGGCTTCCTCACCTCGAACTGGGAGCTTTACCGCGCGGAACTGGCACTCATCGCACTGTTCAAGCAGCGCGGCATCACGCTGCGTCTGTTCCACGGCCGCGGGGGCACGGTTGGCCGCGGAGGCGGCCCGACCTACAACGCGATCCTCTCGCAGCCGCCGGGCACGGTGGAAGGCCAGATCCGCCTCACCGAACAGGGCGAAGTCATCGCAAGCAAGTTCGGCAATCCGGAGATCGGCCGCCGCAACCTCGAAACGGTGATCGCGGCGACGCTCGAAGCGACGCTGCTGCCGATGGGCGGGGCGAGCAACGCGCCCGATCAACTGCCCGCATTTGAAGAGACGATGCAGCAGCTCTCCGACGCCGCGATGGCCGCGTACCGCTCGCTCGTGTACGAGACGCCGGGCTTCACCGACTACTTCTTCGCCTCCACGCCGATCACGGAAATCGCGGAACTGAACATCGGCAGCCGTCCGGCCTCGCGCAAACTGCAGGACCCGAAGAACCGCAAGATCGACGACCTGCGCGCGATTCCGTGGGGCTTCTCGTGGGGCCAGTGCCGCTTGCTGCTCACGGGCTGGTACGGCTTTGGCAGCGCGGTGGCCTCATATCTCGACGAAGCGGGCAGCGACGCGGAGCGCACGCGCCGTCTGGCGATGTTCAAGAAGATGTACAAGACCTGGCCGTTCTTCTCGAACCTGCTATCGAACATGGACATGACGCTCGCGAAGACGGACCTCGCGGTGGCCTCGCGCTACGCGCAGCTCGTGGCGGACAAGAAGCTGCGCAAGCTCGTGTTCGAGCGCATCGTGGCCGAGTGGGAGCGCACGACGAAGGTGCTCGGCGAGATCACGGGCGCGCCCGAACGGCTTGCGGATAACCCGCTGCTCGCGCGTTCGATCAAGAACCGCTTCCCGTATCTCGATCCGTTGAATCACTTGCAGGTCGAGCTGATCAAGCGTTATCGCGCTGGTGACCCGAGCCCGCGCGTGCGCCGCGGTATTCATCTGACGATCAACGGGATCGCGGCGGGCTTGCGTAATACGGGTTGAGCGTTTGCGCTTGGTTCATGTGAAAACGGCGTCGTGTCCTCGCGGACACGACGCCGTTTTTTTGTTGCGCGAAGCGACGGACGTCAATCCCTGCGCGTCGCCTCGATCATCAGCGCATCGAGCTTGAACGACAAATCGCTCTGTACATCGAAGTATTGACGCACTTCATCGGGCGCGCGTTCCCACATCGAGCGGATCGCGGTGACGCGCTCGGGCGGCGTGCGCATGCGCGCCACCCACGAATCGAAATCGAGCGCGATACGCCAGCGCTCGCTCACCTTTGCGTCGAAGCCGGCGGCGTTGAGCATCGCGATCCATTCGTCGGCGCGGTAGTCGCGAATGTGCGAGGCGTCGCGCAACAGTTCGATCGCCTGAATATGCGTGTCGTAAAGCGGATCGTCGATGCCCGCGATGTCGATGAACTTCACCCGTCCGCCCGGCTTGAGCACGCGATGCACTTCGGCCAGCGCGCGCGGCACATCGCGCCAGTGGTGCGCGCTCATGCGGCTCACGGCCCAGTTGAAGCTCGCGTCGGCGAACGGCAGCGTTTCCGCCGCGCCCTGCTGCGTGCGCACGGTCGTCAAGCCGCGCTCCTTCGCGGCGGCTTCGACGGTGGCGAGCATCTGCGGCGCGATGTCGTAGGCCACGACTTCGCGCACGTGCGGCGCCACGGCGAAGCTTGCGTGGCCCGCGCCGCAGCCCATGTCCAGCACCGTCGCATTGCCGCAGGTGGCCGCGAAGGTCGCGGCGAGGTTCTCCAGATCCGCGCCGCTCGCGTGGACCTGGCTCGTGAGGTAGGCGGCGGCGGTCGAGCCGAATGCGTCGGCGACCTGATCGTGATGCTTCATCGCATGCTCCTTGTTCGGGTTCTTATGCGGCGTGTTATGTGGGGCGCGAAGCGTCGAGCGCTGCGTGCCGCGGGTTCTGCAATCTCCGGGCGGTCTGACGTGGCGGCCCGTCGCCGCGTCAGACGCTACAATAGAGGCCGTTTTGTACCAGTACAAGTTAAGCAATTATTCTGGTATCGCCGCCACCTGCCCCACATCCAATGAGCCTCGACACGCCCACCGGCACCGCCAAAACCCTCGACGCGACGCCCGCCCGCGCGCTGGGCGAATTCATCCGCGCCCACCGCGAACGTCTTTCGCCCGCGGAGGTCGGCCTGCCGCCGGGCCCGCGCCGCCGCACGCCGGGCCTGCGCCGCGAAGAAGTCGCGCAGCTGTGCGGCGTGAGCCCGACCTGGTACACGTGGATCGAGCAGGGCCGCCCCGTTTCGGCTTCGGCGGATGCGCTCGCGCGCATCGCGGTGGCGCTGCGGCTCTCGCGCGCCGAGCGCGCCTATCTGTTCGAACTGGCCGCGCAGCGCGACCCCGCCGAGCCCGATCCGGCCACTGCCGCCGACGCGCCCGCCACGCTGCTGCAAACGGTGAAGCTCGTTGACGCCCCCGCGTACGTGCTCGACCGCCAGTGGACCGCGCTCGCCTGGAACGCGCACGCCGCGGACCTTTTCACGGGCTGGCTCGACGGCGAGCACGACCGCAACCTGCTGCGCTTCACGTTCACCGAGCCGCTTGGGCGCGAGCTGATCGTCGACTGGGAAACGCGCGCGCGCCGGCTTGCCGCCGAATTCCGCGCCGACTCCATCCGCCACCTGAACGACGCCCCGACGCGTGCGCTGATCGACTCGCTGATCGCCGCGAGCGACGAGTTCGCGCGCTTCTGGGCCTCGCAGGACGTGTTCGAGCGCGAAGGCGGCCGCCGCGAGTTCAACCATCCGCGGCACGGCCGCATCGCCTACGACCAGATCACCTTCAAGCCCGCGCACCGCGAGGACCTCAAGCTCGTGGTGCTGGTGCGGCTCTGAGCGCCGCCTGGCGACGGTCAGCCAGGCGGCCAATGCTAAAATTGTGATCTTTCATGCCGTGCGTGGCGCCAAGCGCCGCGCGGCCCGCTTTCTTACGCTCGCTCACGCCCCATCACCATGACGTCCCAACTGCACAAAAAAGGCGAAGCCTGGTCGGCTCGCTTCTCCGAACCCATGTCGGAGCTGGTCAAGCGCTACACGTCGTCGGTCTTCTTCGACAAGCGTCTCGCGCTCGTCGATATCGAGGGCTCGCTCGCGCACGCGTCGATGCTGGCCGCGCAGAAGATCATCTCCGCCGACGACCTCGCCGCCATCCAGGGCGGCATGGCGAAGATCAAGGGCGAGATCGAGCGAGGCGAGTTCGAGTGGCTGCTCGATCTCGAAGACGTGCACCTGAACATCGAAGCGCGCCTCACCGCCCTGATCGGCGATGCAGGCAAGCGCCTGCACACGGGCCGCTCGCGCAACGACCAGGTTGCGACCGACATCCGCCTGTGGCTGCGCGGCGAGATCGACCGCATCGGCGGCCTGCTCGGCGACCTGCGCGGCGCGCTGCTCGACCTCGCTGAACAGCACTCGGGCACGATCATGCCCGGCTTCACGCACCTGCAAGTGGCGCAGCCGGTCACGTTCGGCCATCACCTGCTCGCCTACGTGGAAATGTTCACGCGCGACGCCGAGCGCATGGTGGACTGCCGCAAGCGCGTGAACCGTCTGCCGCTGGGCGCGGCGGCGCTCGCGGGCACGAGCTATCCGATCGACCGCTTCGCCGTGGCGAAGACGCTGGGCTTCGACGGCATCTGCGCGAACTCGCTCGATGCCGTCTCCGACCGCGACTTCGCGATCGAATTCACGGCGGCGGCCGCGCTCGTGATGACGCACGTCTCGCGCTTCTCGGAAGAACTGGTGCTGTGGATGAGCCCGCGCGTGGGCTTCATCGATCTGGCCGACCGTTTCTGCACGGGCTCCTCGATCATGCCGCAGAAGAAGAACCCGGACGTGCCGGAACTCGCGCGCGGCAAGACCGGCCGTGTGAACGGCCATCTCATGGCGCTCCTCACGCTCATGAAGGGCCAGCCGCTCGCGTACAACAAGGACAACCAGGAAGACAAGGAGCCGTTGTTCGATACCGTCGATACGGTCGCGGACACGCTGCGCATCTTCGCGGAGATGGTTGCCGGCATCACGGTCAAGGAGCAGGCAATGCGCGCAGCGGCGCTGCAAGGCTTCTCCACGGCTACCGATCTGGCCGACTACCTCGTGAAGAAGGGCCTGCCGTTCCGCGACGCGCACGAAGCCGTGGCGCACGCGGTTCGCATCTGCGTGGACCGCAACTGCGATCTCGCGGACCTCACGCTCGACGAAATGCGCCGCGAACTGCCGGCGGTGTCGAATCTGCTGGCCGAAGACGTGTTCGAAGTGCTGACGCTCGAAGGCTCGGTCTCGGCGCGCAACCATGCGGGCGGCACTGCGCCCGAGCAGGTGCGTGCGGCCATCGCGGCGGCGCGCGCGGCGCTCAAGTAAGCGCAGCGTAGCGGGCGCAAAGCGCCCACACTCGACGCTCAACCGGGCGCGCGACGGACAACGTCGCGCGCCCGGTTCGCTTTTGGGCGGCACACAACAGGGCAATGCGCATGACGACGCGCATGACAGCGCGCTGTACCCGCAGCAAAATGTCGGAAGTGTGCGCCCGGCAGTCACGCGTCATGGCCTACGATCCCGCGCCATACTGACGAATTGTTCCGTCAGGTTTTGTCCTCGCTCCGACCACCTGCCCCATGATCGTCCGCCCTCATCTCCACTGGTTCCGCATGCTGCTCGCGTGGCGCGGCTCCGTGCTGCCGCAGCTTCTGCCGCGCCTTTTCATCGTGCTGGCCCTCTCGATCGTCGCGGTGGCCGCGCACGATCACATCCTCAAGCTCACGGTGAACCTGAGCACGGTGCCGTTTTCGCTGATCGGCATCGCGCTCGCGGTGTTTCTCGGCTTTCGCAACAGCGCGAGTTACGACCGCTACTGGGAAGGCCGCAAGCTCTGGGGGCAAATGCTCAACGAAACGCGCTCGCTGGTGCGCCAGGCGCTTACGCTCCCGCGCGGCGGCGACGCAGCAACACGCGAGAGCGCCCACGAACTGATGAGTCTGCTCGCCGCGCTGCCGCATGCGCTGCGCCATCAATTACGCAGCACGGACCCGCGCGCCGATCTCGAATCTCACCTGCCGCCCGCACTCTTCGAGCGCGTGATGGCCGCGCGCTACCGCCCGGCCATGCTCATGCTCTGCGCTTCGGAATGGGTCCAGCGCGAGACGCGCGAAGGCCGCCTCGACGGCTACGCCGTGCTCGCGTTCGAACACAATCTCAATGGACTTTCGGATGTGATCGGCGGGTGCGAGCGCATCGTCTCCACGCCGCTGCCGTTCGCCTATACGGTGATGATTCATCGCACCGTGTACTTCTTTTGCGCGATGCTGCCGTTCGGCCTCGTGGACAGCATCGGCGGTTTGACGCCGATCTTCGCCGTGTTCGTGGCCTACGCGTTCATGGCCCACGAGGCGATCGCCTCGCAGCTCGAAGACCCGTTCGGCACCGAAGACAACGACCTCGCGCTCAACCTGATGTCGACCGGCATCGAGGTCGCGTTGCACGACCTGATGGGCGAGCCCACTTCGCTGCCGGCGCGTGCGCCGGAGCAGTTCATCATCGACTGAAGGCGCGGCCTCAGCGGTTGTTCACCGTTTCGGCCAGGCGCTTCAGGGTTGCAAGGCGCCCGCCTAGCAGATCGAGCCGCGCGTGCTCGTCGATGAGCGGCGTGGTCGCGTCGCGATACGCGCGCCAATCGCTCTGTGCGCGAGCAACCGCCGGCCGTGCGGGCTTCGGCATACGCGCATAGAACTGACGGTAGTAGCGATTGAGGTCGTAGCTCACGTGCTCGCAGCGCGCGTCGGCACTGCACGCGCGCGCCTTCGGCGTGTCGCCGTCGTACATGGCCGCCTGGTTGCGCAGCGCGAGCGCGCGGTCGCGCACCGGCTGCAGACGCATGTCCGCCTCGTACAGCTGATAGGTGCTCCCGCTCGTGGTCGCGAACGCGGCGCCGAGCATGGTGTCCTCGGCGTCGCGCCAGGCGGCCCACTTCTGCTGGCTCAGTTGCCAGCGCTTTTGCTGCGCGGCCGGCAACTTCGCGAGCAGTTGCGTGAGCGCGGTGTCGGCGGCCGTGCGCCATGCGGTGCGCGCGTCGTCCATGCACTGGATCTGACCGGCCGTCGACGACCGGTCCGCGCGCGCGAGACACGTGCGCATGGCCGTGTCGATCGGATCGGCCGCCGCGACTTCGGCGCGCGCCGCCGGCGCCACGGCGAACAGCACCGTGGCCACTGACACGAACGACAGCGCCGACACCATCGCAGCAAGGAAACGCGCTAGCCGCGCCGATGAGCCACCCAACATGCCCCTCCCCTCGCGCGTTCAGTCGCGCACGCAGTCCACGAAATACTCGATGCGGCCGTTGATGGTCTCGCCCACGAGCCCGTGGATGTCGGTGTGGAAGCCCGGGAAGCGCTCGTTGAACTCGCGCGCGAACTTCAGATAATTCACGATCGTCTTGTTGAAACGCTCGCCCGGAATCAGCAGGGGAATGCCCGGCGGATACGGCGTGAGCAGGATCGACGTGACACGGCCTTCGAGTTCGTCCACAGGCACGCGGTCGATCTCGCGGTGCGCGAGCTTCGCAAAGGCGTCCGAAGGCTTCATCGCGGGCTCCATGCTCGAGAGGTACATCTCGGTCGTGAGGCGCGCGATGTCGTTGGCGCGGTAGACGCTGTGGATCTGCTGGCACAGGTCGCGCAGGCCCACGCGCTCGTACATCGGATGCTGCGCGACGAACTCGGGCAGCACGCGCCACAGCGGCTGGTTGTTGTCGTAGTCGTCCTTGAACTGCTGGAGCTCGGTCACCATCGAGTTCCAGCGGCCCTTCGTAATGCCGATCGTGAACATGATGAAGAACGAGTACAGGCCCGTCTTCTCCACGATGATGCCATGCTCGGCCAGGTACTTCGTGACGATCGCAGCCGGAATGCCCGTGTCGCCGAACTCGCCGTCCACGTCCAGACCCGGCGTGACGATAGTCGCCTTGATCGGGTCGAGCATGTTGAAGCCTTCCGCCAGCGCGCCGAAGCCGTGCCAGTGGTCGTTCGGGCGCAGCATCCAGTCTTCGCGCGAGCCGATGCCTTCCTCGGCCAGCTCGTCCGGCCCCCAGACCTGGAAGAACCACTCGTCGCCGTATTCTGCGTCCACCTTGCGCATGGCGCGGCGGAAGTCGAGCGCTTCGGCGATCGATTCTTCGACCAGGGCCGGGCCGCCCGGCGCTTCCATCATTGCCGCGGCCACGTCGCACGACGCGATGATCGCGTACTGCGGGCTCGTGGACGTATGCATGAGATACGCCTCGTTGAAGCGGTGGCGGTCGAACGCGCTGTCTTCCGAGTCCTGCACGACGATCTGCGAAGCCTGCGAGATGCCGGCGAGCAGCTTGTGCGTGGAGTGCGTCGCGAACACGAGCGCCTTGGTGCGCGGACGGCCTGCGCCGATCGCGTGCATGTCCTGGTAGAACTCGTGGAATTCGGCGTGCGGCAGCCAGGCTTCGTCGAAGTGCAGCGTGTCGAGCATGTCGCCGAGCAGATCCTTGATCATTTCGACGTTGTAGACCACGCCGTCGTACGTGCTTTGCGTGATCGTGAGAATGCGCGGCTTGGCGTTCGGATTCTTCGCGAGCACTTCGCGGGCGAACGGGTTCGCCTCGATCTTCTTGCGGATGTTTTCCGGCTTGAACTCGTCGCGCGGAATCGGGCCGATGATGCCGAAGTTGTTGCGCGTCGGCGTGAGGAACACGGGAATCGCGCCCGTCATCGTGATCGCGTGCAGGATCGACTTGTGGCAGTTGCGGTCCACCAGCACGATGTCGCCAGGCGCCACGGTGGCGTGCCAGACGATCTTGTTCGACGTCGACGTGCCGTTGGTCACGAAGAACACGTGGTCGGCGCTGAAAATGCGCGCCGCGTTGCGCTCCGAAGCCGCGACCGGGCCCGTGTGATCGAGCAGCTGGCCGAGTTCCTCGACCGCGTTGCAGACGTCCGCGCGCAGCATGTTCTCGCCGAAGAACTGGTGGAACATCTGCCCAAGTGGATTCTTCAGGAACGCGACGCCGCCCGAGTGGCCCGGGCAGTGCCACGAGTACGAACCTTCGTCGGCGTACTTCACCAGTTCCTTGAAGAACGGCGGCGCAAGCGCGTCGAGGTACACGCGCGCTTCACGAATCACGTGACGCGCGACGAACTCCGGCGTGTCCTCGAACATGTGGATGAAGCCGTGCAGTTCGCGCAGGATGTCGTTGGGCAGATGGCGCGAGGTGCGCGTCTCGCCGTACAGGAAGATGGGGATGTCGGCGTTGCGCGTGCGCACCGCTTCCATGAACGCGCGCAGCGCGACGATGGCGGGCGCGTGCTCCGGCGCTTCGCCGTCCGAGCCTTCCACGTAGGGCAGCAGTTCGTCGTCGTCGATCGAGAGGATGAAGCATGCCGCGCGGCTCGACTGTTGCGCGAACGACGTGAGGTCGCCGTAGCTCGTCAGCCCGAGGACTTCCGCGCCCTCTTTCTCGATGGCTTCGGCGAGCGCGCGGATGCCGGAACCCGAGATGTTCTCGGAGCGAAAGTCTTCGTCGATGATGACGACGGGAAAACGAAACTTCATGGGCGATTCTCCAAAAGAAACGACCGCTGCATATGACGCGCAGCGGTCCCCGTATGTCGTTGTGTCCGGTGGTTGTGTGCGTCAGGTCTTCGGCAGGGTGACGCCGTGCTGGCCTTGATATTTGCCGCCGCGATCCGCGTAGGAGACCTCGCAGATCTCATCGCTTTCGAAGAACAGCACTTGAGCCACACCCTCGTTCGCGTAGATTTTCGCAGGCAAAGGTGTCGTATTTGAGAATTCGAGCGTCACATAGCCTTCCCACTCGGGCTCGAACGGCGTGACGTTCACGATGATCCCGCAGCGCGCATAGGTGGACTTGCCCAGACACACGGTCAGGACGTTGCGCGGAATGCGGAAATACTCGACCGTGCGCGCAAGCGCGAACGAATTGGGCGGGATGATGCAGACGTCGCCCTTGAAGTCCACGAACGACTTTTCGTCGAAGTTCTTCGGATCGACGATGGTCGAATTGATGTTCGTGAAGATCTTGAATTCGTCGGCGCAGCGGATGTCGTAGCCGTAGCTCGAGGTGCCGTAGCTCACGATCTTGCGGCCGTCTTCCGACATACGGACCTGATCGCGCACGAACGGCTCGATCATCTTCTGCTCTTCGGCCATGCGCCGGATCCACTTGTCGGACTTGATTGCCATGTTCGCTACGTAACGAAAAAATCGGGTCGGGAAAGCATGCGGACGGACCCACAGGGCGCGCGCCGCGTGCGAAAGGCGCCTATTTTACGCGATGTGGATCGGCATGCCTGGAACTGCGTTTCGCGCCACCGCAAACGCTACGCTCACTGGGCGCGGATCAGTCCGCAAGCGAGCGCCGGGCCCGTGCCGCGCTGCGGGTAAGCGTAGGGGTCGATGGCGTCCCGATGCACGATCACCGCGCGTTGCAGCACGGAGCGCACGCCGTCGAGCGAGACGTCGGGTGCGACGATAAAGCCCGTCGCCACGCCATTCGAATCCGCATGGATATTGCCGAGGTCGCCTTCCACGCGCGCGCCGGGCTTCAGGCGCTCCGCGGCGGGCGCGAACACCGCGCCGGCGCTCGAAGCGTCGGTGGCGTTGCAGTCGCCGCGCTCGTGCACCTGCAAGGCGTGATCGCTGTCGGGCGGCAGGCCCGCGAGGTTGTAGCTCACCTGCACGCCGTCCGAGTGTTCGACGAACGAGACCGTACCACGCACCTGGCTGCCGACAGTGGGCAGCAACTGCGCGACCGCGCGTTTGTCCTGCTGGCCCATGAAGCTCGTGCACCCCGCGAGCAGCGCGCAGCCGCAAAGCGCCACGAGGGCGATCATCCGTACGACGTGCGAATTCCCCGCTTGCCTGTCGTGTCCTTTATCCATGCGATCCTCTTGCCGGGCGGCGGCAGCCCCGTTGCTGCCGCCATACCGGACCCGATGAAGTCCACATGATACCGCGCACGCGGCGCGCCGCGCGCCTATCTGTCCCCATGCGCGGGGCGCCGCACAAGCGCCGCGGCCCCCACTGGAGCTCAGGTGTTCTGCACGACGATGGTCGGGAACTTCGAGGTCATGTCGCGGGCGCGCTCGGCGATCTGGATCGCCACGCGGCGCGCGATGGCGCGATAGATTTCCGCCACCGGCCCCTGCGGCGCGGCCACTACGGTGGGGTTGCCCGAATCGGCCTGCTCGCGAATGGCAATGTCGAGCGGCAGGCTGCCGAGCACTTCCACGCCGTACTCCTTCGCCATGCGCTCGCCGCCGCCCGCGCCGAAGATATGTTCGGCGTGGCCGCAGTTCGAGCAGATGTGCACGGCCATGTTCTCGACGATGCCGAGAATCGGAATGCCCACCTTCTCGAACATCTTGAGGCCCTTCTTCGCGTCGAGCAGCGCGATGTCCTGCGGCGTCGTGACGATCACGGCGCCCGTGACGGGCACTTTCTGCGAAAGCGTGAGCTGGATGTCGCCGGTGCCCGGCGGCATGTCGACCACGAGATAGTCGAGCTCGCGCCAGTTCGTCTGACGCAGCAACTGCTCGAGCGCGGAAGTCGCCATCGGGCCGCGCCAGACCATCGGGTTGTCCTGCTCGATCAGAAAACCGATCGAGTTGGCCTGCACGCCGTGGCCTTCGAGCGGATTCATCGACTGGCCGTCGGGCGACTCCGGGCGGCCCTCGATGCCGAGCATCATCGGCAGCGAAGGGCCGTAGATGTCCGCGTCGAGCACGCCGACCGATGCGCCTTCGGCCGCGAGCGCGAGCGCGAGATTCACGGCGGTCGTGCTCTTGCCCACGCCGCCCTTGCCCGAGGCCACCGCCACGATGTTCTTCACATTCGGCAACAGCTTCACACCGCGCTGCACCGTATGCGCGGTAATCTCGCTTCTGACCGCGACGCGGCTCACCTGCACGCCCGGCACGGCGGCGAGCGCCGCCTCGACCTGCTTGCGCACGCCTTCGAACTGGCTCTTCGCCGGATAGCCGAGCACGATTTCGACGCCGACCGTATCGCCTTCGACGGTGACGTTGCGCACGCCCTTGGCCACCGCGTAGGGGTGGCCCGTGTTCGGATCCGTCAAGGCCGCGAGCGCGGCGTCGACCAATGCCCGATCTATGCTCATTGAAACTCCGTGGGGAGAAATGCCGGTCTGCGTAAGCGCCTATCCGAGTGAGGACTGATCGCCTACGCGCCGGAAATCGAAAGAAATTGTTAAGCTGCATTGCGCAAAATCGCCCAAAAGGGCACGCTTCGCGCAGCATCGATTTCGTGTGCCAGCCAGGCGCTCGCAAAGCTGCTCTCCAGCAGCTTTTCGCCTGGCGGCGCAAACCTCAAGGCGTCATTGTAGTAGCTGCCGCCGCGTGCCGTTCGAAGACCCTGTTCACATACGGGACCGCGAACGCCGCGGGCAGCGTCCGTTCCACTCAAGAAAGGAAAGCAAATGAACACAAGAATCCTGACTCGCCTGTCCGTCTTCGCCGTTGCCGGCGCGCTCGTCGCCGGCTGCGCGACGCAGCAGGGCACCAACACGGCCGTCGGCACCGGTGTCGGCGCAGGCACGGGCGCGGCGATCGGCGCCATCTTCGGCGGCGGCAAGGGCGCGGCGATCGGCGCAGGCGCGGGCGCGCTGGTCGGCGGCGTCACCGGCTACAACTGGCAGAACATCAAGAACAGGCTGTCGGGCTCCACCAAGGGCACGGGCACGCAGATCACCGAGCAGCCGGACGGCTCGCTCAAGCTCAACATTCCGAGCAACGTGACGTTCGATACCAGCAGCTACGCGATCAAGCCGTCGTTCGCGCCGGTGCTCGACCAGGTCGCGCAGACGCTCCAGCAGAACCCGGAAGTCGTCGCGCAAGTCGTGGGCCATACGGATAACACCGGCCAGCCCGCGTACAACCAGACGCTGTCGGCCAACCGCGCGCAGAGCGTGGTGAACTACCTCGCCTCGCGCGGCATCCAGATGCAGCGCATGTCGGCCGAAGGCCGCGGCGACACCCAGCCGATCGCCGACAACAGCACGGAAGCCGGCCGCGCCGCGAACCGCCGCGTGGAAATCTATCTGCGCGCAACGGCGCAGCACCAGGGCGGCTAAGCCGGCCTGGCGCGGTTGCGGGCAACTGCGCAGGATAAATGGCGACACATCAGCGGGACGGCTTCCATGCCGTCCCGTTTGCATTCCGAGGGGCGGATGCGCGCGTCGAAACCCGTGCCGGACAGCCATCAAGCGCCCCGCTGAAAGTGCGGGCAGAGAATCGAAAAATTTTTCGAACTCTCGGGAAATCGTGCTGTCTGTCTTTACGGTACGTGTGCGGCAGTGCCGCCGCGTCACCATTCTCCTCTTGTCGTTGTTGCTCCGGGGCCATTCTTGCCCCGGTTTTTTTTGCCTGTAATTTGTGCAACGCAGCATGACGCTTGCTTGCGCGGCCCGCGTTCCTCCAGGCACTTCGCATAAGCGCGCCCACCCGCTGGCTGAACGGCGGTGCGTCCGCCCTGCTAAAATCGCCCTTTCCCCCCGCAACATCGGACTTCCCCTCACTTATGTCAGCACCCGCCACCGACCTCGCAGCAGCCGGCGCGCATGCCAATCAAAGCGGCCGCCGCCAGATTCTCGTTACGTCTGCTCTGCCGTACGCCAACGGTCAGATCCACATCGGCCACCTGGTCGAGTACATCCAGACGGACATCTGGGTCCGCGCGCTGCGAATGCATGGCCACGAGGTCTATTACGTCGGTGCCGACGACACGCACGGCACGCCCGTCATGCTGCGCGCGGAGAAGGAAGGCCTCACGCCGCAGCAGCTGATCGCGCGCGTGTGGCAGGAGCACAAGCGCGACTTCGACAGCTTCGGCGTGTCGTTCGACAACTACTACTCGACGGACTCCGAAGAGAACCGCGTGCTTTCCGAGTCGGTGTATCTGGCGCTCAAGGAAGCGGGTTTCATCGAGACGCGCGACATCGAGCAGGCCTACGACCCGGTCAAGAACATGTTCCTGCCGGACCGCTTCATCAAGGGCGAGTGCCCGAAGTGCGGCGCGAAGGACCAGTACGGCGACAGCTGCGAAGTGTGCGGCTCGACCTACCTGCCTACCGACCTGAAGAATCCGTACTCGGTGGTTTCGGGCGCGACGCCCATTCGCAAGACCTCGACGCACTACTTCTTCCGCCTCTCGGACCCGCGCTGCGAAGACTTCCTGCGCGGCTGGGTGAGCGGCCTGGCTCAGCCCGAAGCAACCAACAAAATGCGCGAGTGGCTGGGCGACTCGGGCGAATCGAAGCTCGCCGACTGGGACATCTCGCGTGACGCGCCCTACTTCGGCTTTGAGATTCCGGGTGCGCCCGGCAAGTACTTCTACGTGTGGCTCGACGCGCCGGTGGGCTATTACGCGAGCTTCAAGAACCTGTGCGAGAAGCGCGGCATCGACTTCGAAGCGTGGGTGAAGGCCGGTTCGAAGACGGAGCAGTACCACTTCATCGGCAAGGACATCCTGTATTTCCATACGCTGTTCTGGCCGGCCATGCTGCAGTTCTCGGGTCACCGCACGCCGACGAACGTGTTCGCGCACGGCTTCCTGACCGTGGACGGCGCGAAGATGTCGAAGTCGCGCGGCACCTTCATCACGGCGGAAAGCTATGTGACCACGGGCTTGAACCCCGAGTGGCTGCGCTACTACTTCGCCGCGAAGCTCAACAGCACGATGGAAGACCTCGACCTGAACCTCGAAGACTTCCAGGCGCGCGTGAACAGCGACCTCGTCGGCAAATACATCAACATCGCGAGCCGCGCAGCGGGCTTCCTGATCAAGCGCTTCGAAGGCCGCGTGCAGGACAGCGCGATGAACCATCCGCTCATCGCGCAGATGCGCGCCGCGATTCCGCAAATCGCTGCGCACTACGAAGCACGCGAATACAGCCGCGCGCTGCGTCAGACGATGGAGCTCGCCGACGCCGTCAACGGTTACGTCGATACGGCCAAGCCGTGGGAACAGGCCAAGGATCCGGCCAACGCGCTGGCGCTGCACGAGACTTGCAGCGTGAGCCTCGAAGCGTTCCGCCTGCTTTCGCTTGCGTTGAAGCCGGTGCTGCCGCAACTCGCTGAAGGCGTCGAACAATTCCTCGCCATCGCGCCGCTCACGTGGGCCGATGCAGGCAAGGCGCTCTCGTCGCAACAGCCGATCAACGCGTACAAGCACCTGATGACGCGCGTCGATCCGAAGCAGATCGAAGCGCTGCTCGCCGCCAATCGCGATTCGCTGCAGGCCACCGATGCGCCCGCCGCTGCGGCTGCGGACGCAAACAAGAAGTCGAAGGCTGCGAAGGAAGCGAAGAAGCCCGCCGCCGATGAAACGCCGGAAGTCATCTCCATCGACGACTTCGCGAAGATCGACCTGCGCGTGGCGCTGATCGTCGACTGCAACATCGTCGAAGGTTCGGACAAGCTGCTGCAACTCACGCTCGACGTGGGCGAGGAAAAAACGCGCAACGTGTTCTCGGGCATCCGCTCCGCATACAAGCCGGAGGACCTCAAGGGCAAACTGACGGTGATGGTCGCGAACCTCGCGCCGCGCAAGATGAAGTTCGGGATGTCCGAAGGGATGGTGCTCGCGGCCTCCGCCGCGAATGAGAAGGCCGAACCGGGCCTGTACATTCTCGAGCCGCATAGCGGCGCGAAGCCGGGCATGCGCGTGCGCTAAGGCGCACCAGCGTACGGACACATCGGCGCAAAGCACACCTTCGGGTGTGCTTTTTTTTCGCGCCGCGCGCAAGCCTTCCTACTTGCGAAACCGATCAAACCTTCGCGTATAAAGAATATCGGCGCCATTGAACGTGCCGCCGTACACAACCAGCGACCAGAAACGCGTGAGGTTGATCGTGGCCTTCACCGCGTTCGACGCCGACTGCAGGCCCTGCTCATAACCAATTACGAGACGTTGGTTGATGACCTTCGCGATCATCACGACCTCGGTGTCGGTCAGCCCTACCTCGCTGCGTCCGATCGAAAATTCGTCGAGACCGATGCTCTGCGCAATGCGCTTGCCTTGCGCGCTGCCGAGCAAGGCGAGCGCCGTCGTCATCGCGTTCTGCTGGCCGAGGTTGTTGCCCTGGTCGGTGCCGTGCCCGAACAGCAGCCATGAGAGCTTTTCGTTATCGGGCACGTTGGGCTCGGAAACGAGGCGCACCGCCGGCGTCTGCACGGTGCCGGTGACCTGCACACCGGCTTCGACCTGCTGGTTGCGCCGCATGGCGAGAATGTTGATGCCCGGATTGCCTACCGGCCCGTTGAACGTGAAGAAGCCGTTTTCGATGTTGAGCTTGGTGCCGAACGCCGTGTACGTGGAGCCTTCGGTCACGCGCACGTTGCCGACCGCGCGCAGCGGCACGTCCGGCGCGCTGTTGACCGAAATCATGCCAGCGAGGCCCAGATCCGCGCCCTGCCCGCGGAAACGGAAGTCGCGGCCGAGATCGATGTCGACGTTGGCGCGCGGAGCAAAGCGCGGGGCGGGCTTGGTCGAGGCCGTTTCTTCGATGGGCGGCCTGCCGCCGACCGTCGTGCCGTCGGGGCGCACGATCACGACGTCGTCGCCGAGCGAGGGTGCGGGCAACTGGGGCATGTCGAACAGCGCGTGATCGACAATGAACTTGCCGTCGATCTGCATGCCGCCCAGATGCCCGCCGTTGGCGATGCTCGCGCTGCCGGAAAGCGAGAGCTTGCGGTCGGGCGAAGCGAACAGCTCGAGCTTGTCGGCAACGATGCTCGCCGTGAGATCGGGTTCGGCGTTGTCCAGACGCACGCGGCCCGTCGCGCGCAGCGTGCCGCTCGTCGCGCCGTGGAACTCCACTTGCTGGAAGTCGACGAGGTTCTGCGAGAGCGCGATGCGGATCACGCCGTCCTTGAGCTCCAGGCCCTGATCGACCACGGTGGCCGAAAGCCCGTCGCCGATCAGCGAGCCCGTGAGATTCGGCTTCGCGACGGTGCCGCCGAGCGCGAGCTGCAACGCGAGATGACCATCGAGCAGATACGTCGGGCCCAGCATGCCGCCCGTGTTTCTGAGCGAGGGCACGTTCGCCTTGATGGTGCCGCCGATCGGCGCTTCGTCCGCGACGGTGAGGATGCCGTCGCGCGGCGCGAGCGTCGTGTAGGCGTCGATGTCGAGCGTGCCCACGCGGCTCGCCTTCGCCTGCACCGTGAGCGCGAGGCGGTTGCCGCCGCTGAAGGCCGCGCGCGCGTTGAGGTCGGCCACGCCGAGCGAGGCGAAACCGCGGCCGACCTCGGTCGTGACGTCGCCCGAGCGGCGCTTGATCTGCGCGTAGCCAGTGGCCGTCTGGCCGACGGAGAAGTCCCAGTCGCCGTCGAAGACCAGATCGGTCCTGAGCGTGGACGGCACGCCCGTGAACTGCGCCCGGATCTGCATGATGCGCGCGAGCGACACGTTGGTGAGCGTGCCCGCCGAGCGGATGCGGCCGTGGTCGAGATCAAACGATTTCAGGTCGAGCGACGCGCCTTCGCCCACCAGACGCGTCGCGCCCAGCGTGACCTTGCCGGGGCCCGCGCTCACCGTCATCGGCGATTGCAGCTTCACGCCGGGCACGCCGCGGTTCTCGAGCTGCGTGAGCGTGCCGTTCCAGCGCGTGCCTTCGCGCGTGTCCTGGAGGCCGCCGTTCGCCGCCACCACGAAGTCGATCGGCTGGCCCTGCACCTTGCCCTTCGCGCTCGCGCTGAGCGTGTGCTTCGCGCGCGTGCCGTCGAGGTGCGCGGTGAGCGTCGTGATATCGACGCCCGCCACGGCGATGTCGCTCGCGTCGGTGCTGAAGGCAAGGGCGCCGTTCGCGCCGTCACGCGCGAGCGCCCGGCCCTCGGCATGGCCGACGCGGTTCTCGCCGAACACCACGTGCTCGGCCTTGTAGTCGAGCGAAACGTCGGGATGCGCGAAGGTGCCGGTCACGTCGCCGTTGGCCGCGAGCTGGCCCGCAATGCCGAAGCCCAGGCGGTCAAGCTGCGGCGCATCCACGCGAAAGCGCAGACGGTCGCCACGCGCGCCGAAGCTGCCTTGCAGATCGACGGTATTGCCCGCGATCGAGAGGTTCGCGCGGCTTGGCAGAATGCGCGAGCCCGCCAGCTGGATGAGGCCCTCGCCCGTGAGCGGCAAGTCGTCGTACACGCTCGGGCCGAGCTTGAACTCGGCCTTCGTCGTGAAGGTGGGCGCAAGCGTGCCGCTCGCGTTGAGGGTTCCGTTCACGCGCGCTTCGATGCGCCGTCCGGCGGGACGCGCCGCGGGTCTCGGCTTTGCCTCGGGGTGGCCCGCCCCGCCCTGCTCGGTCTGCTTCGCGATCTCCACGCGCTTTTGCTCGGCTGCCTGCTCGCCCGATTCCGCGGCATTGAGCGACGGATTCAGCGCCGGATTGAGCGCGAGATTGCGTCTCGGATTGAGCGCGTCGGCGGCGGGCTGGGCCGCGGGCGCAGGCCGCGGCCGCGCAGCCGGGCCTGGCGCCTTCGGGGCCGTGCGCGCCGGGATCTGCGACGTGAGCGTCAGCGGGTCGAAGTTGGTCAGCACCGCCTTGAGTTGATACGTCGAACTGGCGTCGTGCTTGAGCGCCCCCGACAGGTCGATACGGCCCGCACCCGAAGTCAGCCGCACGTCGCTGAGCGACAGGCGCGCGGGGTCCTGCGTGACCTTGCCCTGCACGCGCAGCGCCGCGCGCGGATCGGCGAGATCGAGCGTGACGCTCTGCACGTCGCCGTTCAGCCGCACGCCGACCGGCCCCGCGAATTGCGTCGCGCGCACGCTCGACTGGATCGCGTTGAGGTCGAGCCCGGCCACCCTCAGATCGAAGCGTCCGTCGCGCCCGCTGATCGTGCCGCCGCCGGTGATCGTCGCGTTCTTCACGAGACGTACGGCGAGCTTCTGAATGCGCTGCATCTTCGCATCGAGCACGACGTCGGCGTGGGCGTCGATGAGCGGCAACAGCTTTTCGTCGATGGCGCCAGGCTTCGCGTTCACGATCGAGACCGCGCCCGCCACCGTGAAGCCCGCCGCGTTGCTGCGCGCGCGGGCCGCGGCGGCCGTGGCCGATGCAGCGGAGGCAGCCGCGGCATCGGGCTTCGCGCCCCCCGCAGGCGCCGATGCCAACATCGGCACGGAAGCCGGCGTCACTGCCGACGCGGCCGCAGCCCCCGAAGCCACCGCCGCGAGCGCTGCCGGCACGCCCGCCGCACCGCCCGGCACGGGCTGCAACTGCGCACGCACCGCGAGGTCTGCGAACGGCGCGCCCGGCGCGAACGCCTGCGGATTGACGTGATCGAACGCGAGCGTGGCGCGCTGCAAGGGCACGGAGGCGAACGGCGTGGCCTCCACATGCGCGCGGCCGGTGAGCTTCATGCCGCTCGCCTCGATGTCGGCCGTGAGCGCTTCGAGCGAGCCGGCGAGATTCGCACTCACCTGCACCTCCTCGCCGTTCACCTTGCCGGAGTAGCCCAGGTCGCCCGTGAGCGCAAACGGCCGCACGCCATCGAGCTTCGCCTCGGCGCTCACCGCGCCGAAGGGTGTGTCCAGACGCTCGATGGCGGCCTCGTGATGGCGGCCGTCGCTGCGCCCGTGGAACTGGAACTGCGAGAACTCGTTGGTCGAGGTGCCTTCGTGCAGCGTGAGCTTGTCCACCTGCAGGTCGCGAATCTCGAGCCCAAGCGGCAACTGCAGGTTCTCAGGCAGCTTCATGGGCGAAGAAGGCTCGTGCGACGGCACGATGCGCATCTCTGCATCGCCGACATGCAGATAGTCCACCACGAAGCGCCAGGGTTTCTGGCCGAAGCCGTGCAACTCCCATTGGCCGCCAATGCGGTCGACCTTGAGCGTGGTGCCGTCCGTGCCGCGCCAGCTCACGTTGGAAAAACGCACGCCGCTCGCGAGCGTGCCGCCTTCGAGCCTCCCCGCGAGCTTGCCGTCGAGCAGCTTGACCGCCACGCGCCAGGCGTAGGCCGTGCCGCGCTCGGTGGTCAGCACGCCATAGAGCAAGCCGGCGACGAGCCCGACAAGCAGCACCGGCATGACGATCGCCCACGCAAGCGCCTTCCAGAGCCTCGGCCCACGTCGCGGCGGCGGCGCACCGGCGTCACCGCCATTGCGTCCGGATTCACCGCGCGCTTCTTCGTCCGGGCCGCTGCCAGCCTCGCCCGGCGGAATCGCAAACGCGGCGGGCAGCCACGCCAAAGCAGCGAAACGACGCGCGCTCATACGACCACCTCGCCGTGCGGCGCAGCGGTCGTGGCGATTCGGGGCAGCGAGCGCGTCATCATCAGAAGGCGATCCCGAGTGTCAGATAAGGCTTCACGCTGTGAGTGCGGAAGCCATAGGCGAGATCGAGGTTGACCGGCCCGACGGGGCTGCGCCAGCGCGCGCCGATACCTGCGCCCGGATCGAACTCCTTTTCGCCCCAGGTGTCGGTGGCGGTGCCGACGTCGAAGAACGCCGCGCCGCCCCAGTCGTGGCTGAACCAGTGCTGGTACTCGGCTGACCCGGTGACGAGATACTTGGTCGGCAGGATCGAGCCCGACTGGTCGTTACCGATGCTCTGGAACGAGTAGCCGCGCACCGAGTTCGACCCGCCCGCGCGGAACAAGAGCGACGCGGGGATGCCGCTCGACGGGCCGCTCGTGAACACGCCGCCCAGTTCCGCGCGAAACACCATGATGTCGCTGCGGCCGATCGGCAGGTATTGCTGGCCACGCATGTAGGCGCGCAAGAAGCTTTGCTCGGTGCCTATGTTCTTGACCGCGAAGCCCGCCTCCATGCGAATGATGTTGCCCGAGCGCGGAAAGAGCGGGTCGTCGACGTTGCGGCGCGTCCAGCCCCAGGTCGGCACGAGCGCCCAGGCTCGCGAGGACGGCCCCACGTTCTGCGTGAGCCGGTCGTCGTAGAACATCAGCGCGTAGGCGTAGTCGATGTTCTGCGAGGTGCGCGTGCGCTGCACGCCAACGCGCGCGCTATAGATGTTCGTGTCCGAGACGTCGGTGGTCGTGTAGGACGCAACGAGGCTGTTGGTCCAGGCGCGCGGACCCGGCGGCATCGAAAGCTGGACCTGGCCGAACTTCTGGATCTGGTCGAGTCGCCCCTGCACCTGGAACGGCCATGCCGCCCCGAACGTATTCAGATACGTGTACGAGCCCTGGACGTGCGCGCCGGTATCGGTCGAATAACCCACGCCGCCGCGGAAGTTGTTGTACGGGAACTCGCTCACCTTCACGTGCACGGGCGTATCGAGCGGCTTTTGCGTGTTCGCGTCCACGTCGATCGCCACGCTCGCGTAGTACGGCGTGTTCTGCACCTGGCGCTGCAGTTCGGCCACGCGGTTCAGGTCGTAGATCTCGCCCGGCGAGAGCGGATTCACGTTGTCGATGATGTAGCCCGGATAGCGCCGCGGGCCTGAAACATCGAGCTTGCCCAGCGTGAAGGTCGGCCCGCTGTCGAACGTTACGGAAAGTTGCGCGTCGTGCCTGAGCGGATCGATTCGCGCTTCCGAGTACGCGATCTTGGCGCCGAGGTAGCGGCGCGCCTGCAGCGCCTTGAGCGACGCGTTCTTGGCGTCGTCCCAGCCGGACTGCGAAAAGGCGTCGCCGTCGTGCAGCGAGAACGCGAAGCGCGCGGTGTTCTCCTGCGCCGGGTCTTCCGTGAGGACGGGGCCGCGAAAGACGAGCTTCACCGACGAAATCGTCGTGCGCGGCCCCGAGTCGACGCTCACCCGCACGTGCCGCCTGCCGTCGATCGTGCGCACATCGGTGCGCACGACCGGCGTGAAATAGCCCGCGGTCGAGGCGAGGTCTCGCACCTGCTGCGGCGTCGCGGTCACGAGGAACTCGAACTGGTCCTCGTTCACGTCGGCGCGCGTGGCGAAGCGCGCAATGTCGAGGTGCGCCTCGAGGAGCTTGCGCAGATCGCGCGGAGTGGCCTGGATGTCGACGTCGTAGTAGGTGCGCGGGCGCATCCACGGCAGGAGGGTAGTCAGGATGTCGGCCCGAGCGGGCGTCGCCATGGCGCAGAACTCGGCGAGACAGACGACCAGGCACGCGGCGAGCCGTGGCCGCGCCGCCCGCGAGGGGCGCCGCCGTGCGCGCAATGCTTCGATCACCCATCCTGCCAAACGCCACCTCCGGCCGTCGTGGAACTGGTTGGCGCCGGTTGCGCCGCTCGCGCGCAGGGCACGGGGGGCGGCAACGGGCACAAACGCGTTATTTCACCACATCGGCGCGTCAAAACCCCAGGAGGAGGCGCAAAGGGGCGGGAAGACCACGGCACAGGCCATGCAGCACGAAAGTCGGCGCGGATGTTCCGCGGCCCTGGCTTGCGGTAAAATTGCCGCCGACAGAATTAGCGGCGCGGTGCAATCAGGCGCCCCGCCTTACTGGACGGACGTCAGCCATGTATCAGTCGGACATCACGCAGTTCATCAACCAGCTCAAGCAGCAAAAGCCGCAGCTCGAAGAACAGCAACGCAAGGGCCGCGCGCTCCTGTGGGACAAGCAGCCGATCGACCTCGACGAACGCGAGCGCCAGCAGGCTTCGCGCGTGAAGCAAACGTCCTACGTCTACTACCAGAACTTCTGATGGCCGAGGCCGACGGGGCCGGCGCGCCGCCAGCAGGCGAGCACGCGGCCAGTCACGCGGGCCACGCTGCCGGGCAAACACCCGGTGAGGCGCTGACCACACCCGCGACCGACTCGACGCCCGACACGGTCGACGGCGTCGCGTTCGCACGCCTTTACGGCGAGCCGCTCTTCAAGCTCCCGCAGGACCTCTATATCCCGCCGGACGCGCTCGAGGTTTTCCTCGAGACCTTCGAAGGTCCGCTCGACCTGCTGCTGTACCTCATCCGCAAGCAGAACTTCAACGTCCTCGACATCCCGATGGCGGAGGTCACGAACCAGTACCTCGGCTATGTCGAGCAGCTGCGCAAGACCAACCTCGAACTCGCGGCCGAATATCTGCTGATGGCGGCCATGCTCATCGAGATCAAGTCGCGCATGCTGCTGCCGGTCAAGAAGGCCGACACCGGCGAGGAAGCCGAAGACCCCCGCGCCGAACTCGTGCGCCGCCTGCTCGAATACGAGCAGATGAAGCTCGCCGCCCAGCGCCTCGACCAGTTGCCGCAACTCGGCCGCGACTTCCTGCGCGCCGAGGTGTATATCGAGCAGAGCATCACGCCGCGCTTTCCCGACGTGGACAGCAACGACCTGCGCGCCGCGTGGGCCGACGTCATCAAGCGCGCGAAGCTCGTCCAGCATCACAAGATCTCGCGCGAGGAGCTTTCGGTGCGCGAGCACATGAGCATCATCCTGCGCCGGCTCCAGGGCGAGCGCTTCATGGAGTTCTCCGAGCTGTTCGACACCACGCGCGGCGTGCCCGTCGTGGTCGTGAACTTCATCGCCATGCTGGAGTTGTCGCGCGAATCGCTCATCGAGATCACCCAGCCCGAACCGTTTGCGCCGATTTACGTGCGGCTCGCGTATCTGCCGGCCTGATTCCCGGCGATAAATAGGGCCACCTCGAGGACGGCATCGCACAGGGAGTTCCACCGGGCCGCTCAAAGGAACGCCAGGACAACCCCCTACCCGAGGCGGGTGCGCGGCATTCACAAATCCACTACAATCGCCCGCGCCTGCCCGGTCTCGTCCCATCTATGGGGCACACGAAACACTTGCCGCGCCACCTGCGCGGACCGGGCGCGCGACGTCCGCTCGCGGCCCATCGTCCGGGTCTCGCGCTTGCGGCCGTGCAACCCAAGTCTTGCCCCGCGCGAGGCATAAAGCACCCGATCATGAAAGTCATTAGCTCGATTCAGGAATTGCGCGACCAGTTGCGCGGCCAAAACCGCACCGCGTTCGTGCCGACCATGGGCAACCTGCACGAAGGCCATCTCTCGCTGATGCGCCTCGCGCGCCAGCACGGCGACCCGGTCGTGGCGAGCATCTTCGTCAACCGGCTGCAGTTCGGCCCGAACGAAGACTTCGACAAGTATCCGCGCACGCTCCAGGACGACATCGAGAAGCTGCAGAAGGAAAACGTCTACGTGCTGTTCGCGCCCACCGAGCGCGACATGTATCCGCAGCCGCAGGAATACCGCGTACGCCCGCCGCACGACCTGGGCGACATTCTGGAAGGCGAATTCCGCCCCGGCTTCTTCGAGGGCGTGTGCACGGTCGTCATGAAGCTGATGTCCTGCGTGCAGCCGCGGGTGGCCGTATTCGGCAAGAAGGACTACCAGCAGCTCATGATCGTGCGCGCGATGTGCAACCAGTTCGCGCTGCCCACCGAGGTGATCGCCGCCGAAACGGTGCGCGACGCCGACGGCCTCGCGCTCAGTTCGCGCAACCGCTACCTGACCGAAGCCGAGCGCGCCGAGGCGCCGCAACTGGCGGGCGTGCTGCGCGCGATCCGCGAGTCGGTGCTGTCGGGCCGCCGCGACTTCCAGCAGCTCGAGCTCGACGCCATGGCGACGCTCGCCGCGCGCGGCTGGAAGCCCGACTACATTGCGATCCGCAAGCGCTCGAACCTGCTGCCGCCAGCTCCTGGCGTGGCCGGTGACGCAGAGTCGCCGCTCGTCGTGCTGGCCGCCGCCAGGATCGGCGCCACGCGCCTGATCGACAACCTCGAGATCTGAGGCCCGCGGGACGGCCACGCCGCCCCGCTTTGCGCAGATTTCGCCAGATTCCGCTTACCCGCGGCGGGCCGCGCGCCCGCCCGCCTGAGGAGACCCTCCATGCAACGCCATATGCTCAAGTCGAAGATCCACCGCGTCGCGGTCACGCACTGCGAGCTGCACTACGAAGGCTCGTGCGCCATCGACGAAAACCTGCTCGAAGCGGCGAACATCGTCGAAAACGAGCGCATCGACATCTGGAACATCAACAACGGCGAGCGTTTCACGACCTACGCGATCAAGGGCGAGCGCGGCAGCGGCATGATTTCGCTGAACGGCTCGGCCGCGCGCCGCGCGCAACTGGGCGACCTTGTGATCATCGCGGCCTTCGCGAACGTGGAAGAGGAAGAGCTCAAGGCCGGCTGGAAGCCGGACCTCGTGTTCGTGGACGAGAACAACCGCATCAAGGGCAGCCGCGACCACGTACCGACGCAAAGCTGGAGCTAAAACGGGAGTCTGGCCGGCGCGGCACATCGGGCCCGCGCCGCCGTACCTGTTCGCTTATTTGCCGCTTATTTGCCGCTTATTTGCCGTCCACCCAGCCGATAATCGACTGCCACTGGTCGAGGTCCTTCTCGACCCGGCTCTTCGCGACGTCCCACAGCGTGAGGCCGTGTGCGGCGAGCTGCACGTAGTTCTGGGTGTCGCGCAGATAGCCCAGCACCGGCAGCTCCAGCCCCTCCACGAAGCGCTGCAGCTGCTCGGCCGAGCGCGTGCGCGCATCCACCCGCATCCCCACCACGCCCACCTTGATCGCGCCCTTGCGCACGGCCTTCTCCTTGGCGAGGCGGTTCAGGAAGTCCTGGGTGGCGAGGATGTCGAACATCGAGGGCTGCAGCGGCACGATCACCTTGTCCGCCAGTTCGATGATCGCCCCGAGCCGGTTGCCGTGCAGGCCCGCGGGCGTGTCGATGACGGCGTGCTCGAGCCCCTTGGGCGGCTTCGCCGGGTTGTCCAGATCGACCTGCCAGCTTTCGATGGGCGGCAGCGTCGCGGCCCGCAGATCGAGCCAGGCGTGCGAGGACTGCTGCCGGTCGAGGTCCGCAAGCGCCACCCACTCGCCTTGTGCGGCGAAATAGCCGGCCAGATTGGTGGACAGCGTGCTCTTTCCCACGCCGCCCTTGGGATTCGCCACCACGATTACCGTCATGAATGCTCCCGTCAGGATGGCTGGCGCATGGCCAGCCGGATTGCCGTGATTTTTGCGTAACGTTGTTCGATACCTTGCGAGGCGACTTGCGGACGAGCCTGCGCCCCGAATCAACCGTCCGATATTATCGGCAAATTGCGCGCCGCCGAAGTCCCTCACGTGCGCGCACCCGCATTGTTCATATCAAACCAAGGAGACTGACCGACCATGAGCACCCTACGCGACGACGTCACGATCGCATCCCTGCTCGAACGCCAGCGTGGCCGCCTGCCCGATTTGCTGGGCTTTCGCCCGATCGCGCTCGAGCAAGGCCTGCTGCGCGCCGAACTCGACGTGCGCAGCGACCTGCTCGCTCCCAACGGCTTCCTGCACGCCGCCACGGTAATCGGCCTCGCGGACACGGCCTGCGGCTACGCCTGCCTCGCCCACCTGCCCCCGAACGCGAAAAACTTCACGACCATCGAGATCAAGAGCAATCATCTGGGCACCGCGCGCGAAGGCACGATCTCGGCTGTGGCGACGGGCGTGCACCTCGGGCGCAGCACCCAGGTCTGGGACGCCACCGTAAGCGGCCCTGACGGCAAGACCATCGCCCTGTTCCGCTGCACGCAGATGGTGCTTTACTGAGCAGCGGGCGCGGCTCTCAGCCGCGCATTGGATCGCGCGCTAGCAGATCGCGCCGAACACCTTCTCCAGATCGAGGCTCGCCGCGAGCGTATCTGCCAGCCGCTCCAGCGATGCCTCTCGCAGCGCCGGATAGTCCACCGCACGCGCCTGCGCGAGCCCGGCCCAGTGCAGGAGCGCCGCACACGCCTCGGGCGTGTCGAACAGGCCGTGCACATAGGTCGCGAGAATCTGGCCGTCTGCCGAGCGAGCGCCATCCGGGCGCGTCGCCCCCTCTTCTCCCGCAGCAAGCCACAGCGCGGGCAAATCGAGTGCCCGCCCGCGCGTCTCACCCATGTGAATCTCGTAGCCCGCCACGCGCGCCGGGCCCGCGTCCGTGCCTTCCAGCGCGAGCGCGCCCGTCACGTTCTTCAGTGTCTTCTCGCGCGTGAGCACGGTCTCGTAGTCGAGCCAGCCGAAGCCCTCGAGCGCGCCCGGCTCGCCCTCCACGCCATGCGGATCGGCAATCGAGCGCCCGAGCATCTGCATGCCGCCGCAAATGCCGATCACGCGCCCGCCATATCGCAGATGCCGCGCGAGCGCCGTCTCCCAGCCCTGGGCGCGCAGCCACGCAAGGTCGTCGCGCACGTTTTTCGAGCCCGGCAGGATCACGAGGTCGGCGGCGGGCGGCGCTTCGCCCGTGCGCACATACGTGAAGTCGACTTGCGGATGGGCGCGCAGCGCGTCGAAGTCGGTGTGGTTGCTGATGTGCGGCAGCGCCGGCACGACGACGCGCAGCGTCTCGCCCTCGGCCTGCGCGCCGCTGTGGGCCGCGCCCGGCAGCATGTCCTCGGCGTCGAGCGTGAGGCCGTGCAGATACGGCACGACGCCGAGCACCGGCTTGCCCGTCTGCTCCTCGAGCCAGGCGAGGCCGGGTTCCAGCAACGTGCGGTCGCCGCGAAAGCGGTTGATCACGAAGCCTTTCACGCGCGCGCGCTCGCTCTGCGAAAGACAAGCCAGCGTGCCGATCAGATGCGCGAACACGCCGCCACGGTCGATATCGGCCACGAGCACGACCGGGCAGTCAACCGCCTCCGCGAAGCCCATATTGGCGATGTCGTTGGCGCGCAGGTTGACTTCGGCGGGACTGCCCGCGCCTTCCACGAACACCGTGTCGTAGCGCGCGCGCAGACGCGCATAAGACTCCAGCACGGCCTCGCGCGCGAGCGGCTTGTAGTCCTGGTACGCGCGCGCGTTGAGGTTCATGCGCGCCTTGCCGTGGATGATGACCTGCGAGCCAAGATCGCTATTGGGCTTGAGCAGCACCGGATTGAGGTCGGTGTGCGCCTCGATGCCCGCGGCGACGGCTTGCAGCGCCTGGGCGCGGCCGATTTCGCCGCCATCCACCGTCACGGCGCTGTTGAGCGCCATGTTCTGCGGCTTGAACGGCGCGACGCGCGCGCCCGCGCGGCGCGCGAGGCGGCACAGCCCGGCGACGAGCGTGCTCTTGCCGGCGTCGGAGGTCGTGCCCTGGATCATCAGCGTGCCGGTCGGTACGGGGGGCACGGCGGGTAGCGTGGCGGTCATGAAGCGGATGAATGGGCCTGAAGTGGGCGTGATAGTCACGAAAAGGCGAACGCGCATTATCCCATCGCCCCGCCACGCCATGCCGGACGCGTCCTCAACGTTGGCCGAACGGACAACGGCATGCCTAACCGCAGCCGTTACAATCACGCGATGAATTCGCGCGATCTCACCTTCATCGTCGGCGGCGCACGCTCGGGCAAGAGCGCGCACGCCGAACGCCTCGCCGCCGGGAGCGGCCTGCCGGTCACTTACATAGCCACCGCGCGCGTGACGCTCGACACCGAGTTCGCCGAACGCATCGCGCACCATCGCGCGCGGCGGCCCACGCACTGGGCACTTGCCGAGGCACCGCTCGATCTCGCGGGCGCACTCGACGCAGCAGCGGCGCACGGCCAGTGCGTTCTGATCGACTGCCTCACGCTGTGGCTCGCGAACCTGCTTTGCCCTGCCGATTCCGACTCGCCGCTGCCCGACTGGCGCGAGCGCCTCGACGCCTTCGCCGCCGCCTGCGAGCGCGCGCAAGGCACGGTGCTCGTGGTAAGCAACGAGATCGGCATGGGCGTCGTGCCGATGGGCGCGGCCACGCGCCTTTACGTCGACGAGCTCGGCCGCCTCAATCAACGCATCGCGGCGCTCGCCGACCGCGCCACGCTCGTCGCGGCGGGCCTGCCTCTGGTGCTCAAGGCGCCGCGCGAGACCTCATGATGCTCACGCTCCCCGTTACCGCCGCGCTCGCCGTGGCCGGCGTCGCCGTGGACCGCTGGCTCGGCGAGCCGCGGCGCGCGCATCCGCTCGTCGCCTTCGGCCGCTACGCGAGCCATATCGAAGCGCGCATGAACACGGGCCGCCGCGGCCGTCCGCTCGGCCTGCTCGCATGGCTCGCCGCTGTCGCGCCGCCTGTCATCGTCACCGCGTTGCTGTGCGCGCTCTTGCCGTGGCCGCTCACGTGGGCGTTGCATGTCGCGCTGCTTTGGTTCGCGCTCGGTGCGCGCAGTCTGACCGAGCACATCGCGCCGATCGGCGCCGCGTTGGCGCGGCGCGATCTCGCAACGGCGCGCGAGCTGACCGGCCGCATCGTCTCGCGCGACACGGCTGGCGCAGACGCCACCGCGCTCTCGCGCGCCGCCGTGGAATCGGCGCTCGAAAACGGCAACGACGCGATCTTCGGCGCGTTGTTCTGGTTCGCGATCGCGGGCGGTCCTGGCGCCCTCGCGTTTCGTCTCGCCAACACGCTCGACGCGATGTGGGGCTACCGCACACCGCGCTTCCTGCGCTTTGGCTGGGCGGCCGCGCGCATCGACGATGTGCTCAACTGGATTCCCGCGCGCCTTACCGCCGCGAGCTACGCGCTGCTCGGCGACACGCGCATGGCGCTGCGCTGCTGGCGCGAGCAGGCACATCGCTGGGAGAGCCCGAACGCGGGTCCGGTGATGGCCGCAGGCGCGGGCAGCCTGAACGTTCTTCTGGGCGGAGCGGCCGTCTATCACGGCACGCTGGAGGAGCGCCCGGCGCTCGGCGCGGGCTCGCCGCCGCGCGCGCAGCACGTGGATGCAGCTTTGCGGCTCGTCGAGCGCACCACCATTTTGTGGCTCGCGGCGATGCTCGCACTGGCCTTCGTGAGCGCGGCGACCCATGTCTGAGCATCCGACCGCTCTCGTCGCCCACGGCGGCAATCTGCACGAAGCCGCCGAGCGTTACGGCATCGCCTGGGACGCTTGGGTCGATCTCTCGACGGGCATCAACCCGCATGGCTATCCGGTGCCGCCCGTACCGCCCACGGCATGGCGGCGCCTGCCCGACGATGGCGACGGCTTCGCCGCGTGCGCCGCGCGCTACTACGGCGCGCCCGACGCACGCCACGTTTTGCCCGTAGCGGGCAGCCAGGCCGCGATCCGCGCGCTGCCCGCCCTGCTTGCGTCAGCACGCGTAGCGATCGCGCCGCTCACCTACGGCGAGTACGCGCCGGCGTTCGCGCGCGCAGGCCACGAAATCGTGCCGCTCGACGTCACGCACGACGCGCTGCCCGATGCCGTCACGCATGCGGTCGTCGTGAACCCCAACAATCCGACGGCCACGCATCTTACTGCTGCCCGCCTGCTGCAATGGCATGCGCAACTCGCGGCGCGCGGCGGCACGCTGATCGTCGACGAAGCTTTCGCCGATGCGTTCGGCCACGAGCGATCCGAAACGCTTGCGCACGCAACCAGCCGCGAAGGACTCGTCGTGCTGCGCTCCCCGGGCAAGTTCTTCGGGCTCGCGGGCGCGCGTTGCGGTTTCGTGCTTGCCGCACCTACCCTGTTAGGCGCGTTGCGCGCGCATCTGGGCGCGTGGACCGTGAGCGGGCCGGCGCGCCACGCCGTCACCCATGCGTTCGAAGACAGCGCATGGCAAAGCGAAATGCGCGCTCGCCTCGCCGCCGAAAGCGCGCGCCTCGTCGCGCTGTTGCGCGCTCACGGCTTCGCGCCGCACGCCACGCCGCTTTTCGCGTGGATCACGGACCCGCGCGCGGCAGCGCTGCAGGACGCGCTCGCGCGCCACGCGGTGTGGACGCGCCGCTTCGACGCGCCGGCCAGCCTGCGCTTCGGCCTGCCCGCCTGCGAAGACGAATGGCAGCGCTTTGAAAACGCGCTCGATCAATCCATGCGGGCGATCGGTTGATGCGCGCGTCGATCCTGGCGTTAGCGTTTGTCGTCGCGGCGCTCAGCCCGTGCGCCGCTAACGCGACCGTCACCGCCATCGACGACGCCGGTAACGCCGTCACCCTCCCCGCGCCCGCGCGGCGCGTCGTGAGCCTCGCGCCTCACGTGACCGAGCTGCTCTATGCCGCGGGCGGCGGTGCGAAACTGGTCGGCGCCGTGGCCTACAGCGACTATCCGCCCGAAGCCCAGAAAGTGCCGCGCGTGGGCGACAACCGCGCGCTGGACCTCGAACGCATCGCCGCGCTCAAGCCCGATCTCATCGTGGTCTGGCGTCATGGCAACGCGCAGCAACAGCTCGACCGTCTGCGCGCACTGCACATCCCGCTCTTTTTCAGCGAGCCGCACAAGCTCGACGATGTCGCGACCTCGCTCACGCGCCTCGGCGTGCTGCTCGGCACCGAATCTGAGGCGCAGGCTGCGGCGAACACTTACCGGCACGACATCGCGCAACTGCGCGCACACTATGCGCAGCGCGCGCCCGTGAGCGTCTTCTATGAAGTCTGGGATCAGCCGCTGATGACCATCAACGGCTCGCACATGATCAGCGACGTGATCACGCTGTGCGGAGGCCGCAACGTGTTCGCGGCGCTCGATCCGCTCGTGCCGACGGTTTCCACGGAAGCCGTGCTCGCCGCCAATCCCGATGCGATCGTCACCGCTTCGCAAGGCGCGACTTCGCCGGACCGCCCGCTGCCGAGCCTCGAGCGCTGGCGCGCCTGGCCCGCGCTCACCGCGGTTGCGCGCGGCAATCTCTTCGCCATCGACGGCGATCTGCTCACGCGCCCCGCGCCGCGCATCGCCCAGGGCGCGGCGCAACTGTGCAAGGATCTCAATCTCGCCCGCTCGCGCAATGCCGCGACAAATTGATTCGATATCCGAATCGATTGATCAGGCGTTCCAGCGCGCGAGCAGCCACTGCGCGTTATAGACGTCGTAACGCAGGCAGACAATCGCGCCCATCTCCAGCGGCCAGCGCACGCAACGCGCGAGCGGCATGCCGAGCGCGCGCGCCGTGACCGTGCGAATCACGCCCGCATGCGTGACGGCCCAAACGGTGGACTTCTCGGGCGCGTTTAGCGTGTCGAACCACCCGCTCACGCGCGCATCGAACTGCGCAACGCTCTCGCCGCCATGCTCGCGCGCGTGCTCGAAATTCGCGGCCCATGCGTCGATCTGCGCGCGTTCAATCGCGTCCCAGCGCTGCATTTCCCACGCGCCGAAATCCATCTCGGCGAGCCGTGATTCTGCTCGAGGCGTGTGGCCGCGCTCGGTGGCAAGCGCCACCGCAACGCTCGCGCAGCGCGTGAGCGGGCTCGTTTCAATCCGTTGCGGTTCGCGCACGCCGAGCGACGCGAGCCGTGTGGCAAGCAACGCCGCTTCCTGCGCCGCGTCGCCCGCGAGCCGCACGTCGCTTGCGCCGTAGCACACGCCCGCATCCACGGCCACGGCGGGATGGCGGATCAGAACGAGATCCATGCAAGCCCCACGAGGTAGATGGCGATCTCGAACACCTGCTGCGCGAAGCCCAGACAATCGCCCGTATAGCCGCCGATGCGGCGCACGAAGTAACGCCCCAGCACATAGCGCAATACGGCGAGCACGACGAGCGTCGCGACGCCCGCGCGCCAGTCGGGCGCGCCGGACCACATCGGCCAGAAAAGCCACGGCAGGCCGAACACGCACGCGCACAACCACGCGGGCACGCTCATGCGCTGCGCCACGGGCTTGGCCTTGCCCTCGGGACGCACATATTCGAGCGAGACGAGATAGCTGATCGCGCACGCGCGGCTCGCGGCGTGGCCGGCGATCATCAACATGGCGGCGCGCGCGGGCGGCAGCGCTGCGAGCGTCTGCCACTTGAGCGCGAGCGCCACCACAAGACCAATCGCACCGAATGCGCCGATGCGCGAATCGTGCATGATGCGCAGCACGTCCTCACGGGTGTAGCCGCCGCCGAATGCGTCGAGGCAATCGGCGAGTCCATCCTCGTGGAAGGCGCCCGTCGCGAGGAGCGTGACAGCCATCGAAAGCAAGACGGCCACGCTCGGCGGAAACACGCGCAACGCGGCGAGATACACGAGCGCCCCAAGCGCCCCGATCAACGCGCCGACGAGCGGAAAGTAGCGCGCCGCCGCATTGAGCCACGCAGGCTCGAAGCCCACCCAGCGCGGCACCGGCACGCGCGTGAAATAGCCCAGCGCCGTGAAAAAATAACGCAGTTCCGCAAGCGGATTCATCGTGCGGCGCTCAGGCGTGGCGATCGTTGCGATTGTCGACGCCGGCCGACTCGAAGCTCGCCATTTCGTTCAGGAACGCCACCGCCGCGCGCAGCAGCGGCACAGCGAGCGCCGCGCCCGTGCCCTCGCCCAGACGCAGATCGAGCGCGAGCAGTTCGCGCGCGCCGAAGTGATCGAGCATGCGGCGGTGCCCCGCTTCGTTCGATGCGTGCGCAAACACGCAGTAGTCGCGCACGCTCGGCGCGAGCGAGTCGGCCACGAGCAGCGCCGAGGTCGCGATGAAGCCGTCCACGAGAATTGCCATGCGCGAGCGCGCCGCTTCGAGGTACGCGCCCGCCATCATCGCGATCTCGAAGCCGCCGAACGCGGCGAGCACGTCGAGCGGCTCGCGCGCGTCGGCATGATGCGCAAGCGCCGCCGCCAGCACGTTGCGCTTTTTCGCGAGGCCCGCATTGTCGAGGCCCGTGCCGCGCCCGACGCATTCGTCGATCGGTACGCCGCACAGCCGGCTCATCAGGCACGCGGCCGACGACGTGTTCGCAATGCCCATTTCGCCAAAGCCGATCACGTTCGTGCCGAGCGCCGCGTGATGACGCACGCGCTCAGCGCCCGCCGCGAGCGCGGCGAGGGCTTCGTCGCGGGTCATGGCGCGCTCGTGCGCGAAGTTGCGCGTACCTCGCGCGATGGGCACGTCGACGAGCGTGGGCGACGGCGGCAGCGGTGTGGCCACTCCCGCGTTGACGACTTCGAGCGTAAGTCCCGCCACGTCGCTGAACGCGTTGATGGCCGCGCCCCCGGCGACGAAGTTCGCGACCATCTGCGCGGTCACGGCCTGCGGGTACGGGCTCACGCCTTCGGCGGCAATGCCGTGGTCGCCCGCGAACACGATCATCACAGGACGTTCGACGCTCGGGCGCGTCGTGCCCTGGATCATGCCGAGCTGGCGCGCCAGCGTTTCGAGGCGGCCAAGACTGCCGGGCGGCTTGGTCTTGGTGTCGATGAGGCGTTGCAGTTCGTCGCGCAACGAGAGGTCGAGCGGTTCGACGGCGAGGAGTTCAGTGAGCGATGACGTCATGGTGTATTTCGTTTCGAAGTGATGCGGGCGCGAGCGGCGCACTAGTGCGCGCCGTTCGATCCCGCCGAATGCGATCTGGAAGATGTCAAACCGAGCGCAGGCACGAGTGCTTCGTGCTCGCCCTCGCGTATCAGCACGAGCGGATGACCGAATGCGGCGCTCGCCCTCTCCGGCGTGAGCACCTCGCGCACGGGTCCCGCGTGAAAGCCGCCTCGGCCATCGAGTAGTAGCGCGTGCGTTGCAAAACGCCGCGCAAGATTGAGGTCGTGGCAGGAAAACAGCAGCGTACGCGCATCACTGCGCACCCAGCGCGAAAGCGCTTCAAGGCACGCAATCTGATGATGCAAGTCGAGATGCGCGAGCGGCTCGTCGAGCAGCAGCAGCGGCGCATCCTGGCACAGCGCAGCCGCAAGCGCGACACGCTGGCGCTCACCGCCCGAGAGCGAAAGCACATCGCGCACGGCGAATGCTTCGAGGCCAAGCGTGGCGAGCGCGGCGTGCGAGGCGGCGCGATCGGCGTCGCCTTCCCAGCCCCAGCCCGAAAGATGCGGATAGCGATTGAGCAGCACGGTGTCGATCACGCTCGCGCTGAATGCGTCGCGCTGGTCCTGGGGCATCAGCGCGCGGCGCTGTGCGAGACGCACCGGCGGCCACTGTGCGAGCGCGATGCCCTCCACTTCCACGCGTCCCGCCGCGGGCTCGCGCAGTCCCGCGAGCGCGCCGATCAGCGTGGTCTTGCCCGCGCCATTCGCGCCGGCTACACACCAGATTTCGCCAGCGGCAAACCTTTGCGTGAGCGATTCGACGAGCGTACGTGCGCCTACTCGCAACGTGAGCGCGTGGGCAGCGAGAAGTGGTGTACGCGCATCACTCATCGCGCACGCCTCGCAAGAAGCATCCACAGGAAAACGGGCACACCTGCGAGCGCAGTGACAACGCCCACCGGCAACTGCGCGGGCGCCGCGACCGTACGTGCAATGAGGTCCGCGCCCATCACGGCCACGCCGCCAGCGAGCGCGGCAGCGGGTACGAGCATGCGCTGATCGTTGCCGAACGCGAGGCGCAGCATGTGGGGCACGACGAGCCCGACGAAGCCAATGGTGCCGCCCGTCGTCACGGCCGCGGCCGCCGCGAGCGACGCGGCAAGATAAATGCCCACACGCACACGCAGCACCGGCACGCCAAGCGCCTGCGCAGCGGCGTCGCCGCGCAGCAGCACGTTGAGCATCGGCGCGGCGGGCACGATGCACGCAAGGACCACGCCAAGTGTCACGAGCGCAGGCCATGGCATGCCCGCGCCATTGAGGTCGCCCGTGAGCCAGAACAGCATGCCGCGCAGGCGCGTGTCGGGCGCGAGCGTGAGCAGCAACGTGATCAATGCGCCCCAGCCCGCCGCCGTCACCGCGCCCGTCAACAGCAGCCGTGGCGAGCTGTCCTGAGGTTCGCCGCGCCACAACTCGCGGCGCGCGAGGCCGAGCACGAGCAGGATCGAAACAAACGCACCCGCACATGCGCTTGCCTGCACGCCCCACCACGCCACGCCCGCGATCATCGCCACCAGTGCGAACGCGGCGGCGCCGCCCGAAACACCTAGCACGTAGGGCTCCGCAAGCGGATTGCGCAGCAGCACCTGCAACAGCGCGCCCGCCAGCGCGAGCAACGCGCCACAGGCAAAACCCGCCAATGCGCGCGGTAAGCGCAGCGTGCGCACGATTTCGATTGCCATGTCGGGGACGCCGTGCATGTTATGTGCGGGAGCGAGCGCCGCCAGCGCCTGCGCAAACGTCACACTCACGCTGCCGGTTGCGAGCGATGCAACGAACACCACGAGCGCCGCCGCGGCGAGCGCGCCCCAGATCACGCACGCGCGGCGCGCGCTCATCGAGCGGCGCGGCAGCGCGCGCAACGGCGGCACGGCATGGGACTCATCGCGGCTCATGGAACGCATCGGGGAACTCGGCGGCGGATTTCAATCAAGCTCACACAGAAAGACAGCAGGGATATCTGAAGCCATGACAGCACGCAGTCTTTTTGTCACTAAAGAGTCTGCATGGTGCGAGGCAGAAACGGCATGGCAAAAGCCGATCGCAAAAGCACTGGCAAAATGACCTGAATTCGTGATGTTATAACGCGCGGACCACGATCGAAACGACGCGCTGCGCGCGCGGCCTTGGCAATTTACGTTCCCGCTGGGCCTATGCAGCACACGTAGCGAGGGATTCGGGCCTGATTCGGGTAAGAAGCCGGGTTGTTACGTCTGGAAACGACACAATTATCAAAATACGCGTTAATCCGCGCTAGAATGCCTGTCTTTAGAGGACGCAGCACATGCTCAACGAACTCGAAACACTCTCACAAAACATCGGGCGGCTGATCGAGATTAATCAGCGCCAACACGAAGCACGCCTCGCACTCGAAGAGCAACTCGCGCAGCTGCGTGCGCAATGCGACGAAACGCGCACTGAACTCGAACAGGTCCGCGAGGAGCGCGCCGCGCTGCAAGCAGAGCGCGATGCACTCTCGGCCAAGATCGACGATGCGCAGGTGCGTCTGAACGCGATCCTCGAAAAGCTGCCACGCGCACGCGCAGGTAACGAGCGCGACAATCAGCTCGATCTGCTCGAACCGTCGCAGAGCAACGACGACGACAGCAACGCGGCCCGCCACGGAGAAAATGCATGACCACCAAGCAGATCGAAGCGACGATACTCGGGCAGGCCTATCGCCTCGTATGTTCGCCGGAAACGGAACAGGCGCTGCTCGAAGCCGTGGCGCGCGTGGACGCCGAAATGTCGAAGATCCGCAATCACAGCAACGTGCGCGGCACCGATCGCATCGCCGTCATGGCGGCGCTCTCGCTCGCTTCGGAACTGCTGCGCCTGCAAACCAGCGTGCGACACGGAGAAGCATTCCCAGCCGAAGAAATCCGTCGTACAATGCGCCAAATGAACGAACAACTTGGCGCTGTGATTCACCAGTATGGCGTGCAATAAGCGCTGTATTTCGCAGCTTCAGGCATCAACGTGCGGTATGATGTTGTTCATAGGTAGCGGTGAATTGTTTAGAAACGCGCGTTGCTAAACACACGCTGCCGACCAGTTTAGTCAGCTTCCCTGCCTGGTTCGCCAAGGTCATATATTCCTTGAACCAATGCCATGTGCACGGTTGCGGAAATTTGTAGCACGGGCGTGCGCGTCACACAGTCTGATGTACCCAAAGTGCTGCTAACTGCGACCAATTCTGAACCCTCGGTTCAGGATGCCGGCCTAGCGGCTATGGCGGGGACCTATTCAAACGGCATCGGACCACAGTCCGATGCCGTTTTCCATTGTGCGGCCCGTATTCGCGTTTTTTCACAGCACGCACGCTCGCCCCTCTCCCCTTTCGACGTGAACTTCGACTCATGCGCTACTGGCTGATGAAGTCCGAACCCGACGAAGCAAGCATCGACGACCTCGCCAACGCGCCGCAGCGCACGCTGCCCTGGACCGGCGTACGAAACTACCAGGCGCGCAATTTCATGCGCGACACCATGCAGCAAGGCGACGGCGTGCTGTTCTATCACTCGAGCTGCCCCGAACCCGGCATTGCAGGCATTGCGCAGGTATCGTCCACGGCCTATCCCGACCCTACGCAGTTCGATCCGACAAGCCCTTACTACGACGCGAAATCGACGCACGAGAATCCGCGCTGGATGCTCGTCGACGTCGTGTTCAAGAAGAAGTGCCCGCTGATTGCGCTCGCCGCCTTGCGCGAGCACGAGGCACTCGCGGACATGCGCGTGCTCGCCAAGGGCAATCGCCTGTCGATCACGCCGGTCACCACGGCCGAGTGGAACTTCATCACAAAACATCTGATGTGATGCGGTTCGGTTCTGTTCGACGCATGCGGCCGGGCACGCCCACAGCATTCGTGCGCGACTTCAAGCACAATCGCGCACAGTCGCGCGTCGCTACGTCGCCGTGATGCGCTTGGCGCGCGCGACGCAAGTTCTGCAAGGAGCCTCAATGAACCGAAAAACCGCCGTTACGCTCGCCGCCGCATTCGCTGCCGCCCTTCCTCTCGCCATGACGCTCGCGCCGGGCGCCGCGTTCGCACAAAGCGACGCGCGTTTCCAGCAGCCCTCGGGCGTGCTTTCGCTTTCCGCGCAGGCTAGCGCCGAAGTACCTCAGGACGTCGTCAACATTACGCTGTTCTACGAACAGGAAGCGAGCGATCCCGCGTCGCTCACCGCAACGCTCAATCAGCGCGCCGACGCCGCGCTGCAACGCGCACGAGGCGTTGCGGGCGTGACCGCGCACTCGGGCCAGTTCTCGATCTTCCCGTCTACGGATCGCGACGGGCGCATCTCAGCGTGGCGCGGCCGCACGGAAGTCGTGCTCGAGTCGCATGATTTCGCGGCGGCGTCGAAGCTCGCCGGCGATCTCGGCTCGATCATGCAAGTGGGCAACGTGCAGTTTTCGCTGTCGCCCGAAGCGCAGCGCGCCGCCGAGCAAAAGCTTCAGGGCCAGGCCATCGCCTCGTTTCGCGACCAGGCCCTCTCGGCCACGCGCGCGTTCGGCTACAGCAGCTACACGATTCGCGACGTGAACGTGGGGCACTCGGGCGTGATGCCGCGCCCCATGATGATGATGAGCGCGCGCGCCGCTACGGCTGACGCGAAGATGTCGTCGCCTGTGCCGCTCGAAGGCGGCACGTCCACGGTGACGGTCAATGTCTCCGGCTCGGTGCAGATGAAGTAAGGCGCGCCATAGAAGCCCGGCAAGCAGCAAGCAAAAAGGCCACGGCGAAAACCGTGGCCTTTTTCATGGGCTCAAACGCGTGATGTGCGTGTGCGCGTGTCAGCTCTTCGCGCCCGCTACCTGCGCGCCATCGTTGCCGTTCTTGCTACGCTTTGCACGGCGATACGCCCACGCCATCAAGCCAATACCCGCGATGATCATCGGCAGCGAGAGCCACTGGCCCATCGAAAGACCGAGTGCGAGCAGACCGAGGAAGTCGTCGGGCTCGCGTGCGAATTCGACCGTGAAGCGCGCGAGACCATAGCCGATCAGGAACATGGCCGAAATGGCGCCAACGGGGCGCGGCTTGCGCGCGAAAAGAATCAGCACGATGAAGAGCGCGATGCCTTCCAGCGCGATTTCATAGAGTTCCGAAGGATGACGCGGCAGCAGGTGGTACTGCGCGAACACTTCGTTCAGATGCCACTGCGCAGCCAGTTGCGGATGCGCGGTGAGCCACGCGGCATCGTCGTTTGCCGCGCCCGGGAACAGCATGGCCCACGGCGAGTCGGGCGAGGTCACGCGGCCCCACAGCTCACCGTTGATGAAATTGCCGAGCCGCCCAAAGGCGAGCCCCGTGGGCACCATCGGCGCGACGAAGTCCGTGACCTGCAGCCACGTGCGGCCGCGTTGCCACGCGAACAGCACCATCGCGAAGGTCACGCCGAGGAAGCCGCCGTGAAACGACATGCCCCCTTCCCACACCTTGAAGATGTCGAGCGGATGCGCGAAATACCAGCTCGCCTTGTAGAACAGCACATAGCCTAAGCGCCCGCCGAGGATCGTGCCGAGCACGCCGTAGAACAGCATGTCGTCGATGTCTTTCGCGGTCCAGCCCTGGGCGGCCACGTACGGCAGACGCAGGCGCAGACGGCCGATCACGATCGCCAGAATAAAGCCGACGAGATACATGAGACCGTACCAGCGCACGGCGAGCGGCCCCAGGTGAATGGCGACGGGGTCGAAGTTCGGGTGGATGAGCATCGTGGATGAAGTCTTGTCGGCGAGTTCGATTGAAATCGGGTTGTAAGCAGTCGCGCGCCGTTCACAAAAGCGGGCAAAGCGCGTTGGACGTTTGCAAAGCGGCGAGGTTCGCCGCCAGCGCGTCATGGCGTGACATTATCGCCGACGCGAGGGAGCACGAACCAAAATGCACGTTTGGCCATTCCAGGATCTGCCGCGAGTGTAACGGTGACAGATGACGCGCCGTGCGAGGTTAGCCCTCGCGGGTCCGCCAGCTCGCGGTTGCCGCATGCGCGCGCACGATCTCGATAAACGCCGCGAGCACCGGGCTCACTTCGGCCGCGCGCCAGACGAGTCCCGTTTCGATAGCCGGCACCGCCCCGGCGAGCGGCCGGTACGCGACGCCCGTGCGCCGCAGATGGCGCAGCGACTGCGGCACGAGCGCGACGCCCATGCCGGCGGAGACGAGGCTCACGATCGTCTGCATCTGGATCGCTTCCTGGCCGATGAGGGGCGCGAGGCCCGCCGCGCCGTAGCAGTCCATGATGGTGTCGTAGAACCCCGGGGCCAGATGACGCGGGAAGACGACGAGCGGCGCATCGGCGAGTTCGCGCAGGCTCACGGGCGCGTCGTGCCAGTCGTCGCTAGCCGGGCCGCCAAGGCGCGCCGAAAGCGCCGACGGCATCGCGACCACGAGCGGCTCGCGCGCGATCGGCTGGTAGGCAAGCTGAGCCGCGTAGCGCGGCGGCACGGGTGCGATCACAAGACCGGCATCGATGCGCCCTGCCACCAGCTCTTCCACCTGCACGTCGCTCGTCGCTTCGGCGAGCTGCAGGCGCACGCGCGGATAGCGCGCGCCGAAATCGCGCAGCAACAGCGGCAGCAAGCCGTAGTCGGCGGTCGAAACGAAGGCCAGCGCGAGCACGCCCGCCTCGCCGCGCGCGAGGCTCTGCGCGAGCGGCCGCAACGCTTCGGCGCTCGCCAGCAGGCGTCTGACCTCCGGCAACAGATCAGCGCCCACGGCCGTCAATTCCACCGAACGGCGCGTGCGCGCGAACAACTCCACGCCCAGCGTCTCCTCCAGCGCGCGGATGGCCTGAGAGAGCGGCGGCTGCGTCATCGAAAGGCGCGCCGCTGCGCGGCCGAAATGCTGCTCCTCGGCCACGGCGACGAAATAGCGAAGCTGGCGCAGATCGGGGATAGTCGGATTCATCGGCATCGGTCTCGCGTCGTGGTCTTGTTGATACTTTTTTCGACTCAATAGACCACGAATAATATATTGGACAGCGTTCTCGCGAAATCGCATGCTTCAATAGACGTGCCGGCGCTCCCCAAACCAGAACACGCACCCGGCATCCGAGACGAAATCCACCGGAGGTCCCCATGCCCTATAACCGTCGTTCGAAGCACATCACGCAAGGCGTCGCGCGCTCGCCCAACCGTTCGATGTATTACGCGCTCGGCTACGAGAAGGCCGACTTCGACAAGCCGATGATCGGTGTCGCGAATGGCCACTCGACGATCACGCCCTGCAACGCCGGCCTGCAGCGCCTGGCCGACGCGGCCGTGGGCGCCATCAAGGGCGCCGACGCGAACCCGCAGACCTTCGGCACGCCCACGATCTCGGACGGCATGTCGATGGGCACCGAGGGCATGAAGTACTCGCTCGTCTCGCGCGAAGTCATCGCGGACTGCATCGAAACCTGCGTGCAAGGCCAGTGGATGGACGGCGTGGTCGTGATCGGCGGCTGCGACAAGAACATGCCCGGCGGCATGATCGCGCTCGCGCGCATCAACGTGCCCGGCATCTACGTGTACGGCGGCACGATCCGCCCAGGCAACTGGAAAGGCCGTGCTCTCACCATCGTCTCGGCGTTCGAGGCCGTGGGCGAATTCACCGCGGGGCGCATGAGCGAAGAAGATTTCGAAGGCGTCGAGAAAAACGCCTGCCCCTCCACGGGTTCGTGCGGCGGCATGTACACGGCGAACACCATGAGCTCGTCGTTCGAGGCGCTCGGCATGTCGCTCATGTACTCGTCGACGATGGCCAACCCCGATCAGGAGAAAGTCGACTCGGCGGCGGAATCGGCGCGCGTGCTGGTCGAAGCCGTGAAGCAGGACCTCAAGCCGCGCGACATCATCACGAAGAAGTCGATCGAGAACGCCGTGGCGCTCATCATGGCGACGGGCGGCTCGACCAACGCCGTGCTGCACTATCTCGCCATCGCGCACGCCGCGGAAATCGAGTGGACCATCGACGACTTCGAGCGCATGCGCAAGAAGGTGCCGGTGATCTGCGATCTGAAGCCCTCGGGCCAGTACGTCGCGACCGACCTGCACGAGGCCGGCGGCATTCCCCAGGTGCTCAAGATCCTGCTCGATGCGGGCCTCCTGCATGGCGACTGCATCACCATCACGGGCAAGACTATCGGCGAAGAACTCAAGGACGTGCCGTCCACGCCACGCGCGGACCAGAAGGTGATCTTCCCGATCAGCCAGGCGCTGTACAAGGAAGGCCATCTGGCGATCCTCAAGGGCAACCTCGCGACGGAAGGCGCGGTAGCCAAGATCACGGGCCTGAAGAATCCGGTCATCACGGGCCCCGCACGCGTGTTCGACGACGAGCAGAGCGCGATGGACGCGATCCTCGCAGACAAGATCCAGGCAGGCGACGTGGTCGTGCTGCGCTACCTCGGCCCGAAGGGCGGCCCCGGCATGCCGGAAATGCTCGCGCCGACTTCGGCGATCATCGGCAAGGGACTTGGTGAATCGGTGGGGCTCATCACCGATGGGCGCTTCTCGGGCGGCACCTGGGGCATGGTGGTGGGCCACGTCGCGCCGGAAGCGTTCGAAGGCGGCACGATCGCGCTGGTGCAGGAAGGCGACTCGATCACCATCGACGCGCACAAGCTCCTGCTGCAACTGAACGTGGACGACGCGGAACTCGCGCGCCGCCGCGCGGCCTGGAAGCAGCCCGAGCCACGCTATACACGCGGTGTGATGGCGAAGTACGCGGCGCTCGCGCGCCCGGCGAACCAGGGCGCGGTAACTGGCTAAGCCGGGCTCGAGTCTCGACCTGTAGCAAAGAAGGGCGCACGTCCTGAACGTGCGCCCTTTGCTTTTATAATGCGACGACACAGCCGGCGCACACGCGGGCGGAGACCAGTATGAAACGGAAGTCGCAAGCGAAGAACAAGACAGCGACGCTCGCCGCCGCGCTCGCCATCGGCATTGCCGGCGCGCTCGGGGCAGCCCCGGCCCGCGCCCAGCATGGTCCAACCGGCCTCGCGCTCGCCCAGCAGCAGAACTGCATGAGTTGCCATTCGGTGACCCGCAATTTCATGGGTCCCTCCCTGCGCGATGTCGCCGCGAAATACGCGGGCAAGCCCGACGCGCAGACCTATCTCACACACAAGATTCTGGAAGGCAGCACCGGCGTATGGGGCACGGTGCCGATGCCGGCCAACACGCAGCTGAACCCCGGCCAGGCGGCCCAGCTCGCGAGCTGGATCCTCACGCTCAAATGACGCCTGGCTAACAGTCAGGCCGAAGAAGGCGGTTGCCCCGCGCGCGCCGCCAGCTCTTCGCGCACGGCGGCCTTCACCCAGTTCGTGAGCTCGGTTTCGAGCGCGAGACCGATCTCGCGCGACACCTGACCGACGAGCCAGTTCGTATGTTCCTGCATCGCGGCGCTGCAGCGGGCCTCGATCACAGCGCGCCCTTCACCGGTGAGCCAGGTCAGGCAGCGGCCGCGCAGGCGCTCGACGAGCGCGTCGGCGTCGTGCGCGAAAAGACCCTCTTCGCGCTCGGCCACGGCGGCCTTCACGGCGGCGGCCGTCGCGCTTTTCGCCTCCTCGACGTTATGGGCGCGCAGCGGATTGCCGGTCACCATCACTTCGTTCAGGAGCGGAATCGCAGCATCTTCCGATTCGTGCATGCTGGACATGTATACCTCCATCGATCGGAGCAGTCGGCTCGGCGCCGGTACGCCTCTCGCGTCCGGCCTCAGCCGCCCTGCTTGTAGTTGTTGAGCGCGTAACCGCGGTCGCGGTAGAAACGATAGCGCTCGCGGCCCGACGCGAGTTCGTCGGGCGCATCGCCAATCACCTCGAGCAGGCGCTCGAAGCGTGCGAACTGGGGCGGGACCTGCGCGCCGAGGTTGAGCAGCACACGATGATGCGGCGCACGCTCGAGATCCGTGGCCAGCACGATGGGCGATTCGCTCTCGTGCGGGCTCCCGGCCATGCAGTGCGGCACGAAGTCGAGCGGAGAAAAGGTCCACAACATCTCGTCGAACGCGCGCAGGCGCGCGGGCTCGGCCAGCACCACCGCCTGCTGGCCCGCCTGATACGCCTTGCGCACGAGGCGGCACGCATACAGCAGCGAGTCGCCGACGTTCGTGTGGAAATCGATGCGCGTCATGCCCACACCACTTTACACACCGTGAGGTGTGCAGCAATCACCATGCCTGCCCTCATTGCGCCGCGCGATCGATGAGGAACTGCGCGAGCAGCGGCACCGGACGGCCCGTTGCACCCTTGGCCGCCCCGCTCTTCCACGCCGTGCCCGCGATGTCGAGGTGGGCCCACGGGTAGTTTTCGGTGAAGCGCGAGAGGAAGCACGCCGCCGTCACGCTGCCCGCCGGACGCCCGCCAATGTTGGCGAGGTCGGCAAAGTTCGACTTGAGCTGATCCTGATACTCGTCGTCGAGCGGCAGGCGCCAGGCCGGATCGTTCGCTTCGCGCGAGGCGTCGAGCAGTTCGCCCGCGAGTGCGTCGTCCTTCGAGAAGAGGCCGCTGTTGTGATGGCCGAGCGCGATGATGCACGCGCCCGTGAGCGTGGCGATGTCGACCACGGCGGCCGGCTTGAAGCGCTCGGCGTAGGTGAGCGCGTCGCACAGAATGAGGCGGCCTTCGGCGTCGGTGTTGAGCACTTCGACCGTGAGGCCCGCCATCGTCGTGACGATGTCGCCCGGCTTCGTGGCGTTGCCCGCGGGCATGTTCTCGCAGGTCGGGATGATGCCGATCACGTTGAGCTTGAGCCCCATTTCGGCGACCGCGCGGATCGTGCCGAGCACCGAGCCCGCGCCGCACATGTCGTACTTCATCTCGTCCATGCCCTCGCCCGGCTTGAGCGAGATGCCGCCCGTGTCGAACGTGATGCCCTTGCCGACCAGCACGATGGGCGCGGCCTTGGCGCTTGCGCCCTGATAGTGCAGCACGATGAACTGCGGCGGCTCGACCGAACCCTTTGTTACGGAAAGAAACGAACCCATCTTGAGCGTCTCGATCTGGCGCTGGCCGAGCACCTCGACCTTGAGCTTCCAGTCGCGCGCGAGCTTCTTGGCCGTAGCCGCGAGATAGGTGGGCGTGCAGACGTTGCCCGGCAGATTGCCGAGGTCGCGCGTGAGGTCCATGCCATTGGCGAGCGCGACAGACTGCTTCGCCGCGAGCTTCGCGGCCTTCTCTTCCGCGGCGTCGATGCTGAAGACCACGCGCTTGAGGGCACGCTGCGAGACGTCGGGCTTGCTCTTCATCTGCGTAAAGCGATAGGTCTCGTTGCGCAGCGCGAGAATGGCGGCGCGCACGCCCCAGTCGCCCGTGCGCTCCTTCACCGGCAGTTGCGCGAGCGTGAAGGTGGCCTGTGCGATCTTCGTGCCGAGAATGGCGCGCCAGGCGGCCTTGACCGCATCGCCGTAAGCCTTCTGGCCGAACGAATCCTGCTTGCCGAGACCCACGAGCAGCACGCGCGAGGCGCCGATGCCGCTCACTTCCGGCAGAAACAGCGTGGAGCCTGCCTTGCCGTCGATGTCGCCGGCCTTGACGACGCGCGCGATTGCGCCGCCAATGGCGCTGTCGATCGCGAATGCCGCGCCCGAAAGGGTTTGCGCCTCGAACACACCGACTACGACACAATCCGACTTGCCGGTCAGGAAGGGGCCTTCCCCGCCTTTGCTCCAGTCACAGGCTTTTATGCTAAAGTCCATCGCGCTTGTCCTCGGATAAAATCTGGGCTTAGGATGAAAGCCGCAATTATCCGCTATTTTTCCCGCGGCGGCTCCTGGGCGGTTGCGCGAGCTGCGCGCCTCCCGGCACGGGCCGCCCGCCCTGCCCATCAAGAATGATCTTCGAACGTTCCCTGCAGCGCGAACTCGCGTACACGGCCGGCGCCGTGTTCATGGTTCTGCTCACGATCATGCTGACGACGATGATGATCCGCATCGTCGGCTTCGCCGCGTCCGGTCAGATCGACCCGCGCGACGTGCTGGTGCTGATCGGACTGACCGTGATCGGCTACATGGCCGTCATGCTCATCGTCACGCTCTTCGTGTCGATCCTGTTCGTCCTCACGCGCTGGTACAAGGATTCCGAAATGGTCGTCTGGCTCTCCTCCGGGGTGAGCCTCACGCGCCTGATCAAACCGGTCGCCACCTTTGCCGCGCCGATCATCCTGCTCATCGTGTTCTTCGCCTTCATCGGCTGGCCGTGGTCGAATGCGCAAAGCAAGCTCATTCGCGCGCGCTTCCAGCAGCGCGATGAAGTGTCGCTGCTCGCCCCTGGCCAGTTCCGCGAATCGCCCACCACGCACCGCGTGTTCTTCATCGAGAGCATGAGCCCCGACCAGGGCCGCGTGGAGAACGTGTTCGTCACGAGCACGGAAAACGGCAAGGTGAGCGTGATCGTCTCGAAAACCGGCCACACCGAAACCATGAAGGGCGGCGACCGTTTCGTCGTGCTCGAAAACGGCCGCCGCTACGACGGCGAGCCTGGCCACCCGGACTTTCGCATCAGCGAGTTCCAGCGCTATGGCGTGAAGATCACGAGCCAGCCTCTCGTGAACACGCCGTCGGCGAGCACCACGTCGACGCCGGGCCTCCTGCGTCACCCAACCGACGACAACCTGGGCGAGCTCGCCTGGCGCGCCGGCCTGCCGCTCATCGCGATCAACCTGATGCTGCTCGGCATTCCGCTTGCGTACCAGAACCCGCGCCGCAGCCGCACGATCAATCTGGTGATGGCGGTGCTGATCTACCTCACCTATTCGAACCTGCTCAACGTCGTGCAATCGCAGATCGAGCAAGGCAAGATGCCGTTCGGCCTCGGCCTCGTCTTGCTGCACGCCGTGGTGCTCGCGCTCGTCGTGTTCATCTTCTGGATACGCGTGCGTAACCGGCCGCTCTTTACACGTGCGATGTTCCGGCGCGCCTCTCCTGGAAACTGAGAGGAAAACTGACCGATGCGCATCTACGAAAAATACTTTGCTCGCCAGGTTTACCTGACGTTCATCTTCATTCTGTTCGCCTTCTCCGGCCTGTTCTTCTTCTTCGACCTCATCAACGAGCTGAACTCGGTCGGCCACGGCAACTACAAGTTCCAGTACGCGGTGCTGCGCGTGGCGCTCCAGGCGCCTTCGCGACTCTACGAGATCATCCCGGTCGCGGCGCTCATCGCCGCGATCTACGTGTTCGCGCAAATGGCGGCGAATTCCGAGTACACGATCTTTCGCGTGTCGGGCCTCGCCACGAACCAGGCGCTGCGCTCGCTGCTCAAGATCGGCGTGCCGCTCGTGCTGCTGACCTACCTGATCGGCGAAGTCGTCGGCCCCTACACCGATCAGCTCTCCGAGCGCGTGCGTCTCGAGGCGTTGGGCTCGGCAGTGTCGAGCAACTTCGAGTCGGGCGTATGGGTGAAGGACACGCTCACCGCACGCGCCGACGGCGAGCAGGTCACGCGTTTCGTGAACGTCGGCGAACTGCTGCCCGACGCGACCATCACGAATGTGCGCATCTACGAATTCGATTCGAAGTTCCAGCTGACCAACGTGCGCCTCGCGAAGCGCGGCACGTTCCAGCCGCCCGGCCACTGGCTGCTCAAGGACGTGACCGATACGGAACTCATCAGCGTGCCGCCGCCGCAGAACCAGCCGGTCGACTCGCTCAATCCGGTCTATCGCGCACAGCAGACCTCGGTGCCCGAATACTCGCTGCGCTCGGAACTCACGCCGAACATTCTCTCGGTGCTGCTCGTTTCGCCCGACCGGATGTCGATGTTCAACCTGTTCCGCTATATCCAGCATCTGACCGAGAACCATCAGGACGCGCAGCGCTACCAGATCGCGTTCTGGCGCAAGCTGCTCTACCCGTTCGCCGTGTTCGTGATGCTGGTGCTCTCGCTGCCGTTCGCGTATCTGCATACGCGCGCGGGCGTGGTGGGCATGAAGGTGTTCGGCGGGATCATGCTCGGCATGAGCTTCCAGCTCGTGAACACGCTGTTCTCGCACGTGGGTACACTGAACACTTGGCCCGCGCCGCTCACGGCGGCGACACCGGGGCTCATTTACCTCGCGGTTGGGCTGATCGGGCTCAAATGGGTCGACCGGCATTGATGCCGGAAGCCCTCGTCCGCTAACTCGCACAGGCTCGCAGGCATGGGCACGCACGGCATGATCCTCTTCGGCCACGGCGCGCGCGACGCGCGCTGGCAAGAGCCGTTTCAACGCCTCGCCGGGAAACTTGCCGCCGCACGCGGCGATGCGGGTCCGGTCGGCCTCGCCTTTCTCGAACTCATGACACCGAGCCTGCCCGACGCCATCGCCTCACAGGCCGCGGCGGGCTGCGACACGATCACGGTCGTGCCTGTGTTCTTTGGCCAGGGCGGCCACGTGCGCCGCGATCTGCCCGCGCTGATCGCGCAATGCCAGAGCGAGCATCCGGACGTGCGCCTGCGTTGCGCGGGAGCCGTCGGCGAGGACGACGCGGTGCTCGATGCGATCGTGCGCTATTGCATCGAAAACGAACGCGACTAACAACGCTCACGCATAAAAAACGGGCTCGCTTTTCAGCGAGCCCGTTTTGCTTTCTTAGCCTCTTTCGCTCGGCGCTTATGCAGCGGCGCGACGGCCTCGATGGTCGTCCTGCGCCTCGTCCTCACGCTGCATCTGCCCTGCCCGCTCGGCGAACGCGTCGCCGATCATGAGCAGACTCGGCTGCGCCGGGTCGAGCCAGTCCTGCGCCTCACCCGCTTCGAGGCCCGCCAGCGTGAGTGTGAGCGTGCGCTCGCGCGCGGTGCTGCAAGCTTCGACGATCGCCACGGGCGTCGCACCCGCGCGGCCCGCGTCGATGAGCTGGCGCGCGATCTCGGGCGCGCTGTCGCGGCCCATGTAGAACACGAGCGAATCGGCGTTGACCTGCTCGCGAATCTCCTCGCTGCCCGCCGCGCGCGAATACGTCGCGAGCGCCACGCTGCGCGCGACGCCACGCAGCGTGAGCGAGCGTTGCAGCGTCGCGGCGCTCGCCAGCGCCGCCGTAATGCCCGGCACGACTTCGAACTCAATGCCCGCGGCTTCGAGCGCACGCATTTCCTCGTCGGCACGGCCGAACAGCATCGGGTCGCCGCCCTTCAGGCGCACGACCACGGCGTGCTCGCGCGCCGCATCGACGAGTTGCTTGTTGATGAAGTGCTGCGCCGTGGAACGCTGCCCGCAGCGCTTGCCGACTGCGATGAACTTCGCGGTTTGCGGCGCGTACTCCAGCATGGCCGGCTCGACAAGCGCGTCGTGCAGCACGACATCGGCGCTCTCGAGCAGGCGTGCGCCGCGCACCGTGATGAGGTCCGCTGCGCCTGGTCCTGCGCCGATCAGATATACCTTGCCCATTTGCTTCGAATCCATTGTTACGGCCGCGCGCGGCCGTAACCTCGCGCGAGCGCCTTACGCCGAGAACGCGCGGATCATGCCCGCGGCCACCGTGTGATGCGTCGCTTCGTCGATCAGCACGAATGCGCCGGTCCCAGGATTCGCATCATACAGGTCGCAGACCAAAGGCTTTTGCAGCGAGAGCGCCACGCGGCCAATATCGTTCATCGCGAGCTCATGGCGGTCGGTGGCGTGCGAGAGCGTGTGCACGTCGAGGACCTGCTTGACCGCGCCGATCTTCGCGAACACCGTGCTCGTGGTCTGCTTGAGCAGGTACTTGCGCTGCGGCGAGAGCGGCTCCTCGTCGAACCAGCAGAGGTCCGCCTCGAGCTTCTTCGCGGGCTGCGCGCTGTCCGAGGCCGGCACGAAGGTGTCGCCGCGCGAAACATCCACGTCTTCGGCGAGGCGGATCGTGACCGTCTGGCCCGCGAACGCGCGGTCGACCTGCGCCGTGCCGCCCGGCACCGGCGCGATGATTTCCGCGACCGTTGCGCTGCGGCCCGCCGGCAGCACCGAGATGGCGTCGCCGACCTTCACTTCGCCCGCTTCGACGCGGCCCATGTAGCCGCGGAAGTCGTCGGCGCTCGAACCGTCCTGGCGCGCGACCCACTGCACCGGGAAGCGCAGCGCTTCGCCCGTCGCCTGCGCGACCGGCAGTTGCTCGAGCACGTCGAGGAGCGGCTCGCCCGCGTACCACGGCATGCGCTCGCTCGCGGCCACGATGTTGTCGCCCTTGAGCGCCGAGACCGGCACGAAGCGCACGTCGTTCAGGCCAAGCTGGCGCGCGAGCGCCACGTACGCATCGCGGATCAGGTCGAACGTCGCTTCGCTGTAATCGACGAGATCCATCTTGTTGATCGCCACGATCACGTGTTGCAGACCGAGCAGCTTGACGATGGCGCTATGGCGCTTGGTTTGCGGCAGCAGTTGCGTCACGCCGTTCTCGACCGTCACACGCGTCGGGTCGATCAGGATGATCGCAGCGTGCGCCGTCGAAGCGCCCGTGACCATGTTGCGCGTGTACTGCTCGTGGCCAGGCGTGTCGGCGATGATGAACTTGCGCTTGGCCGTAGCGAAGTAGCGATACGCAACGTCGATCGTGATGCCCTGCTCGCGCTCGGCTTCGAGGCCGTCCGTGAGCAGCGACAGGTCGATCTCGTCGCCGACGGTGCGCTTGTTCTTCGCGCGCGAAAGCGCCGAGAGCTGATCCGAAAGAACTGCCTTGCTGTCGTACAGCAGGCGGCCGATCAGCGTGCTCTTGCCGTCGTCCACGCTGCCGGCCGTGATGAAGCGCAGCACGCCGAGGTCTTCAGGTTGATGCGTCGTAACCATGTCTAATCTTTCCTCTGCGTGCTCTTTAGAAATAACCTTGCTTCTTGCGCTGTTCCATCGCGGCTTCCGACGCCTGGTCGTCCATGCGCGTCGCACCGCGTTCCGTGATTTCGGTCACGGCCGTTTCGGCGATGATCTTCTCGACGTTGTCGGCATCGCTCGCCACCGGGCACGTGCAGCTGATGTCGCCCACGGTGCGGAAACGCACTTGCGCCATTTCGCTGACTTCGCCTTCCTTCATCGGCGTGAGCGGCGTGACCGGCACGAGCAGGCCGTTGCGGCGCACGATCTCGCGCTGGTGCGCGTAGTAGATCGACGGCAGTTCGAGCTTTTCGCGCTCGATGTATTGCCACACATCGAGTTCCGTCCAGTTCGAGATCGGGAACACGCGCAGATGCTCGCCGTTGTGCAGGCGCGCGTTGTACAGGCTCCAGAGTTCCGGGCGCTGCGCCTTCGGATCCCACTGGCCGAACTCGTCGCGGAACGAGAAGATGCGCTCTTTCGCGCGGGCCTTCTCTTCGTCGCGGCGCGCACCGCCGATCATCGCCGTGTAGCCGTATTGCTCGATGGTTTCGAGCAGCGTGACCGCTTGCGCGGCGTTGCGCGAATCGGTTTCGCGGCGCAGGCGCACGGTGCCCTTCTTGATCGAATCTTCCACGTGACCGACCACGAGCTCCGCGCCGATTTCGGCTGCGCGGCGATCGCGGAAGTCGATCACTTCTTCGTAGTTGTGACCCGTGTCGATGTGCACGAGCGGGAACGGCAGCGAGGTCTTGCGGTTCGCGCCGAGGCCGAACGCCTTCAGTGCGAGCGCCAGCACGACGACCGAGTCCTTGCCGCCCGAGAACAGCAGCGCAGGCTTGCTGCATTCGGCGACGAGTTCACGCAGGATGTGGATCGACTCGGCTTCGAGCCAGTCGAGATGGTCCATGCGGTTCGCCGTGACCTGGAGCGGTGCGTTCACTGCTGAGTCGAGCGTGGTGCTCATGTTCGGATCCTTCGTTAATTCGCGCCCTTTTTACGGGGCACGCAGTACTCGGTATTCGGTAGCGCGCCGGTCTTGACGACGGCGCGACAAACTTGAATCTTAGTTCGTCTGGCTGATCGACGACACTTCGACGACCGGAATGGCTGACACAGACGTGATGTGCAAGCCGCACTCCTTCGTGTCGCGCGATTCCCACCACCAGCGCCCCGCGCGGCTGTCCTCGCCGGCACGGATCGCACGCGTACACGGCTCGCAGCCGATGCTCGGATAGCCGCGCGCATGCAGCGGGTTCACCGGCACCTCAAAGCCGCGCAGGTAGGCCCAGACATCGGCTTCGGTCCAGTCCGCGAGCGGATTGAACTTGTCGATGTTGCGTGCTTCGTCGCGCTCTTCCTCGTGCAGTTCCGCGCGCGTGACCGACTGCTCGCGGCGCTGGCCAGTGACCCAGGCGGAAACGCTTGAGAGCGCGCGGTTCAGCGGCTCGACCTTGCGGATTTCGCAGCAACGCTTGCGCAGGTCCACGCTCTCATAGAACGCGTTCAAGCCGTGCTGGGCGACGTAGTCGTCCACCGCGTCCTGTTGCGGATGAAACTGCTCGATCTCGTAGCCGTAGCGCTCGCGCACCGCGTCGATCATGCCGAGCGTTTCCGCGTGCAGACGTCCCGTGTTCAGCGAGAAGATGCCGATCTTCACGCCGCGCGAAAGAATCGCGTGCGTGAGCAGCATGTCTTCGGCTGCGAGGCTGCTGGCTAGCTTCACGTTGGCGTGACGCGCGGCGATCGAATCGAGCAGCGCGTCGAGGCGCTCGATCTTCGCTTGCAGGTCAGCCGTGATTTCGCTGGCTACCGAACTCATGCTGCGGCACCTTGTTGTGCCTGACGGCGGCGGAACAGCGGCGACGGTTCATCGAACGCGCCCTGGTATTGGACCGTGAACTCGGTGAACGCCTTGAGCGCGTCGTTGATGTCCTTGTCGGCGCGCACGGCGAACGCATCGAAGCCGCAGCGCTCGTGGAAACGCAGCTGGTCGCGCAGCACGTCGCCGATCGCGCGCAGTTCGCCCTTGTAGCCATAGCGCTCGCGCAGCAGACGGCCGATCGAAAAGCCGCGGCCATCGCGGAACACCGGGAAATCCACGCCGATCACCGCCAGCTTGTCGAAGTCGCCGGCGATATCGGCCGGTTCGCTGTCCGGCGCGAGCCACACGCCGAGTTCGTCCTTGCCGCGCGAAGCGACGAGCGCATCGCGCTGCGCTTGCCAATAGGCGAGCGGCACCAGCACCTTGCCTGCGGGCAGCGCGGCAACTTCGGGCAGTGCGCCGTCTTCGGCCGCACGCACGACTTGCCAGTTGTCTTCAACGATCTCGCGTTTTTTGATGATCAATGCCATTGCTTAACTCTCGTATCTCGTTGCGGACGACTTATGCGTGGGCCGGCTGGCGCGATGCATACACGCGCTCCTTGAAGGGCGCGATGCCGAGGCGGTCGTACGTGTCGATGAAACGCTCACCGTCGATACGCAGTTCGACGAACGTGTCGACCACCTTCTGGATCACGTCGGGCATTTCTTCCGCCGAGAACGACGGGCCGATCACGCGGCCAAGGCGTGCGCCGTTGGCGCCGTTGCCCTGCTCGCCGCCGAGCGACACCTGGTACCACTCCGAGCCGTCCTTATCCACGCCCAGAATGCCGATGTTGCCGACGTGGTGGTGACCGCACGAGTTCATGCAACCCGAGATGTTCAGCGACAGGTCGCCCAGGTCGTAGACGAAGTCGAGGTTGTCGAAACGCTCCTGGATCGCAAGCGCGATGGGGATCGACTTCGCGTTGGCGAGCGAGCAGAAGTCGCCGCCCGGGCACGCGATGATGTCGGTCAACAGGCCGATGTTCGCCGTCGCGAAACCTTGCGCCTTGGCCTTCTCCCACAGCGCGAACAGGTCGCGCTTCTTCACATCCGCGAGGATCAGGTTCTGCTCGTGCGAGACGCGGATCTGGCCAAACGAGTATTCGTCGGCCCAGTCGGCCACGGCTTCCATCTGTGCGTCGGTGGCGTCGCCCGGCGCGATGTCGCGCGGCTTGAGCGAAAGCGTGACCGACGAGTAACCCGGCACGCGGTGCGGGCGCACGTTGCGCTCGACCCAGCGCGCGAACGCACGGTTTTCCAGCAGATGCTTTTCGTACGACGTATCCGTGTCGGCGATCTTTTCGTACACGGGCGGCACGAAGTACTGCGAGACGCGATCGACTTCTTCCTGCGTGAGCGTCGAGGGGCCGTCCTTCAGGTGCTGCCACTCTTCTTCGACCTGCTCGGCGAACTTCGCCGGCGAGAGCGCCTTCACGAGAATCTTGATGCGCGCCTTGTACATGTTGTCGCGGCGGCCGTAGCGGTTGTACACGCGCAGCACGGCTTCGCAGTAGGTCAGCAGGTGCTGCCACGGCAGGTCGCGCTTGATGATGGCGCCGACGATCGGCGTGCGGCCAAGGCCGCCGCCCGCGAGGATGCTCGCGACGATCTCGCCCTTCTCATTGCGGTCGAGGTAGACGCCCAGATCGTGGATCTGCACGGCGGCGCGGTCTTCCTTCGTGCCCGACACGGCGATCTTGAACTTGCGCGGCAGCCACGCGAATTCGGGGTGGAACGTCGACCACTGGCGCAGGATTTCCGACCACGGACGCGGATCGACGACTTCGTCGGGCGCGACGCCTGCAAACTGGTCGGCGGTGATGTTGCGGATGCAATTGCCCGACGTCTGGATGCCGTGCATCTGGACCGAAGCGAGCTTGCGCAGGATTTCCGGCGTTTCTTCGAGCTTGATCCAGTTGTACTGGATGTTCGAGCGCGTCGAGAAATGGCCGTAGCCGCGGTCGTGCTCGCGCGCGATCGTGCCGAGCATGCGGAGCTGGTCGCTGCGCAGATTGCCGTACGGAATCGCGATGCGGTGCATGTAGGCGTGGCGCTGGTAGTACAGGCCGTTTTGCAGACGCAGCGGGCGGAACTCTTCTTCGCTCAATTCGCCCGACAGGCGGCGGCGAACCTGGTCGCTGTATTGCGCGACGCGTTCGTCGACGATGGTCTGGTCGTACTGATCGTATTGGTACATTCGGGGACCCCAGGGTTTGGTTCAATCGCGGCGTTCCGGTTACGCCGCGCTCCGACTTCTCGACTTCGCTCTTTCCGCTCTGTTTCGCCTCGCCGAGGCGGCCGCGCCTTCAATCGCGCCGGTCATTTGCTAATGACCAAAACAGATATCCATATTGGAAAAGTTGGAGGAATGGTAATAAACTCGCCTTATATTTCAAACGACTCAAAAATCAGGTCAATATGCAATCAGGTTATAAGGGTTATCTATGAACCTGCACCAGTTTCGCTTCGTCCGCGAGGCCGTACGCCAGAATTTCAATCTCACGGAAGCGGCCAAGGCACTGTATACAAGCCAGCCGGGCGTCTCGAAGGCGATCATCGAGCTGGAAGACGAGCTTGGGGTCGAAATCTTTACGCGCCACGGCAAGCGCGTGCGCTCGCTCACGGAGCCGGGCCGGATCATCCTCGCTTCGGTGGAGCGCATTCTGCAGGAAGTGGAAAGCCTGAAGCGCGTGGGCAAGGACTACGCCGCGCAGGACCAGGGCAACCTGACCATCGCCGCCACGCACACGCAGGCGCGCTACTCGCTGCCCGCCGCCATCGCCGAGTTCAAGCGGCGCTTTCCGAAGGTGCACCTCTCGATCCTGCAGGGCAGCCCCACGCAGGTCGCGGAGATGGTGCTCCATGACCAGGCCGACCTCTGCATCGCGACCGAGGCGATTTCCGGCTACAAGGAACTGGTGTCGCTGCCCTGCTTCACCTGGCACCACGTGGCGGTGATGCTGCCCGACCACCCGCTGCTCGAGCGCAAGCCGCTTTCGCTCGACGATCTGGCCCAATATCCGCTGATCACTTACGACAATGCCTTCGCCGGGCGCACCAAGATCAACGACGCGTTCCGCCTGCGCGCCCTCTCGCCCGACATCGTGCTGGAAGCCATCGACGCCGACGTGATCAAAACCTACGTGGAGCTGGGCCTGGGCGTCGGGATCATGGCCGACATCGCCTTCAACGCCGAGCGCGACCGGCACCTGCGCGCGCTGCCCGTGGGGCACCTGTTCGGCAGCAACGTCACGCGCGTGGCGCTCAAGCAGGGCGCCTACCTGCGCAGCTATGTGTATACGCTCGTCGAACTGCTGTCGCCGACCCTGAACCGCAAGCTGATCGAGCAGGCGCTCAAGGGCGAGCACGAGAGTTACGAGCTGTAGCGGCGCGTTGCTGGGGCGCGCCGGAAGAAAAATCAGACAAAAACCGCATCACAACAACATCACTTCCCGCTTCACTTTTCGCCTGGAGACCCAACGGATGAAGCTGTCCTCCTTCCTGCGCCCCCTCGTCGCGGCGGCCACTGCTGCATTTGTCCTTGTTTCACCCGCCGCGCATGCCGACATCAAGGTCGGCATCGACCTCTCGAGCACGGGGCCGGCTGCCGCCATCGGCATCACGAGCAAAAACGCCATGCTGATGTGGCCCGACACGATCGCGGGCCAGAAGGCCGACTACATCGTGCTCGACGACGGCTCGGACCCCGGCGCCGCCGTGCGCAACATCCACAAGCTCATCAACGAAGATCACGTAGACGTGATCGTCGGGCCGAACATCACACCGGCCGCGCTCGCGGCGCTCGACCCGGTGGCGGAAAGCAAGACGCCGATGATCACGCTGGTCGGCTCGGGCTCGGTGGTCGAGCCGCAGCAAGGCGCACGCGTGTGGGCCTTCAAGATGGCGCAGACCGACGCCGCCATGGCCGACGTCATGACGCGCTACATGGCCGCGCACGGCGTGAAGACCGTGGGCTTCATCGGCTTCGCGGATAGCTACGGCGACAGCTGGCTCAACGAATTCGCGAAGTACGCGAAGGAGCGCAACATCCAGATTGTTGCGACCGAGCGCTACAACCGCACCGACGCGAGCGTGACGGGCCAGATCCTCAAGCTGATGTCGGCCAAACCCGACGCCATGCTGATTGCCGGCGCAGGTACGCCGACCGTGCTGCCGCAGCGCACGCTGATCGAACGCGGCTACAAGGGGCCGATTTACCAGACGCACGGCATCGCGACGCCAGAATTCATCAAGCTGGGCGGCAAGGACGTGGAAGGCACCCTGTTCCCGACCCAGCCCGTGGTGGTGGCGCGCACGCTGCCCGCCGACCAGCCGGCGCAGAAAGCCGCGCTCGCCTTCGTCGATGCCTACGAAGCGAAGTACGGCCCCGGCACAGTCACACAGTTCGCGGGCGACGCGGCCGGCGTGTACCCGCGCTTGCAGGACGCGGTCGCGCGCGCGCTCAAGACTGCGCAACCGGGTACGGAGGCGTTCCGCGTGGCGTTGCGCAGCGAGCTGGAGCACGCACACGAAGTGGTCGTGCCCAACGGCATGGTGAACACGAGCCCGACCGACCACGTGGGCCTCGACCAGCGCGCGAGCGTGATGGGCACGGTACGCGGCGGCAAGTTCGTGTATCTCGGGCAGTAAGCGCTACGAGCGGCGGCACGTAGTGCAACCCCGCCGCCGCTCATTCGATATCGTCCGGCCAGCGGCGCGCGTTGTGCGGGACGCGCAATATCGTGAGCGCCTCAATTCAATTGAATGACGTTAGACATGCTCCACCTTTAAAGCGGGTTAAACATGTCGCAAGTTTCGTTGCCTCGCCTTATGCGCTCAATTCATCCGAATGGCCAATCACGGCCGCGCGATGCTGCGCCACGCGCCGCCCGCCGCGCTGCTCGCCAGCACGGCTTCGATGAAGCGCAAACCCTCCACGCCGTCGTCGACCGTCGTCAGTAGCCGGCTCTCCGGCGGCACAGGCTCGCCGGCCTCGCACGCATGGATCTGCGCAGCGGCGTCGCGATAAAGCTGCGCGAACGCCTCCAGATAGCCTTCGGGATGCCCCGGCGGCACGCGCGTGGCGTGCAACGCGGCGGCCCCTGTCACGCGGCCGCGCGTGAGACGCTGCGCCTCGCCGCCCTGAGGCGTGAACCACAGCACATTAGGCTCCTCCTGATCGAACGCGAGGCCCGCCTTCGTGCCGTACACGCGCAGCCGCAACGCGTTCTCCGCGCCGCTCGCCACCTGGCTCGCCCACAGCATGCCGCGCGCACCGTTCGCATAGCGCAGCATGGCCTGCACGTGATCGTCCACGCGGCGGCCCGGCACGAAGGTATGCACTTCCGCGGCAAGCGATGCCGGCACGAGAGCGCTCACGAACGCCGCAAGCTGGTAAGCATGCGTACCGATATCGCCGAGACACCCTGCTGGCCCCGCGAGCGCCGGATCGGTGCGCCACGTCGCCTGACGATTCACGCCGCTGCGCTCGACCGGGTTGGCGAGCCAGTCCTGCGCGTACTCGACCTGCACGATGCGCACCTCGCCAACCTCGCCCGCCTCGACCAGTTCGCGTGCATGCCGCGCGAGCGGATAGCCCGAATACGTATGCGTGAGCGCGAACACGAGATTGGCTTCGCGCGCGTGCTGGGCGAGCGCTTCGCCCTCGGCAAGCGAGACCGCGAGCGGCTTGTCGCAGATCACGTGAATGCCCGCATCCATGAACGCATGCGCAACCGGCGCGTGGAGATGATTCGGCGTGACGATGGCCACCGCGTCGATGCCGTCCGCGCGCGCGCCTTCCACGCTCGCCATCTCGCGCCAGTCGGCATAGCTGCGCGCAAGGCCGAGCGCCTCGGCGCTCGACTGCGCGCGCGCCGCATCGGACGACAGCGCGCCGGCGACGAGCTCGAAACCATCGTCAAGACGGGCCGCGATGCGATGCACCGCGCCGATGAACGCCCCCTCGCCGCCGCCGACCATGCCGAGCCTGAGTCTTCGAGTCATTGCCTTGCTCCTGCGAGAAACGCGTTCAGAGGCCCAGCACGCCCTTGAGTTGAGCCGCATCGACGCCGCTGCCCGCAAAGTCGTCGAACGCATGCTCCGCCACGCGGATGATGTGCCGTTTGATGAACTCCGCGCCCTCGCGCGCGCCATCGTGCGGATGCTTGAGCGCGCACTCCCATTCGAGCACCGCCCAGCCCGGATAGCCGTACTGCGTGAGCTTCGAGAAGATCGCGCCGAAGTCGATCTGCCCGTCGCCGAGCGAGCGAAAGCGCCCCGCGCGCTCCACCCATCCGCTGTAGCCGCCGTACACGCCTTGTTTGCCCGTGGGGCGGAATTCGGCGTCCTTCACGTGAAAGGCCTTGATGCGCGCGTGATAGAGGTCGATGAACGCGAGGTAATCGAGTTGCTGCAGCACGAAGTGGCTCGGGTCATAGAGGATGTTCGCGCGCGGGTGATCGTCTAGCGCGGCGAGAAAGCGCTCGAACGTCACGCCGTCGTGCAGGTCCTCCCCCGGGTGCAGTTCGTAGCAGACGTCCACGCCCGCCGCATCGAACGCGTCGAGGATCGGACGCCAGCGGCGCGCGAGTTCGTCGAAGGCGGCTTCGACGAGACCCGCCGGCCGCTGCGGCCACGGATAGAAATACGGCCACGCCAGCGCACCCGAAAACGTCACGTGTGTGCTCAGCCCCAGGTTCTTCGACGCGCGCGCCGCCAGCATCAACTGCTCGATGGCCCACGCTGTGCGCGCTTCGCGGTTGCCGCGCACCTGCGGCGGCGCGAAGCCGTCGAACAGCGTGTCGTAGGCGGGATGCACGGCCACGAGCTGTCCTTGCAGATGCGTGGAAAGCTCGGTGATCGTCACGCCCGCGTCGTCGGCCTGCTGGCGCAGGTCGTCGCAGTACGCCACGCTCGACGCCGCCTGCGCGAGATCGACGAGGCGCTCATCCGTGGGCACCTGGATGCCCTTGTAGCCGAGCTGGGCCGCCCAGCCGGCCATGTGCCCGAAGCTGTCGAACGGCGCGTCGTCGCCGAGAAACTGCGCGAGGAATATGGCGGGGCCTTTGATCGTCTTCATCGCAAGCCCCATCCTTAGAACGGCGAATCGGGGAAGTAGAACTGCTTCGCGTTCTCCTTGGTGATCAGCACGGACGGGATGATCGTCGTAGGCGGCAGCGCCTTGCCCTGCAACCGCGCTTCGGCCGTGAGCTTGATCGCGTCGTAGATGAACTTCGGCGAGTACGAGACATCGGCCTTGATGAGCGGATCGCCGTCCATCACGCGCTTGACCATGTCTTTGGACCCCGCGCCGCCGAACACGATCTTGATGTCGTTGCGCTTGGCCTGGTCGATCGCCTTGAGCACACCCACGGCCATGTCGTCGTCGGCGGCCCAGACGGCGTCGATGTGCTTGAAGCGCGTGAGGTAGTCCTGCATCGTGCGGAACGCGTCGTCGCGGTTCCAGTTCGCGTACTTCGCGTCGAGTATCTTGATGTCCGGATAGCCCTTGAGCACCGTTGTGAACGCGGTCCAGCGCTCGTTGTCGAGCGTGGTCGGAATGCCGCGCAGCGCGACGATATCGCCCTTGCCGCCGAGCTGCTTCGCGAGGTATTCGGCGGGGATCTTGCCGAAAGCGGTATTGTCGCCGGCCACATAGGCGTCCTGCGCGCTCGTGTCGGTCAAGCCGCGATCGACCACCGTCACGTACACGCCCTGCTTCTTCACCTGCGCAACCGGCTGCGTGAGCGAAGCCGATTCATACGGGAAGATCACGAGCGCATTGATCTTGTTGACGGTCACGAGGTCCTGCAACTGGTTCGCCTGATCGGGCGCGTTCGCCGCCGTCTTGACGATGACCTTGAGGTCCGGGTGCGCCTTTTCCAGATCCTTCTTCGCTTGATTCGCCCACCAGACGATGCCGCCCGTGAAGCCGTGATCGGCCGTGGGAATCGCCACGCCCAGCGTGACTTTGTCGTCGGCGCGCGCCGCGCCCGCACCGAACGTCGCCGCTACGCCAAGCGCCAGCGCGCCCGCACACATCGTTCGAATCATCTTCTTCATGATGCCGTCTCCTATCGTGCGGGCCCGCGCCCGTTCTTGCGTTGAGTTTTCGCTGCCTCCTTGAACTACCTGACTGCCTGTCCAACTCTGCTTCGATATTCTTACCGCCTGCCGCGCTGCAGGAAGGCCACCGCAATGATCGCCACGCCCTGCACCGCCGCGTTCAGATACACGCTGATGATGCTCGTGAGATTGAGAATATTGGCGATGACCGACAGCAGCACCGCGCCGACCACGGTGCCCGCCACGCGCCCTTCACCACCCTTGAGCGCGGTGCCACCCACCACCACGGCGGCGATCGCCTCCAGCTCCCACAGCAAACCCGTAGTCGGCGTGGCGGAACCCAGCCGCGGCACGTAAAGCACGGTCGCCACGCCCACGCACACGCCCAGCAGCACGTACGTTGCGCACTTCACGCGATCGACGCGTATCGCCGCATAGCGCGCGACCTGCTCGTTCGAGCCGATCGCCTGCACGTGCCGCCCGAACGCCGTGCGGTTGAGAATGAGCGCGCCGCCCGCCGCGGTGAGCGCGAACACCCACACGGGCACCGGAATGCCGAAAAGGCTCGCGTAATACACCGGCCCGTAGAGATCGACGAGATTGTTCTGCAGCGTGAGCGCACCGCCATCGGCGAGCCAGGTGAGCACCGAGCGGAAGATGCCGAGCGTGCCGAGCGTGACGATAAAAGGCTCGATGCGTCCGCGCGTGATCAGCAAGCCATGCGCGAGGCCGAACGCCGCGCCGAGCACGAGCGCGATCGCAATGCCGATCGCCACGATCGCAAGCGGCGCGAGCCCATGCGCGTCGGCCAGCGTGTTCATCGTCCAGATCATCACGCCCGCAATGAGCGCGGCCATCGACCCGACCGACAGATCGATGCCGCCCGAAATGATCACGAACGTCATGCCCACGGAAATGATGCCGATGAACGACGTGCGCGTGAGCACGTTGAGCAGGTTGCCCGCGGTGGCGAAATCGCGGTTGAGCAGCGTGCCGAGCACGCACAGCAGGATCAGGCCGATGAGCGGCCCAACGCCCGCCAGCCGGCGCACGAAGCGCGCCGCGGCCGAGCGCGCGCCACGGCCTTCGGACGCCGCGTCAGTGGGTGCCGGTTGCATGAGCGATCAGCTCCTCTTCGTTCAGATGTTCGTGCCCGAGCGTGGCGACGAGCCGGCCCGCGCGCATCACGGCCACGCGATGCGCGAGCCCGATCAGCTCGACCAGTTCGGACGAGATCACGACGACCGCACGCCCGGAGGCCGCGAGCCGCTGGATCAGGAAATAGATGTCGCGCTTCGCGCCCACGTCCACGCCGCGCGTGGGCTCGTCGAGCACGATCACGCGCGGGTCGGGCTGCAGGAATTTGGCGAGCGCGAGCTTTTGCTGGTTGCCGCCCGAGAGCATGCGCGCGCGGCTGTCGAGGTCGCCGGTGCGGATGCCGAATTCGCGCACTGCCTTTTCCAGCGCGCGGCGGCCCGCCTTCAGATCGAGCAGCGGATGGCCGTAGCGCTCGAGCGTCATGAGCGTGAGGTTGTCCTGCAGCGTGAGGTTCATGTGCAGGCCGCGGCCCTTGCGGTCTTCGCTCAGGTACGTGAGGCCATGGCGCATCGCGTCGCGCGGGTGGCGCAGCGTTACCGTGTGACCGTCGACCTCGATCTCGCCCGCGTGCTTGTGGCGCAGACCCACGATCGCTTCGAACGCCTCGCTGCGCCCCGCGCCCACGAGCCCCGCGAAGCCGAGTATCTCGCCCGCGCGCACCTCGAAGGAGAGAGCCTCGACCCAGCCCGGCACGGCGAGATTCGTCACGCGCAGCGCGACGGGGGCATTGTCGGGCGCTTCACTTTTCTCCGGAAACATGTCGGAGACGTCACGGCCCACCATGAGGTTCGCCATCTGCTGGCGCGCGAGCCCCGCCGTCGCGCTCGCGGCCACGAAGCGGCCGTCGCGCATCACGACCACGTCGTCGGTGATTTTCTCCACCTCGTCGAGCTTGTGCGAGATGTAGACGAGCGTCGTGCCCGCGGCGCGCAGCTTCGTCATCAGCGCGAAGAGGCGTGCGGTTTCGGCGGGCGTGAGCGTGGCCGTGGGCTCGTCCATGATGAGCAGTCTCGCGTGCCGCGAAAGCGCCTTGGCGATTTCCACGAGCTGCTTTTCGGCGACGATCAGGTCGCGCACCTTCACGTCCGGGTCGCGCGCGAGTCCCACCTGCGCGAGCAGTTCGCGCGCTTCGCGGCGCATGGCGGTGTCGTCGACCAGCCAGCCTTTGCGTTTCTCGTGGCCGAGGAAGATGTTCTGCGCGATCGTCAGGTGCTCGGCCAGGTTGAACTCCTGGTGGATCAGCACGATGCCCGCGGCCTCGGCCTCGCGCGAACCCTCGAAGCGGCGCGGCGCGCCATCGACGAGCATTTCGCCCGCGCTTGCTTCCTCGTAGCCCGCGAGGATCTTCATGAGCGTGGACTTGCCCGCGCCGTTCTCGCCCAGCAGCCCGTGAATGCGCCCCGGCGCCAGCTCGAAGCTCACGCCGTGCAGCACGCGCACGGGACCGAAGTCCTTGCGGATGTCGTTGAACTTCACGGCGACGCTCATGCGCGTGCGCTCCTCCAGTGGCTTTGTCGGCGGGCTCCGGCGGGCGGCATTTGCCGCCCGCCTTCACGCCGCTGGTCTCCCCTGCTATGTGTTCGCTTACGTTTTCTGACTTCACCCGCTCTCGCGCACCACCAGCTTGTGCGGCAACAGCACGCCCGGCACGCTCGCGCGCGGGTCCGCGAAACGCCGCAGCAGGAGCCGCGCGGCCGTCTCGCCCAGTTCCCGCATGGGCTGCGCGATTGTCGTGAGCGGCGGGTCGATTTGCGCCGCGAGCGCGATATCGTCGAAACCCACCACGGCGACGTCGTGCGGCACGCGCCGTCCCGCGCCGCGCAGGCCGTTGAGCACGCCCACCGCGAGCGTGTCCGACACCGCGAAAATCGCGTCGGGCGCCTCGTCAGCGGGCAACTGCATGAGCGCGGCGGCGGCCTGCGCGCCCGCGTCGTAGTCGAGGCAGTTGACGTTCACGCGCCAGGCGTCGCGCACCGCGATGCCCGCTTCGGCCAGCGCGTCGCGCCAGCCGTCACGGCGCTGCTGCGCGTAAAGGTAGTGCTCGTCGGAATTGATGAGCGCGACACGTCGCCGTCCCCGCGCGATCAGATGCCGCACGGCGTCGTGCGCGGCCCGGTAGTTGTCGATGCCCACATACGGCACGCCCACGTCCGGATCGAACTCGCAGCAGGCCACCCACGGCAGCGCTGTCGATTCGGCGGCCATCACCTGGTTAGCGTGCTGCACGGTCGCCGGGTCGAGGCAGATCGCCCCGTCCGCGCGATGGCGGCGCAGCAGGTCGAAGTAGCTGCGCTCGCGGCCGGCGTCGGCGCCCGTGTCGCACAGCAGCAGGAAAAAACCGTGCTGGCGCGCCACGCTGTCGATCCCGCGCACGATCTCCGCGTAAAAAGGATTGCCGAAGTCGGGCACCATCGTCAGGAGCAGGCGGCTTTCGGCGGTGCGCAGGTTGCGCGCGAGTTCGTTCACGCGATAGCCGCTCGTCTCGATCTCGGCGAGCACGCGCTCGCGCGTCGCGGCGCGCACGTTCGCATGGCCGTTGAGCACCCGCGAGACCGTCGCCACTGAAACGCCCGCGCGCTGCGCCACCGCCGCGATCGAGCCGCCGCGGGCCGTGGCGGCGGCGGTGTCGGCGCCGGCGTCTTCCTCCTGCGGTTGCGGCGATCGGGACATGCGAGCGGACATGGGCGCAGTGGATCGTGAAAGCGATCGTGAGCGAAAATGTAATCGATTACATTTTTGGTACGAGAACCGCAAAACCGCAAGGCTCACGAAGCCAGGACAAACACCGATCCGTTAATCCCCCCCGGAACGCGCTCCCGTTGCCGGCGGGGCGGCCAGGCCAGAAGCCGGTTTGCTACAATTCTCCGATTGCCCGACGCCCTTTTTGCCGGGCTTTGACACGAACCGATTCCGCCCACAACGCCGACCACAACGCCGAGTCACCATGAACATCGAACAAGCGCGTTTCAACATGATCGAACAGCAGATTCGCCCCTGGGAAGTGCTCGACCAGGACGTGCTGAACCTGCTTTCGATCGTCAAGCGTGAGCATTTCGTCCCCGAGGCCTATACCGCCCTCGCGTTCGCCGACCTCGAACTGCCGCTGCCGAACGGCCAGCACATGCTGGCGCCGCGCGTCGAAGCGCGCGTGCTGCAGGAACTCGCGGTCAAGAAGCACGAGAGCGTGCTGGAAATCGGCGCTGGCTCCGGCTACATGGCGGCGCTGCTCGCGCACCGGGCGCAGAAGGTGCTGACCGTGGAAATCGACACGGAACTCGCCGAATTCGCGCGCGCGAACTTCGTCAAGAACGGCGTGCTGAACGCCGAAGTCGTGGCCGGCGACGGTGCGCGCGGCTGGGCCGCGAATGCGCCGTACGACGTGATCTGCGTCTCGGGCGGCCTGCCGGTCGTGCCGCAGGAACTGCTCGAGCAGCTCAAGGTGGGCGGGCGTCTGGCCGCTTTCGTGGGCGGCGCGCCCGTCATGGAAGCGCAGATCATCACGCGCATCGACGAAAAGCAGTTCCGCATTGCCGGCGTGTTCGAGACCTACGTCGAGCCGCTGCAGAACGCCGTGCATCCGCCGCGCTTCAAGTTCTAAGCGCTGCCAACCTGCCGCATCGCCGGGTTCCATGCACGGCACCCGGCTTACTTACCCGATTGAGTGTTCCATGCAGAATCTGACCGCCCCCGCCCTCGCCGAATGGCTTGCCGACACCGCACGCCAGGCCCCCGTACTGCTCGACGTGCGCGAGCCCTGGGAAATCGAAACGGCAAAAATCGCCGGCAGCATGTCGATCCCCATGCGCGAGATTCCCGCGCGCAGCGAGGAACTGGACGACGAAGCGCAGATCGTCTGCATTTGCCACCACGGCGCGCGCAGCGCCCAGGTGGCGATGTTCCTCGAGTCGCGCGGCTACACGAAGGTGTTCAACCTGCAAGGCGGCATCGACGCCTGGTCGCGTCAGGTCGACCCCAAGGTGCCGACGTACTAAGCAGGCTCACGCCAGCTAGTCAGAAGGGCGCGGCTTAGGCCGCGCCTTTGTCATTTCTGGACCGTCCACGTCGGTCCACTCCGTGCAGCACGAGCGCGGCGCACATGCACAACGATGCAGCGCGCCCTGCCGCACCGGCCGTCCCGCTCCATGCATGTGCGCACTGAGACGATGCAGCGCGCCCGAACATGCATCTCACTGCACCACAATCGCCCGTCCGTTGCGCGCTCACCGATGCGCCCTGCATCGCCGCGCGCCTTATGGCGCAAGCCTCTGGGTTTACCTTCGCGCTGGCACAACGCTTGCAGAAGGGTATGCGCAAGACTGGCCACACACAAACCGGGCGGCGCGCAAGACGATAACGACCACGCGCCACGGCCCACGACTTACTCACGGACAAGAGGCACAAAAATGAAACGTCGCAGTCTGTTGAAACTCGGGACGATGTCGGGCGCACTCGCGGCTGCAGGGCGCATGCCGTTCGCGCACGCGGACACCGGCAGCGGCCCGATCAAGGTCGGCATCCTGCATTCGCTCTCGGGCACGATGGCCATTTCGGAGACCTCACTGAAAGACACGGCGTTGATGACGATTGCGGACATCAACAAGAACGGCGGCGTGATGGGGCGTCAGATCCAGCCCGTGGTGGTCGATCCGGCGTCCAACTGGCCGCTCTTCGCCGAAAAGGCACGCCAGCTCCTGACCCAGGACAAGGTGGCCTGCGTGTTCGGCTGCTGGACCTCCGTGTCGCGCAAGTCGGTGCTGCCGGTGTTCGAGGAACTGAACGGCCTGCTCTACTACCCCGTGCAATATGAAGGGGAGGAAATGTCGCGCAACGTGTTCTACACGGGCGCGGCGCCCAACCAGCAGGCCATTCCCGCAGTGGAATACATCATGAGCGCCGAAGGCGGCGGCGCGAAGCGCTTCTTCCTGCTCGGCACCGACTATGTGTATCCGCGCACGACCAACAAGATCCTGCGCGCGTTCCTGCATTCGAAGGGCGTGCAGGACAGCGATATTCAGGAGGTCTACACGCCGTTCGGCCACAGCGACTATCAGACCATCGTCGCCAACATCAAGACGTTCTCGCAAGGCGGCAAGACCACCGTCATTTCGACCATCAACGGCGACTCGAACGTGCCGTTCTACAAGGAACTCGGCAACCAGGGCATCAAGGCCACCGACGTCCCGGTGGTCGCGTTCTCCGTGGGCGAGGAAGAGTTGCGCGGCATCGATACGAAGCCGCTCGTGGGTCACCTTGCGGCATGGAACTACTTCATGTCGGTGAAGGGCGCGCAAAACACGAAGTTCAAGGACCAGTTCGAGGCGTGGGTGAAGACGAACAACCTGCCCGGCGGCGCCAAGCGCGTGACCAATGATCCGATGGAAGCGACCTTCGTGGGCATCCACATGTGGAAGCAGGCCGTGGAAAAGGCGAAGAGCACGGACGTCGACAAGGTGCGCGTGGCCATGATCGGCCAGACCGTGGCGGCGCCTTCGGGTTTCACGCTCACGATGGACGGCAACCATCACCTGCACAAGCCGGTGATGATCGGCGAGATTCGCGGCGACGGCCAGTTCAACGTGGTGTGGAAGACGAAGACCGCCGTGCGCGCGCAGCCGTGGAGCCCGTTCATCGCCGGCAACGAAGGCAAGCCGGACGTGGTCACCTCGACCACGCTGCCCGCCTTCCTGCGCCGCTCGCGCGTGGCCTGACGTGGTATTCGCGAGCGCCGCGCCGCAGCGTGGCGCGCGCTTGCGTGCTCTGTCTACGGGCCGTGGCAAGCTGTTGCTGTCGTTACGCCGCGGCCCGCACCAACAAGAAAACATCATGGCTCTCTCACTCCCGAGGTACGCGCGCGCGGGCTTGCGCCACGCGCTCGCCGCGGCTGCGCTCTTCACGACGCTATGCACTGGCGCGCACGCACTCGATGCGGCCGACGTCGCCCCGCTCGGCGGCGACGACTTCGACGCGAAATCCGCGGCCATCGACAAGCTCATCGCCACGCACGACGCCGCTTCGCTTGCGCTCCTGAAAGCGCTCGCCGAAGACAACGTCACGGCAACAGATTCCGGCGAAGTGCTCGTGCAGGATGGCGACACTGCACGCGATGCAGCGACGGGCAAGCCCGTCGCCGCAAACGTCGCTTCGAGCGCTCAGCCCATCACGCTGAACAACCTCTTGCGCTCGAAGGTCGCGGGTGCGGTCTCGGGCCTGCAACTCGCCTCGCCCGACCTGGAAACGCGCCGCGCCGCCATCGCCGGGCTGCTGAAAAATCCCGACCCGGCCATGAAGCCGATGATCGACGCCGCGCGCGCGAAAGAAACCGACCCCGCGCTCAAACGGCGTCTCGACACGCTCTGGGCCATGACGGCGCTGCACGATCCGAATGCGGCCACGCGCCTCGAAGCGGCGAAGCTCGTCGCGGCGCGCCACGACCTCGACATGTACGAACTGCTGCGTCCGCTCGTCGCGAAGAACGCGAGCGGCGCGTACAGCGAGCCCGACGCCGAGGTGCGCGCCGCAGCGCAACAGGGCATCGACTCGCTCGACGCCATCCAGCGCCGCAGCGAGATTGCCGGCACGCTGTTCGCGGGCCTTTCGCTCGGCAGCGTGCTGCTGCTCGCGGCGCTCGGTCTCGCCATCACGTATGGGCTCATTGGCGTCATCAACATGGCGCACGGCGAGTTCCTCATGATCGGTGCGTACGCAACCTATGTCGTGCAAACGCTCGTGCAGCGCTATGCGCCCGGCGCGTTCGACTGGTATCCGCTTTTCGCGATCCCCGCTTCGTTCGTCGCCGCAGCGCTCGTGGGCGCCGTGATCGAGCGGCTCGTGATCCGCCACCTCTACGGCCGCCCGCTGGAGACGCTGCTCACCACGTTCGGCATCAGCCTCATTCTCATTCAGGCCACGCGCATGATCTTCGGCGCGCAGAACGTGCAGGTGGAAAATCCCTCGTGGATGAGCGGAGGCGTGACCGTCATGCCCAACCTCATCCTGCCGTACAACCGCCTCGCGATCCTCGCGTTCTCGCTGATCGTGGTGGGCATCGCGTGGACCGTGCTTACGAAAACGCGTCTTGGCCTCTTCGTGCGCGCCGTCACGCAAAACCGCCGCATGGCCGCCTGCGTGGGCGTGCGCACCGCGCGCGTCGATGCGTGGGCCTTCGCGTTTGGCGCGGGCGTAGCGGGCCTCGGCGGCTGTGCGCTTTCGCAGATCGGCAACGTCGGGCCCGATCTCGGCCAGAGCTACATCATCGATTCGTTCATGGCCGTGGTGCTCGGCGGCGTCGGGCAGATCGCGGGCACCGTGATTGGCGGCTTCGGTCTCGGGCTCGTCTCCAAGGCCATCGAGCCGTTCTGGGGCGCCGTGCTTGCGAAGATCGCCGTGCTCGTGCTGATCGTGCTCTTCATCCAGAAGCGTCCGCAGGGGCTTTTCGCCCTCAAGGGCCGCAGCGCGGAGGCATGACATGACGAGCGTGACTTCCACTTCTGCGCGCCATACGCTGGGCGCCCCGCATTCCGAAGGCGATCGCGCCGAAACATTCGCTCTCGGCTTGCCCGCGCGTCCTGCCCTCCTCTCGCCGCGCGCCTGGCTTGCGCTCATCGTCCTGATCCTCGTAATCGGCTTAGGTGTGCCGCTTTGCGCGCTGGTGCTGCCGCAATCGAGCGCGCTGCATCTTTCCGCCTATGCGATGACGCTCGTCGGCAAGCTCATGTGCTACGCGATCGCCGCGCTCGCGCTCGATCTCGTGTGGGGTTACTGCGGCATTCTGAGCCTCGGCCACGGTCTCTTTTTCGCGCTGGGCGGCTACGCCATCGGCATGTACCTCATGCGCGAGATCGGTCACGACGGCAAGTACGGCAGCGACCTGCCCGACTTCATGGTGTTTCTCGACTGGCACGCGCTGCCGTGGTACTGGCAAGGCACGGAGCATCTCTGGTATGCACTCGCGCTCGTCGTGCTCGCGCCCGCCGTGGTCGCCTGGGTGTTCGGCTTCTTCACGTTCCGCTCGCGCGTGAAAGGCGTGTACCTCTCGATCATCACGCAGGCCATGACGTTCGCCGCGATGCTGCTCTTCTACCGCAACGAAACGGGCTTCGGCGGCAATAACGGCTTCACCGACTTCAAGCGCATCGCGGGCATGCCGATCACGCATCCGGGCACGCGCACCGTGCTGTTCCTGCTGACGTTCGCCGTGCTCGTGCTCGCGTTTCTCGGCGCGCGGGCCATCGTCACCTCGAAGCTCGGGCGTGTAGTCACCGCCGTGCGCGACGGCGAAACGCGCCTCATGTTTCTTGGCTACAGCCCGCTCGGCTACAAGCTGTTCGTGTGGACCGTCTCGGCCGTCCTGTGCGGCATCGCGGGCGCGCTCTACGTGCCGCAGGTCGGCATCATCAACCCGAGTGAGATGTCGCCTGGCAACTCGATCGAAATGGCGATCTGGGTGGCTGTGGGCGGACGCGGCACGCTCATCGGACCGATCATCGGCGCGTTCGCCGTGAACGGCGCAAAGAGCTTCTTCACCGCGCATTTCGCGGAGTACTGGCTGTTCTTCCTCGGCCTGATGTTCGTGCTCGTGCCGCTGCTTCTGCCCAACGGCATCATGGGTCTCATCGAACTCATCCGGAACCGGATCACCACGCGGAGCGAACGCCCATGAACGGACATAGCGTGATCAGCGACCCGCTCAACCACAACCCCTTCGACGACGCACTCAAGTACGACGAGATTGCCCTCTCTGGGGTGGCCGATCTAGGACACGTGGTCGAACCCGGTGTGATCGATACTTCGCACGGCACGATCCTCTATCTGGAAGACGTGACCGTGAGCTTCGACGGCTTTCGTGCGCTCAACAAGCTCACGCTCACGATCGACGTGGGCGAATTGCGCTGCGTGATCGGCCCGAACGGCGCGGGCAAAACGACGATGATGGACGTCATCACCGGCAAGACCGCGCCCGATTCGGGCAAGGTGTTCCTCGGGCAGACGCTCGACCTCACGCGTATGAACGAGCCCGCCATCGCGCGCGCGGGCATTGGTCGCAAGTTTCAGAAGCCCACGGTGTTCGAGCAGCATCCCGTATGGGAGAACCTCGAACTCGCGATGAAGGCCGACAAGGGCTGGTTCGCCACATTGCGCGCGCGCTTGGGGCGCGACGCGCAGGCGAAGATCGAGGAAACGCTCGAAGTGATTCGCCTCGAAAGCGACGCGCGTCGCCTTGCGGGCGAGCTTTCGCACGGCCAGAAGCAGCGGCTCGAAATCGGCATGCTGCTCATGCAAAAGCCGCAACTGCTGCTGCTCGACGAGCCCGCCGCCGGCATGACCGACGACGAAACCATGGAGCTCGCCACGCTGCTCAACCGCTTGCGCGGCAGCTGCTCGATGATGGTGGTCGAGCACGACATGGAGTTCGTCGCGGCGCTCGCGGGAGAAACGGGCCGCGTGACGGTGATGGCCGAGGGCAGCGTGCTCGCGCACGGCTCGCTCGACGAAGTCAAGCGCGACGAAGCGGTGATCGAATCGTATCTGGGCCGCTAGGTCCGCATCGACATTATCAGCCATGCTAACTATCGAATCGCTGAACCAGTACTACGGTGGCAGCCACATCCTGCGCAACGTCTCGATGACGGTGCCCGAGGGCGAACTCACCGTGCTGCTCGGCCGCAACGGCGTGGGCAAGACCACGCTGCTGCGCTGCCTCATGGGCGTCGTGCCCACGAAGAACGGCTCGATCGCCTGGCGCGGCGAGGCGCTCACGAAGATGCCCACGCATGCGCGTGTGGCACACGGCCTCGCTTACGTGCCGCAAGGGCGCGACATCTTTCCGCGCCTGAGCGTCGAAGAGAATCTGCTGGTCGGTGCGGCGAGCAGGAAACGCATGCCCTCTGGCGTGCCCGCGCATATCTACGAACTCTTTCCCGTGCTCAAGGACATGAAGGCGCGGCGCGGCGGCGATCTCTCTGGCGGCCAGCAGCAGCAGCTCGCCATTGGCCGCGCGCTGATGAGCGATCCGCAGTTGCTGATACTCGATGAGCCGACTGAAGGCATCCAGCCTTCGATCATCCAGGACATCGGCCGGACGTTGCGGCGACTGGTGGAAGAGATGCACATGACGGTGTTGCTGGTCGAGCAGTATTACGACTTCGCCAAGGCCATTGCGGACCGCTACTGGGTGATGAGCCGCGGCGAAATCGTGGCCGGCGGTGCGGGCGCGAGCATGGATGCGGATGGGGTGCGGGAGTTGATCGCGGTTTGAAGCCTGGAATTGGCGACCCGCCGCCACAACGAATGCCGGGCAGCCTGACGAACGTTCTACGTAGATCTGCCGGGACCGGGCGGCGCTCGTCGCCCCTGAACCGCCCTTCAGGCACATTCAAAGTCGAGGCGGCTTCCGAAGCGCAACAGCCCGCTGGTTGTGCGCTGCGCATCTGGCGTTATGAAAGAACATATTCGAATTTTTCAATCATCTGGTCGACAAGATTCGTGTCGATACTTTTCTTGTTGGGAACGATGAACAGGCACTGTCGGCCGAATGTGTCGGCGCGAGAAATGAAGTCCTCGACTATATGATAATGGGGACGATTTGTGTAATCGTCGAAGATAATTTTCGTTCCTTCATTGGACAATTTTAGTGTTGTTAAAAAACATAGAACGCGAAACCGGCCGTCAATAAGAACGATGTCGGGGTTCTGATGATTTACCCATGGAGCATTGGCGTATCTAAGAAAATTTTCCCTTTTTTGGTAATTGATTGGAGCGCCCCATTTCCCCAGTTCGCCGCAATCTACCCACTCAATTGTGGCATCTTTCCCGTCAATTCTATTTCCCACATAGTCAATCCATTCTTTGCTCGTGTCTATGCTATGAATTTTTGCGTTGGTATTCTCTGCTACCCAAATCGTGCTTTCTCCGCAGCCGTACTCGAAATAGAGGTTCGATGAGGCCGTGAGTCGCTTGAACATTGCGTCATCGCCATCGAAAAGAACCTTCTTCTTTTCGGGGGATAGCAATTTCCTGGCTCCAATGGCAATCAGAGGGGGAGTGATAAGTTTAAGGCATTTAATTGCTGACATTGTTGTCTCCATTCATAATTTGAGACAATAGAAATCCATCAATTTGGGTGGTGCAGTTTCCGAATAACCTTTAACGAACGCTTTCAGAAAAGTTTACGATTTCCTGTCTGTTACGCCGCGAACGTTTCCCCCATGACCATGCAGGACATACAGGCGATTTTCTGTGGCTTTTCGCACAGTAGTGCCACTAACCAGGGATCCGCGCAGGCAGGCGCCATCTCCCCGGTCCGCCCTTCCTGGCGTTGGGCTTAGCTGCGAGTTTCGCGGCGACATGTCTGGGGACTACGCACGCGCTGGCACACGCCGTGCGCACGGCGGCTTTTCGGTCTGCGATGCGTTGCGTCCCCGCTCTATCCCTTGTTGAACACACTTAAAACACGCGAGGTCATTTTCGCGGCCAGAACCAGCAGCGCGCCGAACACGCTGTAGTCGACGTGATGCATGACTTCGGCCAGATAGAAAACGGATAGCGCAATGATCGGGTGGTACATCGCACGGCTTATCAGGCGTTTCATCGGTATCTCACGCTATCGCATTGCCCGAAGCGGTAAGCCACTGTGTGTGAACCGACTCGCGCAACTTGGGTGAATCGAAGAATTTTCAGCGACCGAGGAAGACTTGATTGCGAAGTGCGGTTGACGCGGACCAGTGATGTTCCCTTCCTGTGATTCACTCTGCCTGCGGCAAGCCATTGCCGTCCTGCCCGTACGTCGGTCTTTTTTGACCGATCGTCCATTTCTCCATTTCTCGCCGAAACATCGTCCGCGATCCGTGGTTTGCGCGGTTGCATGGCAAGCGGCTAGACACGCGAAGCACTTCATTAAGCATATCGAAATCATCGGTAAGCAAACTGTCATCGAACGAAGCTGCGGGTATAAGATGTAGCGCTTGGCCCTGGTGACGAACGATCGGCGGCCAGATTGATCACCCAGGAAAAACGCATTTCACGCGAGCGATCCATGGATGCTGTCTCCGATGTTCTGCGCGCTATTCGTCTGAGCGGCGCCGTGTTTCTGAACGGGACATTCACTGCGCCGTGGTGTCTGATCGGCCGCGCCGATGCAACGCTCTGCGGCGCCTATTTGCCGGCTTCCGAGCGGGTCGTTTCCTATCATCTGGTCGTCGAGGGGAATTGCTGGGTGACGCTGTCCGACGATCCGGGCTCGGCTATTTACGTTCATGCCGGAGAACTGATCGTGGTGCCTCAGGGCGAAACACACATCATTGGCAGTGCAATCGATCTCTCACCCGTGCCGTCGGACTCACTGCTCGCCACGGAGATGGCGTCGGCACCGGGCGAAGTGATGGCGTTGTCCCATGGCGGCGGTGGCTCGGTCACGCGCCTTGTGTGCGGTTTTCTGGCTTGCGACGATACGTTGAACAACCCGCTGCTCTCGTCGCTGCCGCGACTCTTCAAGATCGACATGCGCCAGGATCCGCGCGCGGCATGGCTCGAGTCGTCGCTCGAACTTGCAGCCGCTGAAGCAGCCGAATCACGCGCCGGCGGCACGATTGTGCTTGCCAGGCTATCGGAGCTGCTGTTCGTCGAGGCGATTCGCAGCTGTATTGAAGCGCTACCTGAGAACCAGACCGGGTGGCTTGCCGGCGTGCGTGATCGCTACGTTGGACGCGCGCTCTCGTTGCTTCATGCCCAGGCGGCGCATCCCTGGACCGTCGACGAGCTTGCGCGCAAAGTGGGCCTGTCGCGTTCCGCGCTGGCACAACGCTTTGCCGACCTTCTCGGGCAACCGCCCATGCAGTACCTCGCGAGATGGCGCATGCAGATTGCGGCGCACGAACTTCTGACCGGCAGCAAGCCGCTCACCGCTGTTGCGGAACAAATTGGCTATGAGTCGGAAGCCGCGTTCAGCCGCGCGTTCAGACGCGAATTCGGCATGCCGCCCGCAGGCTGGCGCAAGAGCAAAGAAAAAGCTGGCGACGTGGCCGCATAAGCGCAGCACCCGGAACATACGAGCGGTGTTGCGGCCCTACCGTTCCATTGGCGTATCGCTCGAAACGCGGTGCGCTCCGAAGCGCATCGTCTGCTTCGCGTTGTGCATCAATGAGCCAAACCGGCGTTTCAGTCATGTCGTTCGGCGGCTCGATCATGGAAGTTCAAGACTCCCAATCGTAAATTGAGCGTGCCGGCTGCCAGAACATTGGACTGGCTATGCCGGGTGAACCGACACTCAACGCGGGACCGCCTCACGGTCCATATCTGGAGAACTTCCATGAACGCAGTATTGCGCCCGTCCGATCGTGATCGCTACGCCCGATGCATTCGAGCCTCGAAAATGGTCAATTGGGACATCGATCGTGACGTGATTGGCGGACGCGCCTTCGACATGTCGCAGAAGTATTTGCCAGACGGTCTCTCGCTGGTGCCGGATTTCACCATGCTCTCGGAGAACGAGAAGCGCTTCGTCAGCCAGATTCAGGGGCGCACCTACGCGAACGTGTTCGGGCTGGTAGAGCGCTTCATCAACGCCAAGGTTCTCGAGGTGAGCCGTGACTACTGGCTAGGTGATCAGGTGGCGCTCGAAGCGCTCGTGCGCTTCAGCGACGAAGAGCTCAAGCACCAGGAACTGTTCCGGCGCATCGAGAAAATGATCGGCGAGACGCTGCCTGCCGGTTATCGCTTCGACGTGGATCCCGATGCGGTTGCCTCGGTAGTGCTCGGCAAGAGCACGTGGGCCGTGCAGGCCATGACGCTGCATATCGAACTCTTCACGCAAATTCACTACCGCCAGAGCATTCATCCTGACGATCAGTTATCCGAACTTTTCAGGAATGTATTTCTTTACCACTGGAAGGAAGAAAGTCAGCACGCAATTCTCGACGAACTCGAATGGAAGCGGCACGACGCCACGCTGACGGCTGCGGAGCGCGACCAGGCGATCAATGAATTCATCGAACTGGTCGTGGCGATCGACGGCATTTTGCGCGTGCAGGCGGCAGCGGACTCGCGGTATTTCATTGCGAACTGCGGGCGTACCGTCGACCAGCCTGAAGCCACCTCGATCGAAGCGAGTTTCCATCACGCATACCGGTGGCAGTACATCCATTCCGGCATGCATCATCCCCATTTCGCGCAAGTGCTGGATCGGCTCGTCTCCGAAGAGCAGGGGATGCGTATCCGGGCCGCGCTCGCCACGCTGCACTAAGCGAGGTGCGGCATGAGCGCAGCACTTAACCTGAAGGAGAGCAGCATGAATGCCAATGTACAGTTGAATGACGCGCACATCGTCAACGGACTCAACGTCGACGATCTGCGTGCGCTGATTGAAGACGTCAGGCGCGATGCCTCGAAAGCCGCGACCCGTTGGCGGGTCGCAACCGCCTGGCTGGGCCAGGCGCACAGCCGCGCGGCGGTCGAAGGGTTTTCAATGGGTGGCCAGCAGGTGCCGCGCCGCTTCACGATCGATATCGACGAGCCTTGCGAACTCGGCGGTTCGAACCGGTTTGCAAATCCTCAAGAGCATCTGATTGCCGCCTTGAACGCATGCATGACGGTGGGCTATGTCGCTCAGTGCGCCCTTCGCGGGCTCACGCTGCAATCGCTCGAGATCGAAACCGAGGGCGATATCGACCTGAGGGGGTTTCTCGGACTCGACCCGCAGATCGCGAACGGCTACGAGTGTTTGCGCTACACCGTTCGTATCAGGGGAAGCGGGACCAGGGAGCAATTCGCGCAAGTGCATGACGCGGTGATGGCAACGTCGCCGAACGTCTACAACCTCGCGAATGCGGTTGGTTTGAAGTCGACGCTCGTAGTCGAGTGAACGGCCGACTTGCGTCGCGGTTTGAAGGGCATCAGAGGCAGCTTCCGTCCAAGCCTATGCGCCGCCATCCTGGCTTTTGCGAACGAGACAGGATGGCGCGCAAGTTATTGAGTGATGAAGCCTTCACCACGCGGCAATCGCGCTACCGCCGCGGCACGCCGTCGCGCCATTCGCCCCAGTGCGTGACGATGTCCTGCACGAGCGGATTGCCCGTGAGGAACAGATTGTCGATCGCAATAGTGAAGCCACCCTGCGACGCGTAGTTGAGCAGATTGTCCGCGCTCGATTGGCCCGCGTATGGCCGGTCGAAGTCCGAGCCAGCGCGCAGCACCGCGACACGGTTCAGGTCGACGCGATGCGTGCTTGCCGCGCGCGTGAGCGCCTCGTAGGTGGCGTTGTCCTCCTGCTGCGTCGTGCAATAGGTGCCCTTGCCGTCAGTCAGGATCTTCGTCCATTGGCGCGCGCGCTCGCCGAGGTCGGTGCCCGACCACCAGGTGTCGCCCGCGAGCGTGTCGCACTGGAGCACGGTCGGCGGACGGTTCGCGGGCGCATAGCCGTACTTGGCGCGGGCGGCTTGCGCCTGTGCATCGTCGCTCAGCGTCACGTTGCGCGAGAGCGCGAATGCCGCGTTCGAGAGCGCCGGATTGAGCTGGAACACTTCCGTGCGATAGTCGAGCGGCGGCTTTTGCGTCGGGCTCGTCGTGTTGATGCCGAGATAGCCGGTGTTCCAGCCCGCCGGAATTTCGCGCCCGTCGATTTCCCACTGGATGCCAAAGTCGACGAGCCAGTTCGCCCAGGCAGCGGAACCGACCGTCCCCTGCTGCGGATCGATACCGGCGATGCCGGCCACCATGAAGTACGTATGTCGCAAGTCGAAACGAGGCGAGAACGTCAGCGCCATGATCGACGCGGCGGCATTCGCGTGCCCCATGCCCGTCGTCATCACGCAGACGTCCTGACGATTGCAGTGCACGGTCGGGTAGTCAGGAGACAGCCCCGCGACCGTGATGTCCTGCCACGGTCCGAGATGATCGAGCCACACCTGGCCTTCCGGTCCGAACATCGAAATGATCATCACCTTGACCGCACGGCCATGCGAGCCGCCGTCGTCCTGCGAGACGCTGTCGTCGGCATGCGCGATGCATGGCGCAACGGCCGCGCCGGCCACGAGCAACGATGAAATCACTGCACCACAAGCACGATTTAGCATAAGAGGCCCCACCTTATGGAAGAACTGCGGTTGCGAAACGTGAATCGCGTGCCGTGTTGTCGACTGACGTTGTGCTTTTTATCGGCGTGCAGCGTGGGACCTGGGCGTGAGCCGTTCAGGTGGAGGTGAGTATAAGCGGAGAAAATAAAATGGTTCTTCGCGAATTTCCGGGGAGACTGATTGCAGACAGGCTGGCCGCTATGAGGTGTCGAGCCAAGCCGTCGCTTCGGGCCAGCGTCGCTTCTCCCGAATATCCTCGCCGACGTTTGACCTTCCGAGCTTCGCCGCAGAGTGTACCAATTACGAGTGACGCAACGCGATGTAGGTCGCTATCGAAACCACGAACACAATCGCCGCAGTGTAGAAGATCGCATCCGTACGGAGCACGTCGAGCCTCGTGGGTTGCGTGTCATCCTCGCTGTCCAGATTCCAGTAGTCGTAGATAGATTTTCGCGGCCCGGCGATATTGATGATCAGCACTGCGCCCGAAAATACGATCAGCGCAGCGAGCAGCAGAAATGTGGATGTCGACATAGTTACTGGACCAACCATGTGTTGAATTCGTCGAGTTCGTCCTGGTAGACATCGTTCAGAGCCTCACCTGCCATTCCGCCGAGACTGCTGCCGATATAGACCAACGCAACGGCGCACACGGGCTCTGCCGGGCCGCAAATGAACGAAACTCCGAATCCAGCAAGTCCACCGCCCAACATCCCGCCGGCAATGATGCTGCCCTGGCGCGCAGCTTCCCGCACCTTGTCCTTGGCGTTGATTATGCTGTCTGCCGCGAGAAGGGCTGTAATGATGAGAAACACCTTTCCCCGCACTTGCAAATTGCGGACCTTAGTGTTGACGGTCGCGTTGGAACGGCCGGCTGATTCGATCACCGAGTAGTAGATCTTGCTACGCTCGGCTTCGCTCAGCGTGTTGAACGGCCTCCCGAACTGCTTCTGGGCATACTTGTCCAAATAATAGTCGAATCCGCGCGAGGTCAGCTTCAAGCGTTCAGCCTCCGCAACGCCGACGGATGACGTGTATTTCCGATATTCGACAAAGAGTTGATCACGCATGCGATTGCAGTATTCGGCACCTTCTTTCACGGACATCGTGCCGTTTGCGACTTCGTTTCGAACCTCGTCAGAGATTGCTTTCACGTGTGCGCCGTATCGTTGACGCGTGTTCGCATCCTTGATGGCGTCCGCGCCGAACTTGGTAGCAGCGGCTTCCCAGTTGGTAATCGCGGCATCAAGGATGCCGCTACCGAGATCGTGCTTTTGCTGCACGCTATAGTTGCCCGTGAAGGTGGGCGTCGCCGTTTGTGTGTCGGACATCGCTTATCCCAACATCGCGCCCATCAGGTCGCCGAGCACGGAACCTGACGCGGCGTCGCCTTTGTTTTGCAGAATCTCAACTCGTGTGCAAGGACTGCTGGTCTCCCTTGCAAACCTGATGGCGTTGTTCGCGTCGAACGTCCCATGCTCGACGGTGCCGTCCGCGAAATGCGCAGCGCATTGAAGTCCTTCACAATTGCCTTTCTCCGACAGGGCGAACTTGATCCAGTGGGGACTGGTCGACGCCCCGATCGGCAGTCCATTTGGACCAAATCCCATGCTCGCCAATGCGTTCGAGTCGAACGACTCGACCATGCTCGACTGAGACGCGATCATCGTCGGCTGCGGGTCGCATTTGCACGCGCAAAGGTCGCGTTCGAGCGCGCGGTCTTTCCCCATCATTTTCATCGGCAAGCGTGGACCGGTGGCGACGATGTGCCCAATGGAGTGGCATGACGGACAGTTCACTTTCGCACCAACGAAGGTGATTTCTGTCCCTTCGTGGGAGCAGAACGGAATCCCTTCGATCACCACGCCGTTTGCGGTGGACTTGTCGCCGACCTTCAAATAGCTGCGCTTCATTCTCGACCTCTATGGAAGGTCGTAACAAATACCGCAACCGGGCGCGAAAGTCGACAGGTATCGTCGGACGATAACCTGCGCTTTATCCGTTTCGCATAAAGCCGAATAGGGGGACGCCGGAGTTCCCTTCATGAGATTAAACGCCCCGCTCGCCCGCAAGATGACTTGCTAGCCATTGTTTCATCATCGGTATGCGCTTGGTCATCCCCTACGCTACGACCTGATCGCGCTGTAGAAGTTGGCTGGCGTAGTCGCGTAGAACAGCCCGCAATTGGCCCCCCTTCCTTGTCGGGCCACGTTGTAGAAGATCTCCCACTGTTTCAGTTCATTGACCAGACCGTTGTTGAGCTGCATGGAGTAGCCCAGAACCAGTATTTTCCTGCAGTTGCAGGATCAAGCGCTAGCTGCAGATCGAGCGTTCCCGTGTCGAGCGCAACGATGCGTGAATGAACTTCTTTCTCGCTTCCAAATTCCCTTGCGACTTCGCATACATGTCCAACAGAGCGACGCCAGGCCGAAGGCAAAATAAAATTCATCGAGGATTACCGGGAAACGCGGCCCGGATCTTGAGGAAGAAGTATTCCTCGTCGCCGTACCCGTAAGCTCTGCGCTTGATGACCTTGATCGTTTTGTTGATCCCTTCAACGACGCTCGTATCGAGTGGGTGGCGGCAGCGCGCCAAGATTCCATGACAGTAGCCTCGCAGGAGCCGGGCGAACAGTTGAAGGGAAGCGAGCCTTGCTCACCGGCTTCAGGTATAGCAACTGCGTATGACCTTCGTCTTGCGGCCATTCCACACGTTCGAGCCGATTCGTCGAGCAACGCAGCGCCTGAAGTGACTTGCGATCAAGCAACGCTGCCTCCTGACCTCCACAAAGTCAGGTCTCACGTTACGCAATCGCTCCTTAAAGCTCCACGGTTTCCTGCGATGAACCAAAAAAATGCATCGACTCTGGCGTGCAGGGTCTCTCGCGGGCCTGAACAGCGCTCGCGGGCACGCATGCTATCCTCCACGCCATTCCCCGCCTTTTATCCTCGTCACGCATGTCGCTCTACGTCGATCACGCCGCCCTCGCCAACACCACGTTTCGCAGCACCGCACACCAGGAATGGGCCGCGAAGCTCGAACTCGGCTTCGAGTGCCAAGGCGCGCGCACGGCGCTCACCCATCGCCTGCACGCGGGACCGTTGCGCGTGCAACGGCCGCTCTACCCCGAAGGCGACGCGATCTGTCACGCGGTGATCGTGCATCCGCCGGCGGGCATCGCGGGCGGCGACCGGCTCGACATCGACGTGAACGTGGGCGATGGCGCGCACGCCGTGCTCACCACGCCGGGCGCGACCAAGTGGTACAAGTCCAATGGCCGCGTGGCGCGCCAGCGCATCAACGTGCGCGTGGGCGCGGGCGCGAAACTCGACTGGCTGCCGCAGAACAACCTCGTGTTCGACCACGCCCACGCCGAACTCGAGTTCGCGCTCACGCTTGGCGAGGGGGCCACGGCCATCGGCTGGGACGCGACGCAACTGGGCCGCCAGGCTGCGGGCGAGCGCTGGTCGGCGGGCATGGTGCGAGCGCTCACGCGCGTGACACGCGCGGCCTCTGAAAGCGACGCAGACGATCAGCTGCTCTGGCTGGAACGCGCGCTCATCGACGCCAACGACCCGCTGCGCGACGCGCCGCAAGGGCTCGCCGGCTACCCCGCTTTCGGCGTGCTGTGGGCGATCGGCCCTGCGTGCAACGAGGCGCTCGCACAAGACCTCGCGGCCATCCTCCCCTTCGACGACGCCCTGCGCTCGGGCGCGACCTGCATCGCGCCGGGCGTCCTGCTCGTGCGCGTGGTCGCGCGTTCGATGGAACCGCTGCAAAACACGCTCACGCAGTGCTGGACGGCGCTGCGTCCGTTCGTGCATGGCGTGAAGGCCGCGCCGTTGCGCTTGTGGACGACCTGAGCGCGCATCACACGCACCTCATCGGTGCGCGCGAGCATCGTTACGCACACTAGCGCAGCGCAGCAACGCCAACGCGGTGCAAAAGCGCCTCGAAAATGGTGCATCCACGCTGGCCCCTTCATTGGCACACACCTTGCTGTGGGCTTGCATCGATGCGTGCGCGCCGCGCGCGAGGCCGCAAGCTGCGCCTAGCCTTGTTCCAATGCGCTGGCTCCCGTAAGCTGGGCCGCCAGACTTGCCCCAACCGACCCAGAACGATGAAGCTCACGCCACGCGAGAAAGACAAGCTCCTGATCTTCACCGCCGCGCTGCTCGCCGAAAGGCGCCGCGCCCGCGGACTCAAGCTCAACTACCCGGAGGCAGTCGCCTTCATCAGCGCGGCGCTCATGGAAGCGGCCCGCGACGGCAAGACCGTCGCCGAGGTCATGCACTACGGCACCACGCTGCTCACGCGCGACGACGTGATGGAAGGCGTGCCCGAGATGATCCCCGACATCCAGGTCGAAGCGACCTTCCCCGACGGCACCAAGCTCGTCACCGTCCATCATCCGATCCCCTGAGTCGGGAGGAGCCACACATGATCCCCGGCGAAATGCTGATCGACGACGGCGAAATCGAACTCAACGCGGGCCGCGACACCGTCACCGTGAAGGTGGCGAACACGGGCGACCGCCCCGTGCAGATCGGCTCGCACTTCCACTTCTACGAAGTCAACGACGCACTCTCGTTCGATCGTGAAGCCGCTCGCGGCTTTCGCCTGAACATTGCGGCGGGCACGGCCGTGCGCTTCGAGCCCGGACAGGAGCGGACCGTCGAACTTGTGGCGCTCGCGGGAGACCGCGCCGTGTACGGCTTCAACGGCCGGGTGATGGGCCCGCTCTGAGCGCGGTCGAGCGAACAAAAGCGATTTCATCAGGAATCCGATATGACATTGAAGATCGGCCGCCGCGCCTACGCGGAGATGTTCGGCCCCACCACCGGCGACCGCGTGCGTCTCGCCGACACCGAACTCATCATCGAGATCGAGCGCGACTACACCGTCTATGGCGACGAAGTGAAGTTCGGCGGCGGCAAGGTGATCCGCGACGGCATGGGCCAGTCGCAGCGAGTGCACGCGGAAGTCGCGGACACCGTCGTCACGAACGCGGTGATCATCGACCACTGGGGCATCGTAAAGGCCGACATCGGCATCAAGGACGGCCGTGTCTGGAAGATCGGCAAGGCGGGCAACCCCGACGTGCAGCCGGGCGTGACGATTCCCATCGGCGCTTCGACCGAAGTGATCGCGGGCGAAGGCCAGATCGTCACCGCGGGCGGCATCGACACGCACATCCACTTCATCAGCCCGCAGCAGATCGACGAAGCGCTCGCCTCGGGCGTGACCACTATGCTCGGCGGCGGTACCGGCCCCGCGACGGGCACCAACGCCACCACCTGCACGCCGGGCCCGTGGCATATGGAGCGCATGCTGCAGGCCGCGGACGGCTGGCCGATCAACCTCGGCTTTCTCGGCAAGGGCAACGTGAGCTTGCCCAAACCCGCTGAAGAGCAGATCGCCGCGGGCGCGATCGGCCTGAAGCTGCATGAAGACTGGGGCTCGACGCCCGCAGCCATCGACAATTGCCTGAGCGTTGCGGACGCAACGGATACGCAGGTGGCCATCCACACCGACACGCTCAACGAGTCGGGCTTCGTGGAAGCGACGGTGGCCGCCTTCAAGGGCCGCACGATCCACACGTACCACACTGAAGGCGCGGGCGGCGGCCACGCGCCCGACATCATCAAGGTGTGCGGCGAAGCGAACGTGCTGCCCTCCTCGACGAACCCCACGCGCCCGTACACGATCAACACGCTCGACGAGCATCTCGACATGCTGATGGTGTGCCATCACCTCGACCCGTCGATTGCCGAAGATATTGCGTTTGCCGAGTCGCGCATCCGCCGTGAGACCATCGCCGCCGAAGATATCCTCCATGATCTCGGCGCACTGTCGATGCTCTCTTCGGATTCCCAGGCAATGGGCCGTGTGGGCGAAGTGATCATCCGCACGTGGCAGACCGCGCACAAGATGAAGGTGCAGCGCGGCGCCCTGCCCGGGGACAACGCGCGCAACGACAATTTCCGCGTGAAGCGCTATGTCGCGAAGTACACGATCAACCCTGCGCTCACGCATGGCATCGCACACGAAGTGGGTTCGCTCGAGCCCGGCAAATGGGCCGATCTCGTGTTCTGGGAGCCGGCGTTCTTCGGCATCAAGCCTTCGCTCATCCTTAAGGGCGGCATGATTGCGCTCGCGCAGATGGGCGACCCGAACGCTTCGATTCCGACGCCGCAGCCCGTGCATTACCGCGAGATGTTCGCCACGCGCGGGCGCGCGCTCGCCCAAACCTCGCTCACCTTCGTTTCGCAGCTCTCGCTCGACAAGCGCGTTCACGAACGCTACGGCCTGCAAAAGCGCGTCGTGGCAGTCCGCAACTGCCGCAGCGTGACGAAGGCCGACATGATTCACAATGCGTGGCAGCCCACGATCAGCGTCGATCCCGAGACGTACCAGGTCGTCGCCGACGGCCAGTTGCTCACCTGCGAGCCCGCCACGGTACTGCCGATGGCACAGCGTTATTTCCTGTTCTAAAGTTTAGCCATGCGCACGATCGACAAACTACTCAACGCGAAGCTGGCGCCCGTGCTCATGCAGCGCGCGCCCACGCTCACGCTCCCCTACGACGCGCGCTGCAAGAGCCGCTTCGCGGCCACGCTCGACACGGGCGAGGAAGTGGGCGTGGTGCTGCCGCGCGGCACGGTGCTGCGCGACGGCGACATGCTCGTGGCCGACGACGGCGGTCTCGTGCGCGTGATCGCGGCGGCCGAAAGCGTGCTGCGTGTACGTGCGCCGGACCGCCTCACGCTCACGCGCGCGGCGTATCACCTGGGCAATCGCCACACGCCAGTGGAAGTGGGCGCCGACGAGCTCAAGCTCGAAGCGGACCCCGTGCTCGAAGATATGCTCAAGCGCCTGGGAGCACAAGTGGAGCGCGCGCAGTTGCCGTTCCAGCCGGAATCGGGCGCTTACGGCGGCGGCCACCGCCACGGCCACGACGAAACCTTCGCCGACGACTACGCACTCGCGCAACGCGTGTACGACGATCACCACGGCCACGCGCATGCGCACAATCACGCCCATGGCGACGATCACGCGCATGACCACGATTGCGGCCACGATCACGGTCATTGCGACGGCCACGCGCACGACCACAGCCATGAACATCGCTGAACTCACGGCCCTGCTGCATCTTGCGTCGCCCGCATTGCCCATCGGCGCATTCAGCTACTCACAGGGACTCGAGGCCGCAATCGATGCGCAACTCGTCACGAACGCCGACGACGCCGCGCACTGGATTGCAGGCGGCCTCGCAAACGTGCTCGCTTGCGGCGAGCTACCCTTTTTAGCGCACCAGATCGAACGCTGGCGCACGCATGACGCGCAGGCGCTCATCGTGGCGAATGAGGAGTTCGTCGCGAGCCGCGAATCGGCTGAACTGCGGCGCGAAACCGCGCAGATGGGCTGGTCGCTGCGCCAGCTCTGCGCGCAGCTCGAATGGGGTGACGCCGAGCGTCGTGCCACGCTCGCGCGCATGACGCCCATTGCGCAGCCCACGGCCTTCGCGTTTGCCGCTTGGGCCCACGATGCCGCGCCACAAGCTGCGCTCGCCGCTTACGCGTTCAGCTGGATCGAGAACCAGACGGCGGCCGCGCTCAAGGCGGTGCCGCTCGGCCAGCTCGCGGGCCAACGCATCATCGTCTCGCTGCGGCCCGAAATCGAAAAAGCGGTGGTGCGCGCGCTCGCTACGCCCCCCGAGGCGCTCAACACCTTCGCGCCGCAGCTCGGCGTTCTTTCTGCGCGCCACGAATCGCAGTACTCGCGGCTTTTCCGCTCCTGATACACACACGAACCATGAATTCGCACGCACCCAGCAAACGAACGAAGAAACTGCCGCCGCTGCGCGTCGGCGTGGGCGGCCCGGTCGGCTCCGGCAAGACGACCTTGCTCGAAATGCTCTGCAAGGCCATGCGCGAGCGCTACGACCTCGTCGCCATTACCAACGACATCTACACGAAGGAAGACCAGCGCCTCCTGACCGTCGCGGGCGCCCTGCCCGCCGAGCGCATCATGGGCGTGGAGACGGGCGGCTGCCCGCACACGGCGATCCGCGAAGACGCGTCGATCAACCTCGAAGCCGTCGATCAGATGCTCACGCGCTTTCCCGACGCGGACATCGTCTTCATCGAATCGGGCGGCGACAATCTCGCGGCGACCTTCAGCCCCGAGCTATCGGACCTCACGATCTACGTGATCGACGTGGCCGGCGGAGAAAAGATTCCGCGCAAGGGCGGCCCAGGCATCACGAAGTCGGACCTGCTCGTCATCAACAAGACCGACCTCGCGCCGCTCGTGGGCGCGAACCTCGACGTCATGGCCTCCGACGCGAAGAAAATGCGCAGCGAGCGCCCCTTCGTGATGTGCAACCTGAAGGCGCTCGACGGGCTCGACCAGGTGATCGCGTTCATTGAAAAGCGGGGCCTGCTGGTCACCGATAACGCTTGAAGACATCGGGGTCACACCACCGATCGCTCAGATTGACGGATCGATGTAGTCGGCGTGCTTCACGAGCCAGTCCGGGTTCAGATGTGATCTGTCCTCGTAGAGGGCCGACCATTTGCCCGTCACGCGGATGCAAGCTTCATCCACACACAGGGGTGCGTCGGGGTCGATGAGTAAGGCATGATCGCGCTCGGCAAGCGCGATCAGCTGCTTGCGAACGCTCTGTTGCAGGCCGTCGATTTTCACCCGCTGCTCAGCCTGGCGTGGGTCGAAACGCCCGATTCTCGACAGGAATACGTGCGGGTCAAACGGGTCACCGATCGGATTGTCGAGCAGCACGTAGACCTTTTTGTGCTCCGCCTGCAACTCTCTGACCTCCCGATCGAGTTCGGCGAATGCTGCCGCCCTTCCTTCTGGCGTGGCCAGACTCAGTTGCTTTTGCCCGCGAACCACGTAATAGCCCGCGGCGTTGAAGTAATAACTCCAATATCCGCCGATCACAACCGCGGTAATTCGGCTATTTGCTGCCTTCGCGAGTGCTTCGCGCCGGACCGACCAGCATCCTGAATCGGCCGGAAGACTTTGATCGAAAACGTGGGGGATCGGGGGGCAAGCCGCAGCAACAGCAAAGATGGCTCCGTTGCGTGAAGCGTTGCGCTCTTCATCATCGTAGATTCGTTCGGCATATTGAGCGACATGCGAGTCGCCGAGAAAGAGCGTCGTGGCCTTCCGGTCTTCGTGCAACGGATAGATGCCGTCACGAACCTGCCCATCTGGCGTCCTCGACGCGAGGAAGTCCCACCCAGTGCGCGTCGCGAGGTTCACAGCGTCGAAGCGGGGTTTGATGAGCGCGTCCTTGATCACCACGCCGCCCACCAGCATTAGCACGAGACCGGCAGATAACAGAAGCGCCGTTCGATTCGCGGAGCGATGCCAGCGAATCTTCTTCTCGACGAAGCGGTGCGTGAGCCAGGCCAGCAAGATGGAAAGCAATACCACCGCAATCTTCGTGGCGTGACCATTGTCCGGCCAGACGAAATGCGCGAAAGACAACAGCGGCCAGTGCCATAGATAAAGCGGGTAGCTAATCAGCCCGCAAGTCACGACGGGTCGACTCGAGAGAATAGTGCGATTGATCCACGCGCCTGAACCCGCTGCAATGACGAGGAAAGTCCCCAACGTTGGCAATAGTGCCCAAAATCCTGGGAACGCTCGCTCATGATTGGTCAGCATGAATCCCGAGAGCAAGAGCCCCATCCCCAGCACACAGAGGAGGTTGCCGTACCGGCCGACCAGATCTGAGCGATGCAAAGCGGCATAGGCAAGCGAGCCGCCAACCATGAGTTCCCAGAAGCGGGAAAGGGGCGAGTAGAAAGCAGCAACAGGATCCCGAAAGGCAAGCCATACGCTAAGGCCAAAGGAGACCACAATGATCACGCCATTCATGACCGTGAATCGCCAGCGATGCGTCCATGCATAACTCAAGAGCAAGGGCCAGAATATGTAGTATTGCTCTTCGACCGCCAGACTCCAGAGATGCAACAGGGGCTTTGCCTCGTGATCGCCATCGAAGTAACCGCTCTCACCCCACAAGACAAAGTTCTGAACGAAGGAGGTTCCACCGATGATGTGTTTGCCAAGTTGGCGGTACTCGTCGCGCAACAGCACAAGCCAGCCAGCCGACGCACAGAAGAGCAACACAAGAAGAAGCGCGGGGAAGATTCGGCGAATACGCTTCCCATAAAAATCAGTGATACTGAATTTTTCGCGCTCGAGGTTGGTGAGAATAATGGTGGTAATGAGATATCCGGATATAACGAAGAAGACGTCGACCCCGATGAATCCGCCTGCCATCCGGCTTGGGAACGCATGAAAGAGAATCACTCCCATCACTGCAATCGCTCGCAGGCCGTCGACGTGGGGCCGGTATTCATGCGTCGCTACGCTGCGGGTCGCGGCACGATTGGGCGAGCTGTCGAGGATTTCCGTCGCGGACGGAACCGGCAGCACTTGCGGGGTAATCGTCGGTGGCATGGACGGTCCTTCGCTGCCTGCATATCGGTGCGGCCGACGCCAGCGATCCCGATATCGAGCAGTGCGTTCCTTACGAAAGACGTGGCTCGAACGCAAATCAACCACGTGGACCCAGTACACATGCGCCCAGACTTGAGCGTATGTGCGCACACGTACGCATTGTCGTGCGTGAAGGCATGCAATCGCCCTACCCTTTCATGCATCTATATGCCACCCTTCAGGGGTCTATAGATTGCCCTTCACGTACCCGCGTTTGACCCTTTCAAACATCGAACTTACAGATAACAGACAATCGCTCAGTGGCGCAGCGATCGCTGAATAACAATCAGTTTTCCTACGTTAAATTTGGCTGTCGCGTGACGACATGAAGATTCGCATCAGTCAGATACGACGATTTCGGAATGTCATCGGGGGGAGCAATCGTTGCCTGTTTGATCAGCCGATTTCGCACCCGCAAAGAGCTCGCGAGCGTGTGCCCCGTCAACGCGCTGTGCTGAATGCCGCGAGGAATGCCTGCACCCGGTGGTCGCAAGTATGGTGCTGCATGACTTCCCGGTAACCGTTCGCGCTGACTCGCAGGCGCTCGTCCTCGTTGTCGAGAAGCCATCGCAGCTTTCGCTGCATGTCTTCGAGATCCTGATAGACGCACAAATGCTCGTTATCGGCAAAGTACGTGTGAAGATCGAGCGCGTTATCCGTCAGCAGACATGATCGGCTGGCGAGCACTTCGAAGTACCTCATGTTCAGGCCCAGCCGTACCGTCCGGTCGGCGTTGAGGACCACGCGCGCCTTGTTGTGAAGCGCGTTCAGAGGCGCACCGAGGATCAAGTCCCCCTTGTGAATGCGACGCAGCATATCGCGTGGCAGCCGGCTTTTCTTGAGCCAGGAATGCCCATAGAGCGCGATGTCCTGAGTCACCTCGAATGCGCTCGCAATGACCTGATCGCGCCAAGGACTCCATGCGCCGACAAATACCAGGTCAATTTCCTTAGCACTACCATCAATCGGGTAATGCTGACGAACATTTGCACCGTGCGGCAGGTAGCGAGCTTCACCCCCATGCGACTGTATCGCCTCAACGACAGCCGGTGCGAATGCGAAGTAGAGGTCAAAGTCGCGCGTTGACGCTTCCAGGTCAGCCCAATTGTCGCTTTGCTCGACCCACCAGCCGGCCTTCAAAACCTTTGACTCTCGCAGCTGGAAAATCTCGGCCCTTTTGCCGTGAATGCAAAGCACGACATCGGGCGCATAGGCTGCCACTACTTCGCTGAGCCGGGTCGCAACATGGTTTTCTTCGCCGAGATGGTGCTTACGAAATAAATCTGTGCCTCTCGGCACCAGGCGAAGCGTACGGGCGAGCTTGTTGATCCTGCGAAAGACGTAGCGGTAGACCCAGTGGACGTGCTCCTCAATGATGAAGGTCTTCGCCTCCACACCCGCCTTCTCAAAGGCATCGACATAGTCGTCGGCCAACGGTGGAAAGCGGGGATGCGCGATGAGGATTCGCGAGATCGTCTTCGTCATAAGCGCTGGTCCAGCAGTGTCCATGTTGTCGTTGAGCGACTTGCGCACGCGCTACCGCGCACGAAGTCATACATCTGAGACGAGAGCCTGAATAACGTCCACCGTGCGCGCCGTCGCACCGCGGTGGCGCGACGCGAACGCAGCTGCAGCTGCGCCCATGGCAACCCGGCGCGACTTGTCGTTGAAGAGTTCGCGCAAGGCACGCGCGAGATCGGCGGGATCCTGCACCTGCAGGGCCGCGCCTGCGGCCGTAGCATCGGCGGTAGCCTGCGTGAAGTTGAACACGTGCGGCCCGATCAGCACCGGTACGCCCACGGCGCACGCTTCGATCAGATTCTGTCCGCCGAGCGGCAAGAGACTGCCGCCAATGAACGCGAGATCGGCGGCAGCATAGTAAGCGCCCATCTCCCCCATCGAGTCGCCGAGCAGAACGCTCACGTCCTGGGGCAGCACGCGCACGCCCTCATGCGCAGAAGCCGCGGCAGCCGCGGCCGGCGCCCAGCGCGAACGCCGCTCGAGCTTGAAGTTCTTGCGCTCCACGAGCGCGGCCACTTCGTCGAAGCGCTGCGGGTGGCGCGGCACGAGAATCAGCAGCGCGTCGGGCACGTTGAGTGCCGCGAAGGCCTGCAGCACGAGTTCCTCTTCGCCTTCGCGCGTGCTCGCCGCAACCCACACTGGCCGCTCGCCGATCGCGCGACGCCAGTCTCGGCCACGCGCGATCAGCGCCGGCGGGCTCGCCATGTCGAACTTGAGGTTGCCGAGCACCGCGACGTTGCGCGCGCCGAGCGCGGTCAGGCGCTCCGCATCGGACGGGCTTTGCGCGAGTACACGCGTGAAGCCACCGAACACCTCGCGCGTCCCCGCGCCAAATTTCGCCGCGCGCTTGAACGAGCGCGCCGACATGCGCGCGTTGGTGAGCACGAGCGGCACGTCGGCGTGCTTGCATTCGTCGATGAGCGTGGGCCAGACCTCGGTTTCCATCACGAGCCCGAGCGACGGCCGCCATGCGCGCAGGAAGCGCCGCACCGCGTGCGGCATGTCGTACGGCACGTAGCAGCGCAGCACGCGATCACCGAAGAGCTGCTCGCTGGTGGCGCGGCCGCCCGGCGTCATGTGCGTGAGGAGGATGCGCGCGTCGGGGCGCGCCGCCAGCAGCGCGTCGACGAGCGGTTGCGCCGCGCGCGTCTCGCCCACGGAGACGGCATGCACCCAGATGAGCGGCGCATCGTCTTCAGGCAAGCGCCCTGCGCTATAGCCAAAACGCTCGCCGATATGCTCGCGATAGCCGCGCTCGCGCCGCGAGCGGATGAAAAGCCGCAGCACCGCGAGCGGTGCAATGAGCCACCAGGCCGCGCGATAGATCGCTCTCAGCATCGGGCCTCCGCGACGGCCAGGGTGATGCGAAACGCCGCGGCCGCGCGGCAGGAGGCGCCCGTTGACACGTTGATCGGCACGTCGATCGGCAGACTCATCGCGTGTGGATTCAAACCAGTTCCTTGCCCTTGAGGCGTTCGAGAATGCCGAGCGGCGCCCATTCGGGATGCACCATGTTTTTCGCCGGCAGGAAGAAGGTCTGCTCCATCATGAACTGACCGGACATCACCGCATGCGACGTGTGATCGGAGAAGCACACCCACACGCAGCCCGGCGGAAAGCCGATGGTCTCCTGCGGGCTCGCTTTCTGATACTCGAGATCGGCCTTCATGCCGTCGTGGAGGTTGAGCATCAGATGGTCGTACTCGCTGCGCGGCGACTTCGTGATGTGCAGCAGATTCTGCAGCCACGCCGAGCCCGGAAACTGCGGCTTGATGTTCGGCAGGAAGCGCCTGGCCATGTCCTCGAACGGCTCACCCACGCGCCACACGCGCGGCACGCCGTTCGGGTTGACGTTGGTGAACACGCGCAGGATGCGCTCGCCGTAGTTCGGGCGCGAGGGAAACGCATCCACGTGCAGGCGCGAATCGTCCTTGCGCCACGAGGTCTCACGCGTTTCCACCTGATGCAGACGCAGGCTCGTGGGCGCGACGCGCAGCTTGCCTATGTACTCGGGGAAGAGGCCATCGACCAGCGTGCGCGCGCACGTCTGGTAGCGCGCGATCAACGCGCGCACGGCCGTCTGCGTGACGGTGTCGCCGAGCACGCCGTGGAGCGCGCCGCCGTTCGGGTCGAGGCTGATGTTCTTGCGCTTGGGGTCGGCGATCGCGGGGTCGAGCAGCGCGCGCTCGCCGCCTTCGATCGCAAAGGCCAGGTTCGGGAAATACAGCACCTTGCCCTGCTCGACGGCATCGAGCAGCGTTTCGCGCGGTTGCGAGAGCTGCTGGCCTTGCCAATCGGCGGAAGTGATTTCGATGATCTGGGATTCGTTCATGAGTCGCCCCTGGAAGCGATGGATCTGATTGCCTGCCGGTGTAGGCCATGCCGGCCAGGCCCTGGCGCTCACTTTGCACGTTCGTGCACCGTCGTGAGCGCCGATTCTTATACCCGCAGCCTCTGGGGCGCGCCTTGACGCGCCGCAGTCTGCCGGGCGCCCGCGCTGCGACGGCGCGCCGCTACAGCAACCCGAAGCCCGCCAGCGCGCCCTTCACCTGCGCGAGCGTTGGCGGCTGGCCTGCCGTGCCCAGATTGACGACGTTCGGCGACCAGTAACCGCCCGTGCGCCAGGCGGTCGCGAAATTGTACAACTCGACGCTCGGGCGCTTCAGCGCCGCCGCGATGTGCACGAGGCCCGTGTCCACGCCCACCGTGGCCGCCGCGCCGTCGATGAGGCCGACCACCGCTGGCAGCGAAAGCCTGGGCGGCACGATCGCCGCTTCGCCGAATTCGCGCGCGAGGCGCTCGCTCGTGGCGCGCTCGGCCTCGCTGCCCCAGGGCAGCACGAGCGACGCACCGCGCCGCACGAGCGCCTGGCCCAGCTCGATCCAGTGCTGGTCAGGCCACTGCTTGTCGGCGCGCGAGGTGGCATGCACGAACACCACATAGGGCACCGGCAGGTTCAGCCCGACGCCGGCGAGCGCCTGCGCGGCGCGATAGGTGTCGAGGCCGAAGTCGATGTCGTCGGTAACCGAAGGCGGCGCGAGATCGAGCGCGCCCGCAACCAGTTGGCGCGTGCGCTCGACCACGTGGGTGCGCGGCTCGATGCGAATCGAGCGGTCGTAGAAAAAGCGCACGGGCCATTCGTAGCCGGCGCCATCGGTGCGGTTGCCCAGACCAACAAGCGGCCCGCGCGCCCAGCTCGCGACCCAGGCCGTCTTGATGAGGCCCTGGCAGTCGATCACGAGGTCGTACTTCTCCGCCGCGAGCGCACGCCGGAACGCGCCGATCTCGCGCCAGTTGGCGGCCGAGAAGAGGCCTTTGCGCCAGCGGCGCAGCGAAAACGGGATCGCGCGGCGCACGCCCTCCACGAGCTCGACGAGCGACTGGAAGCTCTCTTCGACGAGCCAGTCGATCTGCGCGTCGGGGTAGCGTCGCCGGATATCGGCGATGGCGGGCATGTTGTGGACGACGTCGCCAAGCGACGACACGCGCACGATGAGGATCTTTTGCACGCTCAGGGTTCTTTGTGCGGACGAATTAAAAAGGTCCGCAATTTTAGCGCGCCGGGCGAAGATAAGCGAAAAAGGGGGGAGAAAGCGCGGGCATGTGCGCCACTCCCCCAAAGGCCTCGGGGCCCAAAGAAGCCGCCGCCACGCAAACCCGTATCGAGGCGCAAGCGGCACGCCGCTTGCGCTCTCCGGCGGCAAAACTTGCTTACTGAACCAGCCTCGGCGGTGTGTACGCCCCGTAACTCGGCCCAACCCCACCCGAATTGGCGGTCTCGCAGTGGCTCATGTCGTTGGACATCTGCACGAGCACATAGGGCGTCGAGCCGTTGCTCGCATCGAGAATGTGCAGGCAAGCAAATGCCAGGACCGGCTGATACCCGCTCGTCGACGGGTCGCTCACCACAGTCACCGTCGCCCAGGCGCATTGCCCGTTGCCCGCGGCGCTACACTGGGCAGCATTCTTGAACACCGAGTTTTCCTCGCCTGTCTGGATATACGTCCCCGGCGAAGCACCGATCGAGAGCGTGGTGGGGTTGCCGCTCGTCAACAGGCCACTGGCATAGCTGGCACTGTTATTAGTCGAGCTAAATGTGGTCCATTGACCGGATTGACAGGTTCCGTACTGGTAGCTGGATCCGATCTGGAAGATGTACGGCTGTCCCGCAACCTGGGGCGTTGAGAAGCCGGACACGGTGCCGCTGGTGGGCGAGAGCTTCGGTGAATTGGTCGACGAATTCCAGTAAGTGTTGTACAGGCATTGCGACATCGCCATGGGAAAGAGCCCGCCAGGTCCCACATTGCCAGGCGAAGACAGCACGGCCGTTGCCACCGCACTGGCTTTGAGGATATTGATGCCGAACACGTTGCTCAGAAAGCCCTTCACCGATCCGTTCGTGTTCGAGCCGTCCTTGCGGATGGTCACCTGCACGGCGGCCAGGTCGTTCGCTCCCGGTGTGAACGGCAACGCCTCGAGGCCGTAGGGTGTTCCCGTAGCGTTCCAGTATCCCGTCGCGACCGTACTCGTCTGCACATAGGCACCCTGGACCTGGTTGGTCGAGGTCGACGTCGAGAACGTTGACGCTGTCGCTGACGCCGTCGTGAAATCCGGCTGGGTCGCGGTGGTGTTGCTGCACTCGCTGCGCGGTTTCAGACAGCCCGCGCCCGCCAGCGCGGCCGCGTCAGCCGCATTCTGAAGTTCGTTTCGGGCGACCATCAGATTGCCGATGTCGATGGCCATCGCCGCGGTCCCCAGCAGAAAGATCATGAAGACGGCGACCGTGATGGCCACTGCCCCTCTCTCCTTGCGTCTTCTCCCCGTGCGCATGATTGCCCCCTTTATTCGTTGTTCATGACGGTCGTGGAGGACAGCGTCAGTGCCCCTGTGATGGGCGCCACCATGCGTCCCAAAGCCAGGCCGTTGTACTGGTACGTGACGGTCACCGAAAGCGGTTGGCCGAAATTGCCGCCAGCCCCGGTCGTCGTGACCACCGGCGTATTCTGCGTACCGAACGTCAGCAGGTAGCTCGACGTGTAGTTCGTCACGACTGTCTGGACGTCGCTTGCAGTGGGCTTCGGGCTCTTGAGCACGACTCCGGCGCGGGCGCCTTCCCGACTGGCGTTGGTGATCACGGCCTTGTCGTAAAGGAACAAGCCCATTTCGATGATGCCGAACAGCAAGATGAGCAGCACCGGCAGCACGAGGGCAAACTCCACCGCAGCCACGCCACGCTGTGCGCGCCGGCCGCGCCTGCGCCGTGGGCTCGTTGCGCCCCTATTTCCCCGTCCCGGGCCTGACGGAAGTGACAGCGCGCCGGTCTTTGCAGTTTTCATGACTTCCCCCGATCAAAACGCCCTTGCTGGGCTTGCTCTATTCGTGTCGCGCGTTCCAGCCCGCCGCTAGCCGCCGTTCATGGTCGGCAGCATCGTCCGATAGATATGCAGCATCGCCGGCCCCATCAGCACCACCATCAGCGCCGGAAAGATGCAGAACATCAGCGGAAACAGCAGCTTGAGCGCGATCTTTGCGGCCTTTTCCTCGGCAAGCATGCGACGGCGCGTGCGCAGCGTATCGGAGAGCACACGCAGCGAATCGCCGATGCTGGTGCCGAAACGCTCTGCCTGGATGAGCATCGTGCTGAAGGAGTCGACGTCTTCAACACCTGTGCGCATGGCGAGGTTGCGCAACGCTTTTTCCTTCGTGTAACCCGAGCGCATCTCCAGAAGCGTGAGGTCCAGTTCGTCGGCGACCACTGCGCTGCGCAACCTGATCTCCTGTGCCACGCGCATCAACGCGGCATCGAGACCGAGGCCCGCCTCGACGCAGACCGTCAGCAGATCGATGGCGTCGGGGAAGTCCTCGAAGATCGCGCGTTTGCGGCGCGCAACCACGCGCGCGATCACCAGTGCCGGCAGGTAGTAGCCGAACGCCACCAGCGTCACCAGAACCACTGCAAACTTCGTGACCGAACTTGCCGCCCCGCCGCCGCTAATCATCCACATGGCCGCAAGCGTGGGCAGCAGCAGTGCCAGCACGGTACGAGTGCCGAAGAAGATCGCGACGGCACCCGGCGAGCGCCAGCCCGCGTTCATCAGTCTCACGCGCAGCGCCGAGACCTCCCAGCCTTCCTTCGGCGTCGAGAGCCGGGAAAGCGGCTCGGAGATCTGCACGAGCTTTTCGTACCAGGCCTCCCCGGTGGCATCCGGCTGCATCCCCGGAACAGGCGCGCTGCGGCCGCCACCCACTTGTTCAATGCGCCGCCGCATGGCCTTGGGTGCAAGGACATACATGGCTGCCAAAGACAGGCCGAACACGCAGGCAAACAGACAGACCAGCAACAGCAACCGCGTCGAATCGAGCGCTAACATGGCTCCCCCCTTGAGTTTTGATGATGGTGCGGGTCGTGGCACCTTCATACGCGAATCCGCACGATGCGCCGCCCCCAAACCATGCCGGCCAGCAGCATCACGGTGCCGGCTTGAAGCATCAGCACGCCCGCCGGGTCCTGCCACAGCACCTCGAGAAAGTCCGGATTCACGAAGGAGATGGCCCCGCCCGTGACCACCGGCAGCAGACCCAGCACCCGCGCCGAGAGGACCCCTTCCGCGGAGAGCACGCGCACCTTGTCGAACAGCTTGAAGCGCTCGCGCACGAGGCTCGCAATGCCGTCCAGCAGCTCGGCCAGGTTGCCGCCTGTCTCGCGCTGGATCAGCACGGCGATGACGAGGTAACGCAGGTCCCCCACCGGCACGCGCTGCGCAAGCGCCGTCAACGCCTCGTTGAGCGACACGCCATAGTTGATTTCGTCAAACGTGGTGCGGAACTCGGCGCCCATCGGGTCGGCGAATTCGGTGCCGACCAGATCGATCGCACCCGAGAACGCATGGCCCGAGCGCAACGCGCGCGCCAGCGTGTCGCAGGCATCCGGCAACTGCTTCTGGAAGCGGCGCATGCGCTTCGTGCGCCGAGAGCGCACGTACATCAACGGCACCAGCGTCGACGCCGCCGCACCCGACGCCAGCATGACGAGCGGCACGCGGATGAACATCCCCGCTACGATCACGAGAACCGGCATGAGGGCGCACATCGCGAGGACGCGTGACGCCGTCCAACTGATGCCCGACTGCTGCACCCACGCCTCGAACGAGCGGATGCCCGGCATGAGCAGCAGCATGCGCTGGCCAAACGTCGACCCATCGAGCTTGCGCGCCTTGAGGATGGACATCGCCTCCTTGCGCCCCACGCCCCCCGTCGCCACGGCCTCGATGCGCGATTCGAGGCGGCGCGCGACCGCGCCATGCCGGCTGTTCCACCATTCCCACGCGCCCTGGCTGGCAAGCACTACGGCTACGAAGAGCAGCAGGATTGCCAAAATGAAGGTTGTACTCATGCCACGCTCCCCCGAATGAACGTCGTGAATATCAGACCGTGTCGTAACGGCGGCCCGGATCGAAAATCTGCTCGGGCAGGTTCACGCCAAACGCCGCGAACCGTTCGCAGAATTTCGGCCGCACACCCGTCGCACAGAAGTGGCCACGCACGTTGCCATTCGAATCCATGCCCGTGCGCTTGAACGTGAAGATTTCCTGCATGTTGATGATGTCGCCCTCCATGCCGGTCAGCTCCGAAATGCTCACGATCTTGCGTCGGCCATCGGTCAGGCGCGCGGCCTGCACGACGACCGAGATCGCGGAGGAGATCTGATGGCGCATCGTGCGCGGCGGCAAGGCGAGACCGCCCATGCTGATCATGTTCTCGAGGCGCGTGAGCGCATCGCGCGGCGTGTTGGCGTGGATCGTCGCGAGCGAGCCTTCGTGGCCGGTGTTCATCGCGTTGAGCATGTCGAGCGCTTCCGCGCCGCGCACTTCGCCGAGGATGATGCGGTCAGGACGCATACGCAGCGCGTTGCGCACGAGCGCGCGCTGGGCGATCTCGCCTTTGCCTTCGATGTTCGGCGGACGGGTCTCGAGGCGCAGCACGTGATCCTGGCGCAGCTGAAGTTCGGCTGCGTCCTCGATCGTCACGATGCGCTCGTCGTTCGGAATGAAGCCCGAGAGCACGTTGAGCATGGTCGTCTTGCCGCTGCCGGTGCCGCCGGAGACGAGAATGTTGACTTTGGCGCGCGCGAGGCCCTCCAGCACCTGGGCCATGGGCGGCGTGAGCGTTTGCAGCTCGATCAGATCCGAAACCAGCAGCGGCTTGACGGCAAAACGCCGGATCGACACAAGCGGCCCGTCGACAGCCGAAGGCGGAATGATCGCGTTCACGCGCGAGCCGTCGGGCAGGCGTGCGTCCACCATCGGGCTTGATTCATCGATGCGCCGCCCTACCCGCGAGACGATCTTCTCGATCACCTTCATGAGGTGGGCGTCGTCGTAGAAGTTGACGTCCGTGAGTTCGAGCTTGCCGCGGCGCTCCACGTAAGTCTGGCACCACGTGTTCACGAGAATGTCCGACACAGTGGGGTCGCGCAGCAGCGGCTCGAGCGGACCGAAGCCGAACATCTCGTCGTACACGTCGATGGCCAGCTGCTTGCGCTCGAGGTCGTTCGCAAGCGCCTTCTGCTCTTCGAGGATGCGGCCCACGAGCGCGTTGATCTCGCTACGGATCTGCTCCTGGGGCATGCGCGAGAGACGCTCGAGTTCCACCCGTTCGAGCACCGCATGATGCGTGTCGTACTTCAGCTTCTGGTACGCCTCGGTCTTCACCCGGGACGGGGCCGCGGAGGCTGCGGCGGCCGCGCCACCCGTATCGGTGCGCTCGACGATCGTCGGCTCGAGGCGCTGCGCAAAGATCTGCTCTCGAAGAGACATAATTTTTCTCCTTTACATCAAACCAAGTTTGGCTGGCGCCTGACGCCCGAGCATGCGCGCGAACAGGGATTCGCCCTTGCCCCGCGCGCTCGCGTCTGTCGCGTTCGGGAGTGCGACGCTCGCCGCCAGCGTGCGCAGGCTGCGCGTCACGGCGCTGCCGGGCGCTGCCACGGCAATCGGCACACCCTGATTGACCGCTTCGGCAACGGCGCGCGCATCGTCGGGAATGACGAGGAACGGCTTCATGCCGAGCACGGTGTCGGCGGCTTCGCGCACGCGCTCGCCGTGACGCGTCTGCCGGTTCAGAAGCAGGCGCATGCGCTCCCGCCCGTAGCCGAGCGACTGCAAGATCTCCTGCAGACGGCGCCCCGCCTGCAGATGCGGCATGCTCGCCTGCAAGACGATGTGGATCTCGTCACTGCGATCGAGCGCGAGCATGGAAAGCGGATTGATCGTCTGGCCGAGATCGAGGATCACGCAGTCGTAACGGGGCGCGGCGACGCCGAGCACCCATTCGAGCCTGTCCTGGCGCATCTCGCCCGCCTTGATCGGATCGCCTGCGCCCGCCAGGATGTCGAAGTTCCCGGTGGCGTGCATCACACTCGCTTCGAAGAGCGCCACGTCCATGCGGTCGACCTCGGCGCACAACTGCGGAAGCGTCGAGGGCGGCGTCTCCGCGGTCACGAGAAACGCCGCGTCCGCGTAAAGCTGGTTCAGATCGATCAGCAGCACGCGACGGTCCTGCGTCTGCGAGACGATATGCGCGACATTCGCCGCGATGAAGCTCGTCCCGACTCCGCCCTTGCACGACATGAACGACACGATGCGCGACGTCCGTGTGCTTCCATGCGCGCGCTGACCGATTGCACGCTGCAGCGCCTCGCCTATCGTGCGGCCGTCCGGCTGCCCCGTGACGACATCGCGAAAGCCCGCGCGCATTGCTGCAATGAGTTCGTCAGGCGACGCCTCCGGAATCAGCAGAATGCACGTGAGCCGTTCGCAACGACGGCACAGCTCGCTCACGGAAGGCAACTGGGCCTCCTGCAACCCGCGCGCGTCGACGATCAGGACATCGAACGCGTCGAGCGTGTCGCCGCGCTCGACGAGATCGAACGGTGTGCCAACGCTACGCGTCGTGCGGTACGGGCCGCATGCCGCGATCGTGCGCATGATCTGCGCAAGCCGCTCTGCGTCCGTCGAGGTAATGAGTATGTCGATCATGATCGTATGTCCCCGCTGTTGTTCCCTTCTCCGGCCAGTAGCGTGAGTGTGTGTGCGTAACACCGCTCACTGGCTACCGCCACCGCCACCACTGCTTACGCCAATCGTGTAGGGGTTCGCAGATGCCGCCGGATGCTGGAACGACTTGTCGTAGTTATCCATCGCCGATGCCGCCGACTTGCCGTCCACACCCGGCTGCGACGCGTGTTGGCCCGCGTCCGGGTCGATGATTTGCGCCTGCATCGAGTGGCGCACGGCTTCCCCGAAGTGCGCTTCCCAGATCGGCGAGCTGGTCATGCAGCCACCGAGCGCAGCGCCGAGCGGCGCGATCAGCAGGAACCGGCGAACGAATGCAAAGTTTTCGAGTTTCATTTTGGCCTCCTGATCGGCTGGTCAATGAGCGGTGGTTTCGTTCGACGCGATCCGTGCCGCCTCGCGCTCGATTCGCTGCGCGCGTGCCGCGCTGTCCTCACCCGGTGGAGGCACGAGGGCCTGCGCGTTCACCTGCTGCGTGGGTACGGACTGCGCGAGCGCTTCAGCGGGCGGCGCTGTCGGCGCTGGCGATTCCTCGCGTCTGGAGGAGACCTGCGGTGCGGGCAGTGCAGCCGGCGTCTGCGGTGCGGCCGGGACGGCCGGCGTAGCGGGCGCAGCGGGCGCGGCGGACGAATCGGCAGGTGCACCCGGTACGGCTTGCGTGCCAGCAGGTGCGGGCGGCGGCGCAAAACGACCCTGGTTGCGATTGGCGCGGCCTTCCATGTTGCCCGTTGCGTACACGTCGGCTTCGTGGACCTGCGAGAAGCTGTCCGTGGGCATCTGGAGTTGCGCGACATCCGCCACCGGCTTCACGAGGTGCGGCGTGATGATGAAGATCAGCTCAGAGCGGTCTTGCTGGAACGACGTGCTCCTGAGCAGCGCGCCCAGAACCGGAACCTCACCGAGACCTGGCACTGCCTTGAGCGAGCCGGTAATGTTGTTGCTGATGAGCCCACCGATCGCAAACGATTCGCCATCGTGCATCTGAACCGTGGTGGAAGCACGCCGCGTCGTGATGAGCGGCAGGATGCTCACGCCACTGACGTTCGACGCGCTCAGCGTGACGCCCGTGGGAGACAGTTCCGAGACTTCCGGCGCCACCTTCAGGTTGATGCGCCCGCCGTTGAGCACCGTAGGCGTGAACTTGAGCCCCACGCCGAACTCCTCTTCCTGCAGCGTGATCGCCGTGGCCGACGTGCCGCCACCGCTTTGCGGCACCGGGATGAAGATCTTGCCGCCGGCGAGGAAGGTGGCTTCCTGACCGCTGATGGTGACGAGGTTAGGCTCGGCCAGGATCTTCACGAGGTTGTCGGTCTTCTGCGCGTCGATGGCAAACTTGAGCGGCAGGTGGTTCGCCTTCGAGAAACCGAATGCGCTCGACACGCCTGCGAGCAGATTGCTCACCAGCGCCCCCGTCCAGGACCCGAAGCCGCCCTGGATGTTGACGGCTGAGCCGAGCTGGTCGATCAGCGTCTTGTCGACTTCGGCAACCTTCACTTCGAGCATGACCTGCTGGGGCGAATCGACGCTCAGCATGTTGATCACGCCGCCCGTGTGCGATCCGTTGTTGCTCTGCCCGCTCACGCCGAACACCTGCGCGATTTCCACGGCCTGCTGGGCAGCCTGCGCGCTCGACACATGGCCGGCCAGCACGATGTTGTCGGCCGCGGTCGACACGCGGATGTCGCGCTCTTGCGGCATGAGTTGCGCAAGTGCCGCCTGAAGGCCGCCGGAGTCGGCGCTCACGATCACATCGATCACCTGGCATGCGCCGCTCTTGCCCTGGACGATCATGTTGGTCGTCCCGACCGCCTGGCCGACGATGTAGAGTGTTTGCGGCGAAACCATGGTCGCCTGCGCGACCTCCGGATTGCCGAGCGTACGGTTGCGCACCGGTTCGTCGATCGGCACGAGCGTCGACTTGCCAAGCGGCACGACTACGTTGCTTTCGTTGCGAATCGCCCCCACGCAGTTCGGTCCGCGCAGCGGTCCCGCCACGGCTTTGGGCGGCGCGCTGCTGCCTTGCGGCGGCCCCATGCTGATGGTCATCTGCATGGGACCTTTGCCCATGGGAACCGCAGCGCCTGCGGCCGGCTTCTCCTGCCCTGAGTTCCCGTTTGACTGCTGTGCCCAGCCCGGAGTCGAAGTCATCAACCCGGCGCAAACCCAGGCAAGCGTTGCAACACGCCACGGACGAACGCCGTTGCGGGCCCCCGAGGACCCCACGTTTACTTTGGTATCCATATCGTTATACCCCGTACTTACCTACGTTTTAATGGCGGCGGCTGCGCCGCTCACTCGCCCTCTGCCCGGATGGTCATCGCCGGGTTCAGGCAGCCGTTCTGCTTTATTTCAGAAACATTCCTGACTGCCGGTCACGCCCGACAGCACACCGATACAGTTGCGCTTGGCAGGCGCACCGGCGTACTTCACACGCACCGGATGTGCCGGTTCCGGCAGCGGCACGGGTGGCGGCAACGGACCACCGAGCAAGGTCTGCTTGGTCGCGCCGTCGGTCGCGAGCTTGTTGTCGTCCACCTGGTTGCGCAGCACGAGTGAGAGCGTGCCCACGCTGCGCGCCAGATCGAGCTTCTCCGCCTGCTCGGGCGTCACCTCCAGGGTCACCGCGTTCACGACCTTGGGTGCGGTGTCGTCGCGATTGACCTGCTGCGCAACGGCCAGCACCAGAATTTTTTCGAGCACGATCTTCGAGATGCTCTGCTGTTGGGTATCGGCTTTCTTCTCCGGCTCCTGCGTGTTGACGATCACGTCGACGTAGTTGCCAGGCAACGCGAAGCCGGCAACGCCCACGACGTCATTCACGCGGACCGTGATCGCGCGATGTCCGTCGCCAATCACAGCCGATAGTCCGCCTTTCGTGCCCACCGGCGCGAGCTTCGACTCGAGCACCGGCTCGCCACGCGTGAGGCTTGCGCGCACCACCCGTCCGTCGAGTTCCTTTGGTACTGCGAATGTTCCAGGCGGCAAGCTGTCCTTTGGCCAGCTGACCGTTCTGATCATCGTTTCATTGATCGGCTGACCGAGATTGATATCGTCCGATGCGACGGCAACGGGTACCGTGGCCCCCGACGACGTTTGAAGCAACCATTTGGAAGCGAACACCACTGCGGCCAGACCGGCCAGCAGAGCGATCGCGAGCATGACAAACGCGCGGCTGTTTTTCATGACATCCCCCGTAAGCATTCCATAACAATTAATAATCGACGAACCGAAGATTCGGCCCTTGTCCCGCGGGCACCGGCCAGCGCTTTAACTCACCATCGTGAACAGCGCTGCAACGGTCCCCCCGGCGATCGCGACACCATACGGAATCGATCCGACCGATTCACGTACCGTCCCTGGCGATGCACCTGCCATGCACGCGGCGCGGCTCGCTCCTGCAAGCAACGCTGCGACGTTTCCCGTCAGGCGGCCCAGTTGTCCCCGCATCAGGGCAACCCCTAACGACCACACTCCGCCGATGATGAAAGTATTCACTGCGATATCGACGGTCGCCGCAGCGCCAAGCCACGCACCCAGCATCATCAGCAACTTGACGTCACCGGCCGCCATGCCGCGTAGCAAATAGAACGGCAGCAGAAGCGCGAACCCGGTCGCCGCGCCACCTAGCCAGATCGCGCAGCCCGGAACGGCGCCGCGCAGCGCGATCTGCACCGCGAGCGCCAAGACAAGGCCGAACACGATCAGCAGGTTCGGAATCCGTCGGCTAACGATGTCCGTGCTGGCGGCCAGGATCGCCAGCGCGATCACACACAGCGGAACCGGCTGCGGCGGCAAGGAAACAGACAGCATCGTGAATTCCATTTGTGCGCTCCCGGGTTAAACCTGCTTTGCCATGACCAGCCTCGCTCGCGAGCGCGCGGGTTAGAGCGTATTGACAATGTCGGCGAAGACGTTTTGAAGCGTCGAGCCGATCGATGCAATGCTCGCCATGATCAGCACCGTGATCAGTGCCGCGAGCATCCCGTACTCGAGTGCCGTAATGCCGTTTTCGTCGCGAGCGAACTGCTTTGCCTGAGCGATGATCTTTTGCATTTTTGATCCCCTGTTAGGTGTGTGATGCAGGGCGAGCGCAGCTTGCGTTGAGCGCTTACTCGCCCTGCGCATCCGTCAGATCGCGACAGCGACGTCGGAGAACACGTTCTTCAGCGTCGAGCCGATCGATGCGATGCTGGCAATGATGAGCACCGTAATCAGACCCGCGAGCATCCCGTATTCGAGTGCCGTGATGCCGTTTTCGTCACGTGCGAAGGTCTTTCCCTGAGCGATGAGCTTTTGCATTTTTTGATCTCCTGCGAGTTATGAATGTGTTTAATCCGGTCCTTTCAGCGATTGGAGTGAGTGAGGCTTGCGTTGCGTACCCACTCGCCCCGGCGCCGATCAGATCGCGACCGCAACGTCGGAGAACACGTTCTTCAGTGTCGAACCGATCGATGCGACGCTGGCGATGATCAACACCGTGATCAGACCCGCGAGCATCCCGTATTCGAGTGCCGTGATGCCGTTTTCGTCACGAGCGAAGGTCTTTGCCTGAGCGATGAGCTTTTGCATTTTTGGTCTCCAGCAAGTTATGAATGTGTTTAATCCGGTCCTTTCAGCGATTGGAGCGCGTGAGGCTTGCGTTGCGTACCCACTCGCCCCGGCGCCGATCAGATCGCGACCGCAACGTCGGAGAACACGTTCTTTAGTGTCGAGCCGATCGATGCGACGCTGGCGATGATCAGTACCGTGATCAGGCCAGCGAGCATGCCGTACTCGAGAGCCGTGATGCCGTTTTCGTCACGAGCGAAGGACTTTGCGTGAGCGATGATCTTTTGCATTTTGTGATCTCCAATCGATGTGTACATGGTTAACCCCCGATTCCGTTTCCATGTGGTTTTGAGGGTGGCGTGGGCTACTTCGCCGGGTTCGGTGCTGCAGCCACAGGCGCAGTTCTACGCGTGTCAATTCGATGACTTTGTGCGCTTCGCCACACGCGCAACAATTTCCTGTTCCCGACCACACCAAATCGGCAAATTTGACACGTCACGTGTGACTCACCCCTCTCAATTTGACGACGTCACCTCGGCAGACAGCATGCTTTATCCACTACTTCTCAAGTCACTAAAAAGCGAGACGTTTGCCATATCGAGAACCTTGATGCGTATTTACCCGCGCTTTTATAGGTCTTTTCGTATTTAAACCTAGTACGATCGTTCGTGACGAATTCAATACGAATAGTAGTTACGTTGACATATCAACTATATATTTAATTAGGATGACGAGCGTTAAGCACACGCTTATACCAAACTCACGAGGCGCACCTCGCTACAAAACTGGTAGTTACCCGATGACATCCCCGCTTCAACGCGCGAAACGAGGCGTCTTTTTTTTCAGCGCTTTACTCATTGAAGGTGACCCTGCGCGCCAGTGTTCGCGCGCGAACATTGGCAATGCAGTCCGCATTGCTCCCGACGCGCGCGTCTCACAATAATCAGGCAACACGCAGGGACTGCCGTACACCGCACTGCTTGCGTGTTCGGGGGAAAAAATAGGCGGCAAAGCCGCCAACTGAAAATAGTCAACGGGGACCGAAAACAAATGCGACCACTTGAGCGGGATGGCTCACGCTTGCAGTCGACGGCGTGCGCCTGGCTTTCGCGCGAGAGACTCATTGCCTACAGCACCGTCATGCTCGTCATCGGTGTCGGCTTCGTAGCGCTCTGGGCTTGGGTGACTCACGGTTTTTCCGCTACAGGCGGCTGGCGTCCGGGCTCCGACCTGCTTGTGTTCTGGTCGGCCAGCCACGCAGTCCTGCACGGCCAGGCCTCCACAGTCTTCGACTACTCCGCGTTTTCCCGGATCGTGTCCGCAGTGACAGGTGGCCTGCCCAAGAGCGCGTTCATTCCCTGGCTTTATCCGCCCACGTTCCTGTTGTTCGTCACGCCACTCGCGCTGTTGCCGCTTCCGCTGGCTTATTTCGTTTTCCTGGGCGCAAGCGCATTCGCGTTCGTCTGCGCAACCGTTCGCGTTTCCGGACTCGCGCAGAGCCCGCTTGGCACCGCAACCGCACGCTATGTCGTGCTCGCCATGCCGTGCGTGATGGTGTGTGCCATCTTCGGGCAAAACGCGCTGATTACCGCAGCACTCGCCGCGTTTGCGATCGCGTCGATCGACCGGCGCCCCGCGATCGCCGGGATCTGCATCGGACTGCTGGTGATCAAGCCGCAGCTCGGCATCCTGTTCCCGCTCGTTCTGATCGCGGCACGGGCATGGAAAGTCTTCGGATACGCCGCCGCGACGGCCGTGCTTTTTTCTCTTGCAAGCATGGCGCTCTGCGGGTCCCCATCGCTTCGGCTGCTCGCAGGGAACGTCGGCATGGCGCGCGAACTCATCCTCGAGCACGACGTCCGCTTCTGGCTTGCCTCTCCGTCCGTGTTCGCGTCGCTGCGACTGATTGGCGCTTCGCTTGCCGCAGCGGGACTGATGCACGCTGCGATTGCCGCCATCGCAGCGTGCAGCGCATGGAAAATCTGGCGCACGACGAGCGACACTGCCCTGCGTGCAGCCGCGCTCGGAACGGCCACGCTCATCGTCACGCCCTATGTCTGGCACTACGAACTAACTTGGGTCGGCTTGTCATGCGCGGGGTTGCTCGCAACCGGATTGCGCCGCGGGTGGCTGCCCGGCGAGCAGCCCGTATTGCTTCTCGTCTGGCTCCTCCCATTGTTCGAGTTCGCCAACCAGATTTTCAGGCTGCCGCAGACGGGACCCGTGATCCTGTTGCTCTTGCTGCTCGCGGTGCTCCGCCGCACACGTATCGATCCCATCCTTTAGGCGAGAGACCACGCCATGAACCAGACGACCTTCCGCGAATTCATGCGCGCATCCAGGGCCGCGCACGCTCAGCCCCTTGGCGCGACACAGCCCGGCTCGCACTGGTTGAGCGGCCAACGCCTTTGGATCTACCCGCTTGCCGCGCTTGCTTACTATTTCTGTGTTGCGGTGGCTTACGCGTATCACCTGGTGTGGCTCAAGGATCCGCAGTTGAGCGTGCTTGCCGTGGACTGCCTGCCGTTCTGGAGCGCCTCGCATCTCGCCCTGCAAGGACACGCAGTAGATGCGTATAACTTTGGCATCCTGAAGCCCATCGAGGAATACGCGGCTGGCCGCCCCGTCGGCGTCCTTCCGTGGCTATACCCGCCAACGTTCCTCTTGTTCGTCTATCCGCTGGCCCTGCTGCCGTTCACGATTGCTGCTCCTATCTTCCTGTTCGGCACGCTCGCCCTCTTCGTCAAAGTGGTCACGACGATCGCGCCTCACCCGCGCACTGCGCTCCTCGCAATCGCCTTCCCGGGTTCCGCACTGGTGCTGACGGCAGGCCAGAATGGGTTGCTCACGGCTTCACTGGTGGGGCTCGGACTGGTCTTGCTGCGCGCACGCCCGATCCTCGCCGGGTTGTGCTTTGCGCTCGTCGCCATGAAGCCGCAGCTTTGCGTGCTCATTCCGCTCGCGCTGCTCGCTTCGCGCTCGTGGCGTGCACTGGCCGCAATGAGCGTGGGAGTGGCGACCTCGCTTCTGCTCTCTGTCCTGGCGTTCGGCAGCGACACGCTTGTCGCATTCATTCATAACATGGGACTCGCCAACAGCTTCGTCGAAACGGGACGGGCCCACCTCTTTCGTGTACCCACCGTGTTTGGGGCTCTCAAGCTGCTCCACGCGCCAACCGCGCTTGCCAGTGTCGCGCAGGCCGCATCCGCCCTGTGCGCCGCCGCCGCCGTCTGCTACGCATGGGGCCGCCCCAGCGCCTTCGGTCTGCGCGCCGCCGTGCTCGTGTGCGCCAGCATGCTCGTGAGCCCATACCTCTATGACTATGACCTGACATGGTATGGAATCCTGATTGCATGGATCGTCCATCACGCAAGAGAGCACGGCTTTCAGCGCGGACAGCGCGAATGGCTGGCCGTACTGTGGCTTGCTCCCATCGCCGGTCTCACGCTCGTTTCTCATCTGCACGTTCCGTTCACTCCGCTCATCTCGATTGCGACGCTCTGGATGCTGATCGCACAGATCGCTCGCGAGCGAAGCGCGCAGGCAATGTCCAACACCGCCGCCTCAGCGTAAAAGGGAAAAACATCATGAACATGCCTATCAGCGAGGAAGCGCGTCGCTTCGGACCCGGGCTCGAGACGCCGCTCATCTCTATCGTCGCTCCGTTCTATAACGAGGAGGACGGCGTCGGAGTATTCTTCGAACAGATCATTGCGACGATGGAGTCCATCGCATCCGTGCGCTTCGAGATCGTCTGTGTCAACGACGGCAGCAGGGACACCACGCTTGAAAAGCTGGTCCTCGTGAGCCAACGCGACAGGCGCGTGAAGGTCATCGACCTCACACGCAACTTCGGCAAGGAAGCTGCACTCACGGCGGGCCTGAACGAAACGTCGGGCGACGCTGTCGTCGTCATCGATGCAGACCTGCAGGATCCGCCCTCGTTGATTCCCGAAATGATCCAGCGTTGGCGTGACGGCGCCGAAGTCGTGCTCGCCCGGCGCGCCAGCCGCGCGTGTGATTCCTTTCTCAAGCGCACGACCGCGGCGTTGTTCTATCGCATCCACAACGCACTATCGGAACTGAAAATCCCGGAAAACGTCGGCGATTTCAGACTCATGGATCGCCAGGTGGTCAATGCGCTGCGCGGTCTTCCAGAGCGGCATCGGTTCATGAAAGGACTGTTCGCTTGGGTCGGATTCAACACCGTTACGATCGACTACGAACGCACGCCACGCAGCGCCGGCAAAACCAAGTTCTCGGGCTGGCGCCTGTGGAACTTCGCCCTGGAAGGCATTACAAGTTTCAGCACCGTGCCGTTGCGCGGCTGGACGTATATCGGTGGGGCGCTAGCCGCGCTCGCGCTTTGCTACGGCACGTTTATGGTTGGCCGCACGTTGCTGTTCGGCAATCCCGTTCCGGGCTACGCGTCCCTGCTTTCCGTAGTGTTGTTCTTGAGCGGCATCCAGCTGGTTGGCATCGGTGTCGTTGGCGAATACATCGGGCGCATCTACGACGAGTCTAAAAAGCGGCCTGTCTACCTCGTGCGCCGGCGCTACGAGTCGCGTGTGAGGATCAGCGTTCTGCCGGTCGAACGTGCAGAGGCCCGTACCCATGGCGCACCGCTGGAGCTAGTTCGTTGGGGTGGCACGTCCCAGGTGCGAGCAGCGGGCCGATGACGATGAATCGATCGAGGGCCGCGGGAGATGCGCAGGGCTTCGCGATACGCGTCGTGGGCCACTGCAACTGCGAGACAGGAAGACTATGAAAACGACAATCAAGAGTCTTGAAGGACTACGTGGCGTAGCGGCAGTGCTCGTTGTATTGCATCATATGTTCTACTCCCCCCCGAACCGACTCTTCGCCAACGGTTATCTTGCCGTTGACCTGTTTTTTGTCCTGAGCGGCTTCATCATTTGCCGCACGTATGCCGACGAGCTAACTGACGGGGTACAGATTGCAGCGTTCGTCCTTCGTCGGTTTGGTCGACTTTGGCCAGTGTATGCAATCACCGGGGTAATCGCAGTTGCCGCCTCCTTCGCTTTTCATCTTCCCACGTTGGGCGACGCATTCTCTATCATCTCGCTAACCCAAGGGCTCGGGCTTTTCAGCCCATCCACTGTTGGCGGTGTAAGCTGGAGCGCAAGCGATGAATTTTATGTCTACCTGTTGTTTGCCGCACTATGCTTCACATTTCGAAGAAAATCACGTAACGCCGCATTTTTGGGACTCGCATTCGTCGGTTATGTGGCCGCTGTCGACGTATCACTACATCATTCCTGCCTGCAGCGTGGAGGATGTCTTGGCAGTCTGACCGGAAGCTATGGTTGGATACGCTGCGTCGTCGGATTTTGCATTGGCGCGCTTCTGTGCGAGGTTCGAGGGCGCTTGTCCATCCTGGCGAATAGCAAGGCTGCACAATTGATCTCATTTGCCACTACGCTGTCGCTAGTGTTGTTTGCCGATCAACTGCCTGGAGCGGCGTTTGCTGCTCCGCTCGTGTTCGCTCTGCTCGTGGCAACGCTAGCGGATGACAGCGGCCCAATTGCGAGCTTTTTCCAAAATCGACTTGCTCAATACCTTGGGAGAATTTCTTACCCTCTATATCTATCACACGGTGCGATGTTTTTCCCCCTTGTTGCCGTAACCTGGGGGGTGCCTCTTAGCGGGAGAATCATTCCCTACAGCATGTTCCTCTTTTGGGCGTTCGCTTCTGCGCACTTGTTGAACAAATACGTCGAAATCCCGTGCCGCGACCGTTTCAATGGTTGGGCGCGAATCATACAATTGCCGCGCAAGGCCCCCGGCAGAGCGGCAAGCTAGTCACACGCAGCTTGATTCGGTTCGACCGTTATCGTTAGAGCATCGGTCTCCTTTCGTCACAACCTCCTTCGCAATTGAAAAACGCGATACAAGGACTTGGCCAAGAGCGCGGCGCAGATGTTCAACCTGTCTACTTTGGTCAAAGTGAGATCTCGGATACGAGCAACACGCACTTCGATCGCTAAACTCCTAACATTCTAAAATCGCAAGCTGCCTTGCCCCACGCACGGAATAAGCTCATTGATCAGCGTTTCCATAGCGGCAGAACAAGTTGTTGGCATTCGAATGCTCGGCTACTCAGCTTGATATGCTGGAGCGCCCCCTGCTCGGGCGGAATATGGGGGACTTGCTTGTGATCAAGCCGCAGATGACTGTGTCGTTCCACTTGTTTTGCGCGGAATGGGTTACGCCGCAGTCGCCCTTACGGAAGTGCTAGCCGCTTCGATGAGCCGGGCATGCTTGTATAAACCTCGAAACGCTTCCCGCTGCCGGCACCGTCATCGTGCCCGCGCACCACGGCGCTTTCATCCACGACCAGGAACCGGCTAAGTCGGTTACACGCCTTACTGGTATTCAACCGCCGCGACCAACATGCGAGCAGCGATACCTGAGGCGTCGTGCGTCCCGCGAACGTCGAATAAGCGAAGTGCTCGGCTCGAAGAATAGATCAGCGAAAAACCGTCCTCGCTTCCTTGCCGATTCTCATCGTTCCAGATGCGGGGTTGGTCTTTGTAGAGCCGCCCTTCTGAGCTGCAGTAAGCGCCCACAGGAAAGCGACAATCCAGCCGATCACGGTCCATCCGAGGAGCATGTTAAGCCTCGTGATGGCGCGTCGCTTACGGTGCATACAGTGGAATGCGAGGATCGAAGGAGCGAAATACACCAACACCAACATGACGAGAGGTCCGCCCGAATCGCTCGGCGTGTCGGCGGCCCCGGTGCTCGATTGATAGTTACTCATGTTGTCCCCCGTAAGTCACAACGCAAGCGTGAAATCACGCGATGCGCCTCTGACGCCTCATGGCTGTGCACCAGCTCTGAATGAAATCTTTCTGAGGCTAACCCACTACCTACACTTATATCTGCCAGCTGCAACTCGGTCCATGTGGTGCCAAACAATACGAGATCCAAAGTGATACCTGCAGACAATCGCTGAATGGGCGTCGTTTATCGTACGCAGACGTTCGATCCACTTTGCTCGTACGCCAAGGCCGTACTGGCGCCCTCACCGGCATGTGCAGCGTGTTGCGCCAGGTGGCGCCGCACGACGACCATCAACATTGCCAATACGATAACCGGTACATAAACGCCGGCAGCCCAATCTCCCGGCGTATAGAAGATAAGCGGCGAAAGCCATGCGCTCACCATCGCGACCCCGTCGCCTCGAAGCCAGCCATTGCGGCCCCCGTCGCGCACGAGCCATAGAATCGGCAAGCCCAGCCAAAGCAGGTCGTAGGGCATCACATAGGTCGGCACCAGCAGCGTGGCGAGCACGAGCACCGACGCGCGCAACTCGAACGTCGCGCGCGTGGCCCAAAGCCAGGCAACGGCGCTCGCGGCCAGCGCCGCCACGACCGCGTGCAAGCCATAAGCGGTCGGCACGGCTACGCCGAAATGGCGCGCGGCGCCGAACACCGTCAAGATGCCGCGCGGCCAGCGGTCCGAATACTCGACGACGAATTGGCTAAAGGCTGGCAACGCCTGCGCAAAACGGGCGAACGTATCGAATCCGAGCACCATTCCAGCGAGCGCGCAAAACACGCCGACAGTCAGCGACGCCGACGCTAAGGCTCGCCAATGCCTGCCGAACAGCAACGCAACGGGAATCACGAGGCCCAGTTGCGGCTTGATGGCCAGTAGTCCAAAGCAAATGCCTGCGAGCCACGGCCGCCTGTCGAGGGCGATGAGGCCAAGCCCCATGAGCCCAAAAGTTAAAAATGAGTTCTGCCCAGCGGCTGCCGCGACCCAGATTGCAGGAAAAGCGATAACCGGCAGCCACCATCCCGGGTTCCGTACGGTTGGCAGGATCCTCACACACGCGTGGTACGCAAAAGCAATCCCTGCCGAAACGTACACGAAACACGAGACCGCGAAAGGCAACAACGCAGCGGGAAGCATGACCAGCAAGAACGTGGGCGGATAGGTCCACGGCGTGACAAACGGCGTCGGCAGCATGTTCTGCAGCGGCAGCGCGATCCGCTCGATGAGGGCAGTGTCGAACACGCTGGCTGCCGGCCCGTGCAGCGCGAGCCAGGAGGCGCTCCAGAATACGGCGTAATCCCATCCTGGCGGGCTGACGTTGGGTATCCGATCGATACACCCAAACCATATCCGCAGCGAAAGGTAGCCGATATTCACAAGCAGCACGAAGGCTGCATAGAGACAGATGCGCTGAGCGTCCAGCCAGCCGGGCGGGGTGCGCAATGGCCGGGGACCGCGATGGAGGGAGTCGTTGTGCGCCATCATGCCGCCTGATAGACCCATTGGGCCGGCAAGCCGCTGATCAAGATCGGGAGAAATAAGGCTCCGGAGGTACCGCGCCCGAGCCAGTTACACTCAGCCTTGGCAATCGAAGCGCGATCGCCGATCGCAACGACCCCAGCGACTCCGAATCTGACGACATGCAGCATCCCCCGGTCCTCCTCAACATGCGCGACGCTTGCGCCGGAGTACCGCGACGCCCCGCCTTTCAGTCTGGCGGCGCATCTCGTGCCGGTCGTGCCTCGCGATAGCTTGTGTCGCCAAGTATGGAGGAACAGCTTGTCGCGCGACAGGGAAAATGAGCACGTAAACGTTCGCGAGCCCGCATACGGCCGCTGATTCGGTCGTGTGCAGGCTCGCTGTATACGGACCGGCCGGCTTGCGCGGCCGTCGTCGTCAGAACGGCAGCTTCGCGTCCGGCTTCTCGGCGAGAATCACGCGCTTGAAGTCGGCCTGGATGCGCGCGAGCGCGGCATCGTTGTCGGCTTCGAAGCGCATCACGACCACGGGCGTGGTGTTCGACGAGCGGGCAAGCCCAAAGCCGTCCGGGTATTCCACGCGCAGACCGTCGATGGTGATGACCTCGTCCTCGCCCGTGAACTTCGCGTTCTTCTGCAGCTTCGCGATCAGCTCGAAGTTCTCGCCTTCCTCGAGCTTCAGTTGCAGCTCGGGCGTAGCGTGCGAGTTCGGCAGGTCGTTGAGCAGCTTGCTCGGATCGGCCACGCGCGAGAGGATTTCGAGCAGACGCGCGCCCGTGTACAGGCCGTCGTCGAAGCCGTACCAGCGGTCCTTGAAGAACACGTGGCCGCTCATCTCGCCCGCGAGCGGCGCGCCGGTTTCGCGCAGCTTCGCCTTCACGAGCGAGTGGCCCGTCTTCCACATGAGCGGCTCGCCGCCCTTTTCCTTCACCCACTTCGCGAGATTGCGCGTGCACTTCACGTCGTAGATGATCTGCTTGCCCGGGTTGCGCGAGAGCACTTCCTCGGCGAACAGCATGAGCTGGCGATCGGGGTAGATGATCTGACCGTCCTTGGTCACGACGCCCAGACGGTCGCCGTCGCCGTCGAACGCGAAGCCGATCTCCGCATCCGTTTCCTTGAGCGCGCGGATCACGTCCTGAAGATTCTCAGGGTGCGCCGGGTCCGGGTGGTGGTTCGGGAAAGTGCCGTCCACTTCGGTGAAGAGCTCGACCAGCTCGCAGCCCATCGCCTTGAAGAGCCGCGGAGCCAGGTCGCCCGCCACGCCGTTGCCGGTGTCGACGACGATCTTGATCGGGCGCGCGAGCTTCACGTCGCTCAAGATGCGATCGACATAGGCGTCGGCGATGTCGTACTTCGTGTAGCTGCCCTCGCCCGCGTCGAAGCGGCCCGCAACGATACGGTCGTGGAGCGCGAGGATCTGGTCGCCGTAAATCGCCTTGCCGCGCAGGACCATCTTGAAGCCGTTGTAGTCCGGGGGATTGTGGCTGCCCGTCACGACGATGCAGGAGTCGACGTTGCGCTCGCCGCCCACCAGCTTGAGCGGCACGCTCGCGGCGAAGTAGCCCACGGGCGTGGGCACCATGCCGACGTCGACCACGTCCACACCGGCTTCGCACAGGCCGTCGGCCAGCGCACGCGAGAGATCGGGACCCGAGAGCCGGCCGTCACGCGCGATCACCACGGCGTCGCCGCCCTGCGCACGCACTTCGCTGCCGAAGGCACGGCCGATGGCGCGTGCCGTGTCGGTGTCGAGCGTCTTGCCGATCACGCCGCGGATGTCATATGCCTTGAAAATCGATTTGGAAATCATGTTGGGGCTCACGTCCTGATGGGGATTCGGGTCTATTCGTAACACAGACAGGCGACTGTAAGCCTCCAGCGTTACGAAAAGTGGGATCCGTTACAAACTATAATTGCCGTTTTTCGGCAGTGGTATGCACCCATTTTAATGCTTCGCCGTTTCCTTTTATCGCCAAAATATTCGTCAAAAATGGCGGAGAGATCGCGCATGCCGCGTGCCTGCCCCTTTTTTAGCGCCTGCCGCCGTGGCGAGGCACGATGCTGAGCCTCAAGCGCTTTGGAAACCCCGACGTCGCCCGTGCGTTTGCAAACATCGTGTGGCTCGGCCTCGAGCGCGTCACGCAGATCGCGGTGGCCATCGTCATCAGCGGCGTGCTCGCGCGCTACTTCGGTCCTGACGTATTCGGCAAGTGGCAGTACGCCAACACGCTGCTGCTCGTGCTCGCGCCCATTACGTGGGTGTGCGGGGCCGAGATCCTCGTGCCCACCATCGTCAACCGGCCGCCCGAGCAGCTCGGCACGGTGCTTGGGAGCGCGTTCGCGCTGCGCATCGGCGTGTCGGCGGCGGCGCTCCTCGTCACGTGGGCCGGCATTGCGCTGGGCGTGACCGATCCGCTCGTGGGCGCCATGCTCGCCGGGCTCGCCGTGACGATGCTGTTTCGCGAGCCGTTCGTGGGCGTGATCAACGCCTGGCTCCAGAGCATGACGTACAGCAAGCCGCAATTGCTCGCGAGCATGACGACGGCCGTGATCAAGGCGCTGCTCGTCTACCTGCTCGCGCGCGCGGCGTTCGCGCCTGCCACCTTCGGCTGGCTCTGGGCGCTCGAATCGGCGGCGATCGGCGCGGCGCTCGTGCTCTACTTCCGGCGCAGGCATGGTGGCAAGCTCGGCTGGGACGTGGACCGCTCGCTCTTCCGGCATTTCGCGAGCGCGGGCACGGTGTTCTGGCTCGGCCTCATTTGCATGTACCTGTTCCTGAAGCTCGACCGCTTGATGCTCGAGCGCACGATTTCGTTCGCCGATCTCGGCCGCTATTCCGCCGCGCAGCAGCTCAACGAGAACTGGATCACGCTCGCGCTCATGCTCTCGCAGACCATCGCGCCGGCCTTCGTCTACCGCGTGCAGCAGACCGCGCAGCTGCGCCGCAACCTCATGCGCCTCTTCGCGATGACAGCCGTGCTGATGGTGGCGGGCGCGCTCGTGCTCGATGCGCTTGCGGGCTTTATCATCGGCCGCGTGTTCGGGCCTGACTATGAAGGCGCGATTGGGATCTTCCGCTGGGCCGTTTGGCTCTCCGTGCCGGCAGGGCTCGAGGCTATCGGCAACCTCGTCGTGCTCAAGTATCAGGCGAAGTTCGTGCTGCTCTCGAAATGGCTGCTCGCGCTCGCTGTGGCGTTCGCCGTGAATCTCGTGGCGATCCCGCGCCTGGGTTCGTATGGCGCGCTTTGCGGCCTCGCGGCGGGCTATCTCGCGGCGGCCTGCGTGAATCTCTACTACATCCGCTTCAAACTCGCTCCATGATGAATTCCGCCGCGCTCCCTACGAGCGACGCACGCGAAGGCGCGCTCGCCGACGTCGCCGTGCTCATGCCCGCGTTCAACGGCCAGGACGATGTTGCGCGCACGCTCGCCTCGTTCGATGAAGACGCAACAATCTTTGCGCTCGTCGTCGATGATGGCAGCACGCCGCCCATCGTCGCGCCGGAGGTGCCGGGCATGTGCGTGGAAGTCTTGCGCATCGCGAAGAACGGCGGCATCGAGCGAGCCTTGCAGGCAGGCATTGAGGCGCTCGCGGCGCGGGGTTTTCGCTACGCGGCGCGCATCGACGCGGGCGACCTTGCCGCGCCGCGGCGCTTGGCGAAGCAGCGCGCTCGCATGGAAGCGGAGCCCGCGCTCGCAGCGCTCGGCACGTGGACCCAGGTGGTCAATCGTGCGGGTGAGCCGCTTTTTATGCTGCGCCCAAGCGCCGATGCGCGCGCGTTGCGCCGCACGCGCCTCTTGCGTTCGCCGCTCGTGCATCCTTCGGTGATGCTGCGTATCGACGCCGTGCTCGCCGTGGGCAACTATCGCGTGATGTATCCGGCCGCCGAAGACCTCGACCTGTTTCTGCGCCTCATGGAACGCTACGAGTGCGCGAACCTGCCCGATCTTGGCCTGTACTACGAACTAAATGAAGGCGGGATTAGCGCGACGAAGCGGCGGCGGCAAATCGTATCTACGCTGCGCCTGCAACTGCGCTACCTGAACGTGCTGAACTGGCGCGACTGGGCCGGTGTCGCGAAGAGCCTGCTGCACTTCGTGACGCCGTATCGCACCCTGCAGAAGATGAAGCGCGCGCTGTTTGCGAACCGCTCAGCCTAGATCCAACGCAGCAGCACGGGCAACAGCAACGGCACGACGAACGCCGTGAACACGCCGTTTAAGCCCATCCCGAGCCCCGAAAACGCCCCCATCTCCTCGCTCACCTGAAACGCACGCGCGGTGCCGATGCCATGCGAGGCCACGCCGATCGCGAAGCCGCGCACCTCGGTCTCGCGTACGCGAATGGCATTGAGAATCCAGCGCGCGCTCACTGCGCCGAACACGCCCGTCGATATCACGAGCACAGCAGTGAGCGACGGAATGCCGCCGATCTTGTCGGCGACGGCCATGGCGATCGGCGTGGTGACGGACTTCGGCGCGAGCGAGGCAATGGTCTGATGCGAAGCGCCAAAGAGCTTCGCGACGCCGACCGCCGACACGATCGCCGTGAGAGAGCCCGCAACAAGTCCGCCGAGCAACGGCAGCGCGCCGCGCCTTAGCTTGTCCCACTGACGATAGAGCGGCAGGGCGAGCGCGACCGTGGCGGGGCCGAGCAGAAAGTGCACGAACTGGGCGCCTTCGAAATACGTGCGATACGGGGTATCCGTGATCTTGAGCGCGGCGACGACGAGCGCCACGGCGATGAGCACCGGATTCGCGAGCGGATTGTACTTTGCCCGCGCGTAGATATTGATGGCGATGAGATAGGCGACGAGCGTCACCGTCAAGCCGAGCAGCGGCGTGGCGGCGAGATAGACCCAGATCGCGTCGAGCTTTGTGATGGGCAGGTGGCTGTTCACGATGCGCCCTCTCCAGCCGTCGTGTTACGCCGCTGGCGACGCAGCAGGGCGCGCGTGACGAGTGCCGTCACCGCGATACCTAGCGTCGTGCTCACGACGAGGCTCGCGATCACCGCGAGCGCCTCACCGCGCACCGCCTGCGCGGACACCATGATGCCCACGCCCGCCGGAATGAAGAGCAACGAAAGATGACGCAGCAATTCGAGCGCGGTCGGCTCGATGGCCTCGGCGGCAGCGGGCCGGATCAACGCGAAGGCGAACAGGAGCAGCATGCCTATCACGGGACCGGGCACGGGAAGCGAGAACACGTAGGACACGCTCTCACCCAGACACTGGAAGATCAGGAGGGCGGCAAGGGAACGAAGCATGGCGGAGGGTCGGGCGAGGCTGGAAACATGCGAGGCGCGCGCAGTGTAGCCCAACGACGCGCGAGGCGCACCGAATCCTCTTACCACAGGGCGTTGCGTGCCCCTTCTCTCGTGCGGGCTGCAGACCGCATACGCTCTGTTTGATCCCTATTTTTTGGCGGTGGCGATCACCTCCGTAGCGCGCAGATCATGGGAGCAGCGTCGAGCGCGCAACTTCTATGCGTACAATAGTGGGTTTCGCGTCACGCTCCGCACCCACAAAGCTGCGTAGTGAGAACGTAACACGGGGACGCAGTGCAAACACCCCCGCCCCTACAGACAACAGCAGTGTAGCGATGCCCACAGCAGTTACGATTGATTCCCGACGCACCGTGCCCGGCGACTGGCTGACCGCGGCTTTTCTGCTCGCCTTTCCTTCTATCGCCATGCTCGTGCAAGGCGCTTCGAGCGCCGTATCGATTGGCGCGGGCGTCATTTCACTGGCAGCGCTGTGCTGGCGACCCGCTGGCGCACCCTATGGATATGCGCCGCTTGAGCGTCACGGGCTCGCGTTTTGCATTGCGCTGTGCGGCCCCCTTGCCGCCGTGGCGCTCAGTACGCTCTCGCATGGGCATCCAATGTTGCGGACCTGGGATTCGCCGTCGCGGTTCCTGCTCGCGATCCCGATCTTTCTGGCGCTGCGGCGCGCGCCACAGCGAATCTTCGTCTGGGCGGACCTCTCCTTTACGCTGGGCGCCCTGTCCGCGCTGGCACTTGCCCTCTTGATGCCACGCGATTGGGGCGATGGCCGCATCGGCAGTTCGTTCCTGAACCCGATCCATTTTGGCGATCTCGCGCTCGCGCTCGGCGTGCTGTCGGCGATCGCCCTGAACTGGTGGCGCAAGGACTCGGCACTCTGGCGCGCACTCAAGATCGCGGGACTGTTTGCAGGCCTCGCTGCTTCGCTACTTTCTGGCGCGCGCGGGGGCTGGGCGGCAATTCCGCTCGTAGCCTTGCTCATCGTGTGGGAGCTCGGCCGTAACAAACCGCTCCACTGGAAGTTGCTGATGCCAGTGGCTGTTGCACTACTGCTCGGGCTCGTGTACGGCCTTTCGGGGACAGTGCGCGACCGCGTCAACGACGTGTCATCGAACCTGACACAGTACACACAAGGCCACCGCGATACGTCGGTCGGCATCCGTCTGCAACTCTATGAGGCAGCATCCACACTAATCGCCGAACATCCGGTACTGGGCCTCGGCGGTGACGGTTTTCGCGACAAGATGGCATCGATGGCGAAGCAAGGTGCAATCACTCCAACCGCAGCGGCATTCGGCGAGGGCGAAGTGCACAACCAGCTGCTCGCCTACATGGCCAACTACGGCATTGTCGGCGGTCTCGCGCTGCTCGCGATCTACATCGTGCCTGCCGTCTTTTTCGCGGCGAAGCTCAAATCCGCATCGAGGATAACGCGGCGTACGGCACTCATGGGGCTGTCCTTCGTCCTGATGTTTTTCGTCTTCGGGCTGACGGTTGAGACCTTCGACCTGAAGAGCACTGTGTCTTTCTACGCGACCGCGCTAGCTGTTCTTGGAGCAATCACGGAACGCACGGATGTCAAATCCGACTCTTTATAGGACGCATCGTCGGGCATGGCAGCGAACAAGGCGCCCGGCTCTTCATGGACAACTGGCCTGCGTGAGTAAGCAGTGCAGCGCGACCGTCACGTCCGCGTGCCGCCAGCCATGCAGTGAATACCAAATCGCGTGCGTGCGAGCACTGAAAGTCCTGCCTGTCTGGCTACGCGCGGTCAGCAGCGGTGAACAAGATAAACACAAGGGCGACACATGGAGGGGATGGTAGACTGCCGGCAAAACTAGAATCCGCCGACAATGCAGCCAACATCTCAGCTCACGCACCCAAGAGACAACTTCGACGCAATCCGCCTGATCGCTGCCGTAATCGTGGTGTACGGACATTCCTTCCCACTCACCGGCACGGTGAGCCCCGGAATACTCGGGAACGCTGTTCAGACACTCGCCGTCAAGGTGTTCTTCGTGCTAAGCGGCTATCTCGTGCTTGGTAGCTGGGTCGCTGATCGGTCGCCAGTGCGGTATCTCTGGCGCAGATGCCTTCGAATCTTTCCGGGGCTCGTTGCCTGCATTTTGCTGACCATGTTCGTCGTTGGCCCGGCGCTCACAGACATTCCCCTCGCCGAGTACTTCAGGAATCCATGGTTCAGGTGGTACGCGGAGAACATCGCTCTGCATCCGTCGTACGCGTTGCCCGGCGTGTTCGAGCACAACGTCTATCCGAATGCAGTGAATGGATCGTTGTGGAGTCTTCCGGTCGAATTTTCGATGTATCTCCTGGCGCCTTTAGTCCTCTTGTGGGGACGTGGCCAGAAGGTGCGCCTCGTGACGGCGACGGTCATTCTCTGTGCGCTCAGCCTTCGGATGGTTCGCATCGCGCCCCCGACGACGCCGATTGTCCTCTACGCAACCAGCATCGTGTCAGCACTGGATGCGGCACCGTACTTCTTCCTCGGCGCTTGCTGGCGCGTCATTGCCACGAGAAAAGCCTATGACATTCAAGGCGCGCTGATCGCGATACTTTTGCTTGCAGCCATCCCGGAGGGGAAGGTGCCCTATGAGATCGGGCTCTATGTGGTGCTGCCGTACGCGATTCTTTCGTTCTGCCTCGCCAAGCCTGCCTTGTTTGGCTGGATGGGCCGCTGGGGAGACCTCTCGTACGGCGTCTACATCTACGGTTTTTTGATCCAGCAGATCGTATCCCATCTGTTCCATACTGACGGGAGGCCGCTCCTGAATTTCGGATTGTCGATCGTGCCGACGCTTCTCCTCGCCGCCGCCTCGTGGCATTGGCTGGAGAAGCGATTCCTGCTGCTGAAGCCTCGTCGACGGCGACTACCGGACCTTGCGCAGCCAGATACTGCCACCGAACCCGCGCAGACATAGCGGCATATGCTCGGCGAAGTATGGCTTGTGAAAGTGCTCCATGAACGAATTGAACATCACGATCTCGTAGTCATGGTTGTTCTGCAGGAAAGCGCGCAGTAGATAAGCCTCGTTCCAGGCCCGCCCCTCTTCTAGCCAGAACCTGAAGTACTCGAACGGATAGATAATGTCGTGGAAGTGGATGATCACTCCCGGCTTGATCGAAGGCAGGACGTTAAAGAGGATGTGATTTACATCACTACCGACGCGACTAACGTGTGTCGAGTCAATAAAAAGAATATCGTTCGGCTCTAGCGCAGAATAGATGTCAAGTGGGACGTCCTGAACGCGGTCCGGATATATCGTGATTCGATCGAGGTCACCCGGTTTTAGCAGGGAGTGCAGAAGTTCGGGGTACGGCTCGATGAATGAACACTCTATCTTGTTGTCGAACCACAGTTCGTTCGTATCGAGAAGCATGCATGACGAATGACCCGATCCCACTTCGATGACTCGCCTCGGCTGTGCATGGCGGATCATCGCGTTGAGCATAATTGCGTCGGTGTATATGAAAGCCTGGTTCACGTACTGATACCGGAGCCCATCGACCTTATCATCCTGAAACGGAAGATCTGAATAGAACTTCCGTGCAACTTCGATGAACTTCAGCTGCTCCTCTTCTCGAAGATCAATGTCCGGCAACGTGCGGGGAAACGACTTGAAAGCCTCGGCGCAATAAGCCTCGATTTCATGTCGAGGCGGTATCGGCGAGTAAAAATGTCCGTTCGGTACCCAAGGCATCTCTTCGCCGAATCGAGCGATATCGCGATCCTTCTGTCCCAGCGCCTCACGCAGCGCATGCAACTCCTGGGCTTGCTCCAACTCGGCGACTCTGTTCTGCGCGTTCTCGAGCGACTGGGACATCTCTTGCTTCAACGATTCCAGGGCCTCTAGTTCTCGCTTGAGTCCGATTTGCTCGATGCGCAGGTCATAAACTTCCTGGTGTGCCGATAGCACTGACATCGCCAAATTGTCACGTTGATCGGACAGTCGCTTGATGGGTGGGATCCACAAGGCTGTGTCCCTTAGAATGCGCCGCGCAAGTCTCATTTGCTAGTCAAGTCCTATTTTCGTGATGCACCTCGGAAGTTCTAAAGAGATACTATCTTAATATTGTTACAGCGTAATATTTTGGAAGACATTGGATTGACGCGGCCCGGGATGTGCCGATGATGCGAAAGGCTTGGTCGAGGCCACGCGGCGGATGGCGTCGCTGACAGCAAACGCTGTTCGACGCGACGTCGTGTAGGCAAAAAAGCAACAAGGAATACGACAAAGATCCCTATTCCCGCTGGCACGCTTTCATGGCGAGCCTCAACCAGCGAACCCTGTCGGAGAACGGTTCCATGCGCGGCTCACGGCGGCGCATGAATGACGAGGATTACCCTCTCAAAGCTGACCGAAGCGGCAGGGACATGATTTACGCACGCGCGGCGGCTCGGTCACATACGGAGCCGGCGGCTTGCCGGCGACCGAACGACACCGCGGCGAAAGTCGCGGTCGCTGCGCCGTGGCTGCGCCACGCCCGCGTGACCGCCCGCTCCCTGACGGCGGGTGTCTGCACCCGGAAACACGACGACGACAAGCGCCATGGCCGCCGACACCGGGTTCGGGAGCGGATTATGCTTTGCGCATTTAGATATTGATAACGATCCGGTAAGCGCGACGGGAGCGTCGAGCCGGGCAACGCCGTGGCGGCAAGATCAAACGCGACCCCTTTGCCGCATCAAACCAAACAACTCCAGATCTAGTTCGTTGGCGTTTTCAATGACACGGCGGTCACCAGCCGAAAGCTCCTCGCGGGGACCAGGGAACACGTTCTCTCTCGCGATGACCAAGCCACCCTGGCTCACTCCTAACCATTTCGCAAGAAAATCAGCGGTCTGCGGCAATTCATCTACAAAGCCGATGTGAGAAAAATATTTGTCGAGATTCTTAAGTGCGCGCCGCAAGCGGAATCCTTCATTAATCTGCCTGGTCGGCAATTTCTTTGTCACGCTCCACCAGTGATTTGCCAATCGATCCTCTAAAAGCGGGAGATAGCGATAGCTTGCCGAAAAAATGCGGACCATCTCATTATTAGTCTCTGGCGTCACGCATGATTCCACAAAATCTCGCAACGAAAGCTTTTCTTTTTTTATAAATTCGAAGTAAGGGGAACTATCGAATCGAGCGTGATGACGGTAAAGAGAAACCACGCGCTCCAAAGGGTCGCGCATGACAGTCGCGTACGTTGGATTCTTATCCCCGAATAGCACGTGCGCACCAAACGCGAAATGTCCGAACACGACGGAATCGCTCGTTAAACTAGAACGCGCCTCATCCGCCATTCGCTTATTCAACCCGGAATAGATTGGATAAACCGAAGAAGTGGCCGACTGCGCGCCAAATACCGCCGCGCCCAACGATGTTCCCGCTGTCTTGGGAACATGAACAAAATATTTCATAACACTCCACTTGTCTGCAAGCGATTGACAATGCCTGCAATTATGCCCTTTCGTTTCGAGTTCGTAGCCGAATTGGCTCAATGGCCAGCGCGAAATTGGCAGCTGCCTGTCTCGGCGTATTCTAGCGCACCAGGTTTTTTCGATAGGGATATCGGACGGAGATTGACGCACGCAACGCACGCGCGCCATGGCGCGAAAGCTTACCGTGACCCGGCGCGCATCACAGCGCGAGCGGCCTGCAGCAAAAAAACTCATGGACGCGGGTTAATTGCCGATAACCCAGATAGGGAGCACTCAAGCTGATCAGGGTTACACAATGAATATCGTTCCAGTCGTCCTTTGCGGCGGCAGCGGAAGTCGCCTCTGGCCGATGTCGCGAGGCAGCTATCCGAAGCAATACCTCAAGTTGATCGGCGCGCAATCGCTAGTCCAGCAGACGGTCCTGCGCCTGCGCGCCATCAACGGCGTCGCTGCGCCTATCGTCATCACGAACAACGAACAGCGCTTCGTCGTTGCCGAGCAACTCCGCCAGGCGGGCGTGACGCCCTCCTCGATCGTGCTCGAGCCATTCGGCCGCAATACTGCCCCGGCGATCGCGGTGGCGGCCCACTTCGCGCTACAGCACAACGCCGATGCTCTCCTGCTCGTGCTGCCTTCCGACCATGTGATCCGCAACGAGAGGGCATTTTGTGAGGCAATTGGCGAGGCGGCTCAAATCGCCGTCGATCAGTACCTCGTGACATTCGGCATCGCGCCTGATGAGCCGCATACAGGCTACGGATACATCCGCCGCGGCGACGCCCTGAACTGCAACGCGTCCGCGTATACAGTGAGCTCATTCGTCGAGAAGCCCGATGCGCAGACAGCCGCGCGTTTCCTCGCCGACGGACGCTACGACTGGAACAGCGGCATGTTCATGCTGAAGGCCTCGACATATCTCGACGAACTGCGTCGCTACGAACCGGACATCGCTGAGCACGCCGAACTGTCGTTCAATCATGCCCAAAGGGACAACGACTTTCTTCGCCTCGAGCCCGAGGCATTCGCCGCCTGCCCGAACATCTCCGTCGACTACGCTGTCATGGAGAAAACCTCGCGTGCGGCGGTGGTTGTAACGCACGACCTCGGCTGGAACGATATCGGTTCATGGACGGCGCTGTTCGATCTCACGGATCTCGACGAGTCGGGCAACGCCCTGCTCGGCGACGTGCTCGCCGAGTCGGTTTCGAATTCGTATGTACGCGCCGAACATCGCATGGTGGCTGCCGTTGGCGTGGACAATCTGATCGTCGTCGAAACGGCCGATGCGGTGCTCGTCGCGCATCGCGACAACGCGCAGGATGTCAAGAAGATCGTCGAGCGTCTGAACGCCTCAGGCCGCCGCGAGTCGGTCACGCAACGCCGCGTGGTTCGCCCCTGGGGCTCATATGAAGGCGTCGACGAGGGTGATCGCTTCCAGGTGAAACGCATCGTGGTGAATCCGGGCGCGCAGTTGAGCCTGCAAATGCACCATCACCGCGCCGAGCACTGGATCGTCGTGAAAGGCACGGCGCGCGTGACGAACGGCGACAAAACCATCCTGCTCTGCGAAAACCAGTCGACCTTCATTCCGCTTGGCAACAAGCATCGTCTGGAGAACCCGGGCAAGATTCCGCTGGAACTCATCGAAGTCCAGTCAGGCTCTTATCTCGGCGAGGACGACATCGTTCGTTTCGAGGATAAGTATGGGCGGACGTCGTCTTAGACTGTGCGTGCTTTCCCGGTAAACTACGGCCTTCTCCGGAACTCCCGCCGGCCTTGCCAGAACCGGCACGCACGCTTTCGTGAAATTCAACGACAACAGCGCCACCTCGCGCGCCCGCACACTTCACGTCGCCCTCGTCTGCAACACGGCTTGGGCGATCTACACCTACCGCCGTGGACTGCTGCGCGCGCTGACACAAAGCAGCGCGCGCGTCACCATCATCGCCCCGAGAGACCCCACGTTCGAACCCCTAGAGCAAATGGGCTGTCGTTGCGTGGAACTGCCAGTGGCATCGAAAGGCACCAACCCGCTTCACGACCTGCGTACCCTCCTCGCGCTTTATCGCCACTATCGTGGGCTCAAGCCCGACGTCGTCTTCCATTACACAATCAAGCCCAATATCTACGGCTCGATTGCCGCGTGGCTCGCGTGCGTGCCTTCCGTCGCCGTGACTACTGGGCTCGGCTACGTGTTCATCCAGAAGAGCCGCGCGGCCGAGGTCGCAAAGCGCCTCTACCGCTTCGCATTTCGCTTCCCGCGCGAAGTCTGGTTCCTCAATCGCGATGACGAGGCCGCCTTCAAGGACGGCAATCTCCTCGTGCATCCCGAGCGCGCCCGGCTGCTCCACGGTGAAGGCGTCGATCTCGAGGACTTCCCGTTCACTCCGCTGCCCGCGCGCGCCGAATTTGCCTTCGTTTTGATTGGCCGGCTGCTCTGGGACAAAGGCGTCGGCGAATATGTCGAAGCCGCCCGCGCACTGCGCGCGCGCTATCCGCATACGCGCTTTCAGTTGCTCGGCCCGGTCGGCGTGGACAACCCGAGCGCCATCTCGCGCGAAGAGGTCGCCTCGTGGGAACGCGAAGGCGTAATCGAATATCTCGGCGAGACAGCGGACGTGCGGCCCTATATCTCCGATGCGGACTGCGTCGTGCTCCCGTCATACCGCGAAGGCGTGCCGCGTACGCTCATGGAGGCGAGTGCAATGGGCAGGCCGATCGTGGCCACCGATGTGCCCGGCTGCCGCGAAGTCGTCGCCGACGGCGTGAACGGCTTGCTGTGCACGGTACGCGACGCGGACTCGCTCGGGCAGGCGCTCGCGCGCATGCTCGACCTCGGCGACGCCGCACGCGCTGCCATGGCCGAGCGTGGCCGAAAAAAAATCGAGAAAGAATTCGATGAGCGCGTTGTGGTACAACGCTACCGGGAACTGATCCGGGAAATTACCGGGTCGACGTTTTGATCGAAACTTGATTTCTCGGGAATGAACACGGCATGACTGCGACGAATTCAAAGGGCACCATCCTCGTCACCGGCGGCGCGGGCTATATCGGCTCGCACACCTGCGTCGAACTGCTCGATGACGGCTATGACGTGGTCGCCGTCGACAATCTCGTGAACAGTAGTAGCGAATCGCTCAAGCGCGTCGAGCAGATCACCGGCAAACCGGTCGCGTTTTATGAAGCCGACGTGCGCGACGCGACAGCTCTGACGCGTATTTTCGAGGCGCATCGCATCACCGGCGTGATCCATTTCGCGGCGCTGAAGGCCGTGGGCGAGTCGGTTGCGAAGCCCATCGAGTATTACCGCAACAATGTGGACGGCCTGCTGGTCGTACTCGACGTCATGCGCCAGCATGGCGTGAAGCAGTTTGTATTCAGCTCATCGGCAACGGTGTACGGGGTGCCAGAACGCTCGCCCATCGACGAATCGTCTCCGCTTACCGCGACTAATCCGTACGGCCAGTCGAAACTCATCGCGGAGCAGATCCTGCACGATGTCGCGATCTCGGACCCGTCGTGGCGCATGGCAGTGCTGCGCTATTTCAATCCTGTGGGCGCGCATGAAAGCGGACTGATCGGCGAAGATCCGGCTGGCGTTCCTAACAATCTCATGCCGTATGTGGCACAAGTGGCGGTCGGCAAACTCGAGAAGCTGCGCGTTTTTGGGGGCGATTACCCGACGACGGATGGTACGGGCGTGCGCGACTACATCCATGTGGTCGATCTAGCCAAGGGGCACCTCAAGGCGATCGATGCGCTTGCGTTGCGCGGCGAAGGCTTTGTCGTGAATCTCGGCACCGGGTGCGGCTATAGCGTGCTGGAAGTCGTGAAGGCGTTTGAGCAGGCTTCGGGGCGGCCCGTGCCATATGAGATCGTCGCGCGTCGGCCCGGGGATATTGCCGAGTGCTATGCGAATCCGATCGCGGCGGAAAGGCTTATCGGGTGGAAGGCGGAGTTTGGGATCGAGCGGATGTGCGTCGATCACTGGCGATGGCAGGAAATGAATCCGCGCGGGTTCGAGTGAAGAAAGACGACATTACATCGAGTTACTTCCCTGCAAAATTGTTGCGTTTTATTACGTAGACGTTACAACGGCGACTTTGACGTTACAATTGCTCGTGATTCGCATTGAACTCGGAGTAACGCGAAGTGGAAACACCAACGCCGGCAGGAGTCGTCGTCTGGCTGACCGGCATGTCAGGTGCCGGCAAATCAACGATTGCGCGGGCTCTGGTCAATCGACTGCAAACGTTTGCGCTTAGGGCGACGATGCTCGACGGTGACGTGCTGCGCACAGGTCTCAACGCGGACCTTGGTTTCAGCGGCGCTGAGCGCACAGAAAACCTTCGACGCGTCGCCCATGTGGCTGCGCTCTTTTGTGAAGAGGGATTTGTGGCCGTCACGGCCACAATTTCACCCGAGCCCGAGCATCGAGACAATGCACGGCGCATCGTGGGCGACGATAATTTTGTCGAGATTTTTGTCGACACGCCGCTGACCGTCTGTGAGCAGCGCGATCCCAAAGGGCTATACCGTCGCGCTCGGCGCGGAGAAATCCCGCAGTTCACCGGCATCGGCTCGCCGTATCATCCGCCGCTCCATCCTGAACTTTGCTTGCATACCCACGGCAACAGCGTCGACCATTGCGTCGACCTGATCATTGACTATCTCGTTGAAGAGCGCCATCTCGACATCGGTAGCCGGCGCGATCGCGCCAAATCGCAAGTAACCGTATAAGCGACTCAACGCTGAGCGCTAGTCGATTTGCGCTAACCCTAGCCAGTAGCGCGCACTGAGGTTCCACCGACGCTCTGCAGTTTTGGCGTGGTCGATGGCTGATACTCAGGCACCCAGCGCCGCAGGTCGCGACGCACTTCGTCGTCGCCAGGCACGCGGTGCTGCATGAGCCACGGCAGCAACTCGTCCAACAGATTGTCCGGCACTTCACGCGCCTTCGCCGTACGCAACTTCGCATGCGGCGTGCGCGTCGTGGTTTCGTCGTCGGCTAGCAGCTCTTCGTAGAGCTTCTCGCCGGGCCGTAGGCCCGTGAACACCACGCGAATCTGTTCTTCCGAGTAGCCATAAAGGCGGATCAAGTCTTTCGCGAGATTGACGATCTTGACCGGCTCGCCCATATCGAGAATGAAAATCTCGCCCCCACGGCCCATGCTGGAGGCCTGGAGCACGAGCTGCGACGCCTCGGGAATCGTCATGAAGAAACGCGTGACTTCCGGGTGCGTGACGGTCACCGGGCCGCCCTTCGCGATCTGCTGCTGGAACTTTGGAATCACGCTGCCGGCACTACCCAGTACATTGCCGAACCGCACAGTCTCAAATTGCGTGCGCTCGCTAGTCTGCTGCAGCGCCTGGCAGGCCATCTCCGCAAGGCGCTTGCTTGCACCCATTACGTTGGTCGGGTTGACAGCCTTGTCGGTCGAGATCAGAACGAAATGCCTCACCTGATGCTTGATCGCCGCACGCGCCACGCGATACGTGCCCAGCACGTTGTTTCTAATTGCCTGCCACGCGTTGAGCTCCTCCATCAGCGGCACGTGCTTGTACGCAGCGGCATGGAATACGATGTGAGGCGTGTAGCGCGCCATGACCTGATCGAGCAGCAGGGCATCTTTCGCGTCGCCGACGATCGGCATGACGGAAAGCTCGGGAAAGCGTTCGCGGATCTCCTCAGTCAGGCGATACATCGCGTATTCAGATACATCGAGTGCAACGAGTTGCGCGGGCGCAAAACGCAGAATCTGACGGCATAGTTCGGAGCCGATCGAGCCGCCCGCCCCCGTGACCATGACCACTCTGCCGCTCAGCAGCGCCTCGACGTGCGGCGTGTCAATGTTGACCGCATCGCGCCCCAGCAGATCCTCGAGGTCGATATTGCGCACCTGGGAAAGAAAACCCTGACCAGGCAGCAAATCGCTCAATGAAGGCAGCATCAGCGCCTTCACGCCCGCTCGAACGCACTGTGTGGCGACACGCCGTTGCACTTCGGCTGACGCCGACGGTATGGCGATGATGGCAAATTCGCAGCGCAGCGCCTGCGCCCAGTGTGCGATGTCATCGATCGGGCCCAGCACTTTGTAGCCGTAGATCTCGCGCCGTTGTTTCGCGGGCTCGTCGTCGAGCAGACCAACGAGGCGCCATTCGGCGGAGCGCGAGAGTTCGCGCGCGAGACTCGCGCCGGCACCGCCCGCGCCAATCACGATCACGGGTTTGCCCTGTGCGACGAGACCGCCGTAAAGGTAGAACTCCTTGCTTGCGCGATAGAGCGCCCTCGAACCGCCCATGACGAAAAATACGAGGAGCGGCGAAACGATCAGCACCGAGCGAGGAATGATCGGCGTAGGCTGCAGCATGACCGAACCGATCATAACGACCAAAGCAGCCGCTATGATCGCCTTCGAGATACGCAGTAGATCCGGCAGGCTCGCGAAGACCCACATCCCGCGATACAGGCCAAATATGCGGAACATCACCGCATAGACTGGGAGCACCCAGATCAGGGTGTGCATCGCGCCGCGCCAGAACTCGGGCGGGACTGATGCGTTAAAGCGCAGAAAATAGGCCGTCAACCAAGCGGCGGCCACAGCACCGATATCAAAGAGAAAGGCGCTGAACGAGAGCCAGGAGGCTTTATTGCGGATCATCAGCGTTCGCCTCAAGGTTGTCTGGTGAGAGACTGGAATCGCCGCCAGCGTGTGTCAATTGCTACGCCCAGCAGAACGAGAACGACAGCCCAACCTGCAACGCCCACCCACTGCTGGGCCGTGGATAACCGCAAGGCCCAAACCGCAAGTATTATGCCTGCAAACATGACCAGATACCACGTTAGTGCGGTTACTGCATGACCAATCCCGAGCCGGACCATGCGCTGATAGTAATGTTCGCGGTGCGCATGCCAAAATTTTTCGCCGCGCAAAAGGCGCCGGATCAAGGTCACCGAGGCATCACCAATAAAGGGCGAGAACACTAGTGCCGGGAACCAGATCGGCCACGCGCCGCTGCGCCAGCCCCAGTAGCCCAATGCGCCCGCCAAAAAGCCCATTGGGATCGATCCGGCATCGCCGAGAAAAATCGTGGCCGGATGGAAATTAAAGAGTAAAAAGCCTCCCGCTGCACCTGAAACAGCGGCGCAGGCCAAACTCAGCTCAAGCGACGGCGCCGGCCCGAGCAACGCCGCAACGGAATACGCCGCAAAGCCAAATAACGCCATGCCGCCGGCCAGGCCGTCCGAGCCGTCCATGAAATTGTAGAGGTTGACGAGCCACACCATCAGGAAGCCGATCGCGACGAGAATCCACCACGGCACCGGCGCCGGATTTAATGCGATTAGCAGCGCCACCGCGCCCACATGCGCACCGAAGCGCACTCGTGCAGGCAAACCGCGACGGTCATCGATCTGTGAGACAGCGGCGAGCAGCGCGGCGAGCACGGCGACCTGCCAAAGCGAGGGCGTCGTGGTTAGCATGACGATCACGCTCACCGGCACGATGCCCCAACCGCCGACTCGCGGCGTTGGGCGCGTATGCATCGAACGCGCGTTCGGGATGTCTGTGGCAAGTCTCCATGCGAGACCGGTGCGCAGGAGAATCGCAAGGATCAGCGCACAACCAGCGAGCGCCAGCAGAGATACGCAAAGCGCGCCAAACCACGGCGAATGGATAAAGAGGGGTAACAACGGCAGGGTCATTTCGCAATTATCGGTACTGTCGGGCGGAATGCTTGAGGCTGTGATATCGCCGTTTTTTTGATCGTTGGCGTGTTTCCAGCACTTATTGGTTGATACTGGACGTAAAGTGCTCCGTCGAGCCCCCGGCCCGATACCAGGCGGCCGTCGCGGCGAGTCCGGCATCTAGCGAGAACGGAGGGCGCCAGCCTAACACATCCCGGATATGGCCCGAATCGACGCGCAAATTGCCCGTAAGCCGGTCGATCTGCGCGGACTTGCCGATGACCCGCCCGAGCGCGTTCAGCAGGCCAGCGGGGACCGGCATGAGCCGCGCGGGACGGTCCAGATGCCGGCCGAGTCGGCGCGCGAGTTCCGCCACGGTCAGGTCCTCGCCGTCGGTGATGTGGAATAGCTGCCCCGCCGCACGAGGAAGCGTCGCGCAGGCGCTCAGCGCGCTCGCGAGATTGTCAACGTAGACCATACTGCGCCGCGCTTGAATCGAACCGATCGGCAGCGGCACGCCGCGGGCGACCGCGCGCATCAGGTTCAGGAAGTTCGCCCGCACGTTTGGGCCGTAGACCAGTGGCGGACGCGCGATCACGATCTCCATTCCCGTACGGGCGCCGAACGCCCGCAGCATGACTTCGGCTTCGGCCTTCGAGATGCCGTAAGGGTCGGGCGGATTGCAGACGTCGGTTTCGACGAGAGGACGACCGGGATCGAGTTCCGCGAGCGCCTTGATGCTGCTCACAAAAACGAAGCGCCTGGCTCCGGCGCGCATCGCGGCTTCGGCAACTTTCAGCGTGCCATCTACATTCGTCGCACGGAAGGCGGCAAGCGGATCGGCGGCGGCGTCGCGCATCACGTGGACACGAGCCGCGAGGTGGACCACCGAATCAACGCGCGCGAAGGCATCGGGCGTGATCGCGTCGAGCGACGCGATGTGCATCGCCTCCTCGCCCGGCTCCAGCATCACGCCATCGCGCACGATGCCGACCGACTGCATGCAGGCATCACGCAAGGCGCGCGTGAGCGCGCGTCCTACGAAGCCGTTGGCGCCGGTGATGGCGATGCGCGAGGTCATATCCGGGCGCCCCGGACGCACCGCGCCTCTCCGCTGGAGGCCGGCTTGCAGAAATCCTTGTGTAGTATCATCCATGATCCTCGGTGTTCAATCCCGGCCCCACTTGCCAGCTCCATGCAGAATCTGAAACCCGCCACGAATTCCGACGTGTCTCGCCAGCTTTCTCATCCGCGCGACAACTTCGACGCCATCCGCCTCATCGCGGCGTTGGTCGTCGTGTACGGCCATGCGTTTCCACTCAGCGGTGTGGTGGCCCCGGGCATGCTCGGCAACGAAGTGCAGACGCTCGCGGTCAAGGTGTTCTTCGCGATCAGCGGTTATCTCGTGATCGAGAGCTGGCGCCGCGACCCCTCGCCCTACCGCTATCTGTGGCGCCGCGGCCTGCGCATTTTCCCGGGTCTTGTCGTCTGCGTCATGCTCAGCGCGTTTGTGCTCGGGCCGATCATCTCGTGGTTGCCGCTCAAGGAATACCTCGCCAATGAGTGGACGCGCCGCTATCTCGGAAACATCGTACTCTACCCGTCATACGCGTTACCGGGCGTCTTCGACAAGATCACCTATCCGAACGCTGTAAACGGCTCGCTGTGGACCTTGCCGGTCGAGTTCTCCATGTACCTGCTGTGCCCACTCGTCGTTCTGTGGGGCCGCGGCGAAAAGGTGCGCATTCTCATCGCGACGATCATGCTGTGCGCGGCAGGATTGTATATGGTGCGCTTTGCCCGGCCCGACCATCAGATCGTTTTTTACGCGACCGATATTGTGTCGGCCCTCGACGCCGCGCCCTACTTCTTCCTTGGCGCGAGCTGGCGCATTCTCGCGCCGCAGAGGGCCTACAACCTCCAGGCCGCCCTACTCGCGGTGCTGATGCTGGCTGCGATTCCGCAGGGCACGATCACCTACGAGATCGGACTCTATCTCGTGCTGCCCTACGCGATCCTGTCGCTTTCACTGGCCAAACCGGCAATATTCGGATGGGCTGGGCGCTTCGGTGACTTCTCGTATGGCGTCTACATCTACGGCTTTGTCGTTCAGCAGACCGTCTCGTATCTGTTCAATACGGGCGGGCGGCCGTACGTCAATTTCCTCATATCGGTTGGGCCGACGCTCGTGCTCGCAGCGATTTCGTGGCATCTGATCGAGAAGAAATTCCTGCTGCTCAAGCCGAGGAAGCGCCGTGCCGCCGCGGCTACGCTAGTGACGTCCTGAGCACGCGCGTCACAGCCACTTCCAGCCGAAGCGACGAAAGAAGATCCAGGCCGACTGCGCGAACAGCATGATGTGCTTCAGCCCCTTGTTCGCGGCACCTCCACCGTGGTGGATCACTTCGACTTCCGGCACGAAGACGACGCGCGCGAGCTTGCGGGTGCGCAGGCTGAGGTCGTAGTCCTCGAAGTAGAGGAAGTAGCGCGGATCGAAGCCGTCGAGACGCTTAAGCGTTTCGGTGCGAAACAGCATGAAACAGCCGCTGACGATGGGCGGATCCCAGAACACGCGCTTCGCGTCCATCACGTCGCGCATCTCGTAGTGAGCCAGCCGCCGCGCGAATGGACGCCGCAGCGGTACGGGCAAAAAGCCGCGCACGAACAGATCTAGCACCGACGGGTAGCGCCGGCATAAGAACGCCTGCTCGCCGTTATCCTCGCGAATCAGCGGCGAGAGCAAACCCGCCTCGCGATGCGCTTCGAGAAAATCGAGCGCCTCGCGCAGCGCATTCTCGTCTACTTCGATATCGGGATTCAGCACCAGGTAGTAGCGGCTGCACGCCTGATCGAGCGCGAGATTGTGGCCGCGTCCGTAGCCGACGTTGCCGTGGCCGCGAAGCTCGTGTAGTTCGAACAGATCGCGCCGCGCGGCGTCGGGAACCGGCGCCGCTTGTTCCGGCGCGCCGTTATCGATGAGATACAGCGGCGTTTTCTCTGCGAGCCCCAAGCGCCGGAGCGCAGCTGCAAGCGTCTCCAGCGTGCGTTCGAGCATCGCCAGATCCGGACGATAGACGACGATCGACACGCTCAACAGTGGCGCCGCGTCCAGCGCGCGCGCGCCTGCTGGAACGGGGCCTTGATTCATCACATTCATACAGCGAAGACGGCTCGGCGGGATGACAAAGAAGGGGAAAGTCTGCCTGACGCCGCGTGGTTCGGCAAGCATGGCCCGTAGCCCGTCAGCGGCAGATGGGCTGCGACGATGCGAGGCCGTGGGTGATCAGTACAGCTGGACGTAGCAACTCCGAATTGGCCGAACGTACCATTCCAGCCCACGTTCGCATTTACGACCATCGCAAATGGTCAGTGCCCGATGTTCAGGTGCGCGCCCAACCTTCGTCTTTAATCGCAGCGCCGGCAGAGGCGCGCAATTTGGCGCTATTTCTGACGTAGTTGTTGAAGTCGTCTGGAAACTGCTCGCAACATGAAAGAGAGCCTGGATTGCGATCCGAATACGCGCGTCAATACCGGATATTTCGCCGCAAAGCGCCTTGCGCTGCGCCGGGAAACATAAACCAGCGATTGGGAACGCGCCTGTTCGTCCACCATCGCGACGACTTCGCGTGGCGACATCGTGATGCGCATTGACTTCTGCATTTCGACCGCACGCTCGTAGCTCTGATGCAGCTTGTGCTGGCGCGTCGCCGCAACTGCGTGCGACTGGGGCACGCGCGCGCGCGATGTGGTCTTGCGCACCGCGTAGAAATCGCCATCGAGCGCGTAACGTGTCCACAGCAGCCAGTCCTCAAGCTGGTCCATCGATTCGTCAAAGCCGCCATGACGCTCGTAGAGCTCGCGTTTGAAAACGACCGACTGGATCGTGACCAGATTCTCCTGCCACATCGCGATCTGCGAAAACGTTCGGAAGTGTGCGTACGGCTCTCCCTCTTCGATCTCGAGATGGCCCTGCGCGTCGTGGCGCACGGTCGACGGCACAAAGTCCGCAGCGCCGTAGGCGGCGTTGGCGCGGCGTTCGGCCGCCGCCGTCATCAGCACCTCGATGTGATCCGCGTAGAGTTGGTCGTCGTCATCGAGGAAACACAGCCACTCACCACGTGCCAACGCCAGTGCGCGATTGCCGGCTGCGCTGCGTCCAACAGGCTCACCGGTCGCTTCGTAGCGAATCGCCAGGCGCGAGCTGAACTCGGCTTCGACCATCGCCTTCGCGGTGGGCGCGCCATCCTCCACCACCACGGTCTCGATGTTCGGATACGTCTGGTGAGCAATGGAAAGCAGCGCGTAACGCAGCAGATCCGCGCGCGCGTGAGTGCGCACAATCACGCTAACGAGCGGCCACGCGTCCTTCGCGAGTGGCTCGGTGGCCAACGGATGAAATGCGCCGAGACGGCGGCGGCCATAGTTCCACAGCAGGAATTCGCCCCGAAAGCCGCGTTCCCGGAATATCGCGCCGCTGGACCGGAAATAGCGCAACGAGCGCGCGAAACGCCACAGGCTGTCGAGCGTCGCACGGCGGCCGCGCGGCAGCTTGCGGATGCCGCTCAGTTCGACCAGCGACAGCGCGAGCCCGGCGGCAATATCCCGCCAGGTGCCGAAACGCGCCCGCAAACACAGTGACGCATAGATGCCATTGAAAATCTGGGCTGGCTTGACTTCGCCGCCTGTCGCGTAGGTGCGATGAACGACAACAGCGCGCGGCACGTACTTGAGCGCATAGCCGCTTGCGCGTAGTCGCCAGGAGAGATCAACGTCCTCGCCGTACAAAAAGATTCGCTCGTCGAAACCGCCGACAGCGTCGAACGCATCACGTCGGAACAACACCGCAGCGCCACTGACCCAACTCGTCGTTAGCAAAGACGGGTCGTAGTCTTTCGGATGTTCAAAGGGCGTCTGCCGCATTTCCCAGGCAGCGACGGGCGTGTTCGGCTCGACTTCGGCGAGTAATTCCTCAAGCGCGTTCGGAAACAGTTCAAGATCTGGATTGAGCACCAGCACGAAGGGCGCATCACCGAGCGCAATGTTCGTGTTGTGCGCGTGGCCGAAGCCGACGTTCTCTTCGGAGTGCGTCACCGAGACGGAGACGACGCGCGACGGCGCTTCGTTGCACCGCGCCGCAAGCGTCTCCCATTGCTCGGCAAGCGTGCGGTCGTTGTTGCGGATCCGCACGTGCAGTTTGAGCCGCGCGGCCACCGTCTGCCGCGCGATGCTGTCGAGGAGACACTCGACCTCCTCCACCGTGTTGCGGTAGACAACCAGCGAGATGTCAATAACCCGCTCCCCCGCGAGCCACAGGGTAGCAGCCGAGCCCTCGCGGCCAGATTCGACCGCCATCACGCTCAACGCAGGCGCCGCACGATACGTCGCCCGACCTGCCGCGCCACCTTGTTCGAACGCGACGCGAAAGTCAGCAGCGTCGGATGACGATGCAGGAACTCGAGCACCGAGCGCTTTGCGGACCTTGTGTAGCTCCTGCGCGCGATGTCGTTTTCGAGCTTGATGATCCACTTGCGCTGATCGTTGATCAATTTGATCGTACCCGGCGGGAACACGTGATATTGCTGGTCGATCTTGGTCAGGATCGTGTGATAGTCGCGCTCCCAATCGCTTTGCGAATGGATCGAGTATGACGACTCGCCCTTCTTCCACTTGCGATAGATGCAGGTGATCTCGGGCGACGCTTCGACGCCACACATCAGCACGCAGCGCAGCTCAAAATCCCAGTCCTCGGCCGTATTGAGCGACTCGTCGAAGCGCAAGCCCAACTCGTGAAACACGGCGCGCGGGAACGAAATCGCCACCGGCGGCGAGTAGTTCTGCAACAAATGCGCATAGAGGTCGTACGTCGCCGGAAATGGATGGCGGATCGCGCTTACGACCGAGTAGCCCTTGCCGCCAGCAGCCGTGCCCGGCGTCTCGGCGATGTCCTGCTCGGCCGCCACCGCGCGCAGCATGCGGCCCGGCGCTCTTTCGGCCATTTTCTGGAACGTCTCCACCCAGTGGGCAAAGATCATTTCGTCGTCGTCGAGAATCGTGATGTAGTGACCGCGCGCCAGCTCAAAGCCAAGATTGAGCGGCGCGGTGCGGCCACCGCGATCACATAGCACGATGCGCGAGCGGTTGCGAATGGCTTCGGGCATGTCCTCGACGACACGCTCGATGCGTTTCTGCAACTCAAATTCCACCTTGTGCGGAATCACGATCAGCTCGAAGTCCTGCGACGTCTGCGCCGTGAGCGCCAGCAGCAGATCGCGGAAGTTCGCAAGGCGGCGGCCTTGGGTACGCATCACGATGGAGAGGAATGGACGCTCCACAGAGGGCTCGACGACAAGCGGGACCGCCTTACGCGCGCCCGGCAGATAAGCGCGCACCAGTTCGTTCACCGTCGAAAACTCGTCGGCGGCCGCGCGAATCTGGCCGAGGTAGCGGTTCAGCGGTGTGGTGTCCGAGACGAGCGGATCAAACGTCGGGAAATACTGATCGCTGCGCTGACGGTGGAAGTCAGCTCGCGCCACTTCTGTCCAGCCCGCGTTCGACATCATCGCGTTGAGCAGACGGTCGGTGTGGTGGATGACGTGCGTGTGGTCCAGCAGACCTTCGACGGTGTAGTCCCAACGGCCACCCAGGAGCTTCGCGCCGAGATCGCGGTGCGCAGCGTTCGGCACCGCGGCCACGAACAGCGCCGCGCGGTTCTCCGCGAAGTCGCGCAGCGCGTTCAGAAACTGTGGTCCATTGGTGATGTGCTCGAGCGTGTCGATCATGCTGATCGATGCAAGCTTGCGCTCGCCCAGCGCAGAGCGCAGGGTGGCGATGGCCGCATGCTCGTCTGAGAGATCGATCGCGCGGGTCTCGAAACCGCGCTCGCCGATCGCCTGCAGACGGCCGGCGTCGAGATCGAGGCCGACATATGTCAACCCCATTTCAAGCACCGGTTCGGCGATCGCGCCGTATCCGCAGCCGATGTCGAGGTGAACGCCGTCGGTGTCCGCATGCGCGCGCAGAAGCTCGACGACGCAACTGTAGACGGTGCCGGATGCGTAAGGATGGTCGTATACGTTACTCATGTTGTCCGGTCAGAATCTATGTTTGCTGTAGAAGCCATCGATGAACTGCGCGACCTTGTGGTCCGCATCGATCTGCACCGGCAACTTGCCGCTCTCTTTCAGCGACTGGAATTTGCGCGCCGCTTTCTTTTCCGTTTCACTGCCGGCGTCGAGCAATTGCCGCTCGATGCGATCGGCCAGATCCGCGCGCGAGTACTTGTAGCTCAGCATCATCGCGGCTTCGGCGGAGAAGTACTCTTCCGCCGCGCCTACGATCCACTTGCCGTCCTGCGACAAGCGCTTATCGTGAAAAATGACCGCCGACGGCTGGAACACCAGCTTGTAGCCGGAAAGCCGGATGCGCCAGGAGAAGTCGACGTCGTCGCAGTAGAGGAAGAACGACTCGGAGTCGAAGCCATTCACTTCCCGGGCAACGGCGGCCGTCACCAGCGCGCACGCCGTCGTCACCCAACCCGTCTCGCCGCTCGCGACGTTGTAGTCCTTTGGATGCTCGATCGGAACCTGACGCGCTTCGACTACGGCCACGCGCGGACGCTCGCGCATCGGCTTGACCAGTTCGATGAACAGATCTGGCGCGACGATCGTATCCGGGTTCAGGATCAGTACGAGTTCGGAATCGAGGCGTTGGAGCAGACGGTTGTGACCGGCGGCCGAGCCCAGATTCTTGTCATAGAACTCGTATTGAATGTCGCCGAGACCTTGCGCCTCGAAACGCTTGCGGCGCGCCTCGACTTCCTCGTCGTTGAAGACGGGCTCGGGCGAACAATCGCCGAACGCCATCTGTACTTTCGTCAAAGCACCGGCCGCAATAGCCAGATCAACCGCACGTGCGAGACTCGCGAGCGATTGATCGACGTGCTGCTGCGCGTTTCCGTAAAGAATCGACTGGATGCGCAGTGAGGCCGGGCCATTTAGTTGAGTGTCGTGTTGGGTCAAACCGCGCTCCTATGCCTGTTTGCTTTCTTCGCTGGCGATCCAGTCCTGCAATTGCGCGAGGCCCGCATCGAGCTTGACCTGCGGCGTCCAGCGCAGGCCGGCGAGCGTGGTCGACAGATCGCACGCGGCGTGGCGAACATCGCCATCGCGGAACTGGCCGTTCACTTGCGGTGCGGGCGCACCGTAGTATTCCGCGATCAGCGAGGCGAGCGTGTGAATGGAGGTCGCGACACCTGAGCCGACATCAAAATACTGGCTGGCCGCCGGCGGCGCTGCCAGTGCTGCGACGATCGCCGAGGCGACATCCCGGATCGACACGAAGTCGCGCGTGACTTCACCGTCCTCATATAGCGGAATGGACTTCTTCGCGCGCGCGAGCCGCGAGAACAGCGCGACGATGCCCGTATACGAGTTGGTGAGCGACTGGCCCGGGCCGTAGACGTTCTGCAGACGCAGGATCGAGACCGGCACCTTCATCGACAGGGACCAGGCTGCGAGGATGTGCTCCTGTGCGAGCTTGGTCGCGCCGTACACGCTGGTGGGATGCGGGACTGTGCTGGCGACGCTCGATGGCTGCGACACCGAGCCGGGGAAGTCCCACTGCGCCGCTTCGAGTTGCGCGTGGCCGCGCTGACCCGGATAGCTAATCCGGCCATCAGCCGTGCGCCATGCACCTTCGCCGTAGACGGCGCGGCTACTGGTCAGCAGCACGTGCTGCACCGCGATCTTGTGACGGCCCACGGCGTCGGTCATCTGCGTGGTGCCGACCACGTTCACGAGACCGTGACGGCTCGCCTCGGTCAGCGACTGGCCGGTGCCGGTCTCCGCCGCCAGATGCACAATGATCTCGGGCTGGAACTGGGCAAACACCCTGTCCCAGTCAGCGGGCACGGTGACATCGCCGACCATCAGCTCAGCGCGCTCGTGCAGCGCCACGGGGCGCGACTGCGTCTTGTGCACCTGCGGGTGCAGGTTGTCCAACACCACATAGCGCGCTGCCTCGGGCGCGAGTAGTGCCGCGATCGCGCAGCCGATAAAACCCGCGCCGCCCGTCACGAGAATGCGCTTGCCGGCGAAATGCCGCATTGTGTTCTGGTCGCTCATGCTTCCCTCTCTCATTTTCAATATTGTCGATCTCGTCCCGTGCGGTCGGACGTGGCGCCCTGCACCGCCCTCACGCCACGCGTCTGCCCGCCGACGCGAGCGTCATTCGCTCTCCAGCTCGACTGAGCGCATTGGCAAGCCCAGCAAGCCGGTGCTCACGCTCGTCGAATGCGACTTGAAGATGATCGCATCGTGAAGCCAGTGATGGACGACATGCTCGCCCTGTGTCCCATCGGCAATGGCGGCTGTGATCGAATAATCCCCGACCGGCATGCGCGGCATGTGGAAGCGGAAGCGCGCCGTCAGCTTCGTGCCGGCACCGGTGTGCATTGGTGCGACCTGCGTCGTAATATACGTATTTTCGCCGAACAGATTCTGGCCGAGGCGGTCTCGCACCAGAAAACCGATGATTGGACGCGCGAGCGGCTGCAGCGTCTCCGCCCGCACCTCGACGCACACCGACTCCCCGCCGACCACCCAGGTCAGACGTCGACGTTCGTCGTCAAGCAGTCCCACATGCGTGATCTTTGCGCCGCCCAGGCCAAAGCCATTGGCCTCCTCCTCGAAGGTGAACACTTCGATATCGTTGCGACACGCCGAGCCATTGATCACGTCGCTGCGCTGATCGTGATAATGCTGATCCACCTGGACCGAGCCGCTCAGCACCGCGTTGCGCTGCCCCGATGGCGTGGCGCCCGAAGCCTCGTGCTGTACCTGATAGTACGCTTCGAGATACTGCTCGCAGATTTCCTTGGCCGGCCCGACGGCTCGCACGCAGCCCTTGTCGAGCCAAACAACGCGCTCGCAAAGATTGACGACGGCGTTCGTATCGTGGCTCACGAACAGCACCGTGCCGGTCTTCATGAAGGCGCGCAGAAAGCGCATGCACTTCTGCGTGAAGAACGCGTCACCCACCGCGAGCGCCTCGTCGATGATCAGCACATCGGCGTCGACGTGCGCAAGCACCGCGAACGCAAGCCGCACATACATGCCGCTCGAATACTTCTTGACCGGCTGATCGACGAACGCACCGATATCTGCGAACTCGAAGATGGATTCGAGCCGCGCTTCGATCTGCTTGCGGTTCAATCCGAGCAGCGCGGCGTTGAGGTAGACGTTCTCACGCCCCGTGAACTCGGGATTGAAGCCGGCACCCAGTTCGAGCAGCGCGGCAACTCGACCGCGCACCTGCACGTCGCCAGTCGAAGGCGCGAGCGTGCCGCAGATGATCTGCAGCAAGGTCGATTTCCCTGAGCCATTGCGCCCGATCACGCCGACGGTTTGCCCGCGCGCGATGTCGAGCGACACGTCCTTGAGCGCATGAAACTCAGTCGCGGCAGCTTGTGCGCGCACGTTGAAGCTCGGCAGCAGCAACCCGAGCCGCTGGAACATTGCGCGCTTGAGGCGATCCTGTGGCCGGTCGTAGATCGAATAGCTCTTGCTGACGTGATTCACGCGGATCGCGAGATTGTCAGATGACATCGGCGAACCCCCCACGCGCAGACTGGAACCACCAGTAGCCCAGCCAAGCCACCACTACGCTGCCGAGGAGATACAGCCCAAGCGTGGCGAAGTTCGGCAGACTGCCGCTGACAAGCACGGCCCGACTCTCCTCGATGAAGAAGGTCAACGGATTGAGCTGCAACCAGATGCGGTATTTCTCCGGCAATGCGGAGATCGGATAGAAGACGGGCGACAGGAACATCAGTACGGAGGCGAGAAACGCCGTAGCCTGCGCGATGTCGCGCACGTAGACGCCCGTCGCGGCCAGAAACCAGCCCACCCCGAGCGACAGCAGAAACAGCGGCAGCACGACGAGCGGAAACAGCAGCGCCGTCAGGTGCACCGATCCGCTCACGAACAGCAGACCCACGATCAGCACCAGCACGCTGATGAACAGATGGAACACCGCCGAGCACAGCGCAATGACAGGAAAAATCTCGAGCGGGAAGATGACTTTCTTCACGTAGCTCGCGTTCTGCAACACCAGCAGCGGCGAACGGTTGATGCATTCGGCGAACAGCGCGTGCACCGTCATGCCGACAAACAGCATCATCGCGAATTCACCGTGACCAACCGGCGCGGCGGCTGCGCCGCCCCAGCGGGACTTGAAAACGAACGAAAAGACGAACGTGTAGACCGCCAGCATCAGGACCGGGTTAAAGAACGACCACGCGAGTCCGAACACCGACCCCCTATAGCGGCCAATGACCTCCCGTTTGGTCATCTGATAAATGAGCCCGCGATTGCCGTATAAAGAAACCGCCAGCGATGTTAAGGATTTCGAAGTCGCGTCCATATTGTGAAGAAACCGTACCGCGTGGCCGGGCACGCCCTCCTGTCGAAGTGTCGTGAAACGTTCCCGCGCTTAGCAGGACGCAGCGAGCAGGTCGGCCAGGCAAAGCGACATGCCGACGCGCCAGTCCGGCAGGCGAACACCGAAACGCGCATTCAGCGCGTCGTTGGACAACACCGAATTGGCCGGACGCGGCGCTGGCAGCGGGTACTCGTCGGTGCAGATGGCCGTGACCGATTTCACCATGTACTCTCTGTCGGGCCGCAAGCGGCGCGCCTCCGCGACGATCGCTTCGGCGTACCCGTGCCAGCTGGTTGAACCGGCCGCCGACAGATTGAACAGTCCCGAACAGAATGTACCGGCACGCCGCTCGGCTAGCGCGCGGCTCACGATCTGCGCGGTGGCGTCGGCGATGTTGCGTGCCCACGTCGGGGCCCCGAACTGGTCGCCGACAATGCGCATTTCGTCGCGGCTCGCTGCCAGACGCAACATAGTGCGCATGAAGTTGCTGCCACGCGCAGCATAGACCCAGGTCGTGCGGAACACCAGCCAGTCGCCGCCCGCCTCACGCGTGGCGAGCTCGCCCACGAGCTTGCTGCGGCCGTAGGCGTTGACGGCGCAGGTGTCGTCCGTTTCCAGATACGCACCCTGCTTCGAGCCGTCGAACACGTAGTCGGTCGAGTAATGGATGAACAGGGCGCCGCACTCGCGCGCCGCGCGCGCAAGTTCGCCGACTGCCTCGCCGTTGATCGTGGTAGCGTGCGCTTCCTCGCTTTCGGCCTTGTCGACTGCCGTGTAGGCCGCTGCGTTGACGACCACGTCCGGGCGGAAATCGAGCACAGACTGACGCAAGGTGTCAGGCTTCGAGAGATCGCAGCTGCGGCGGTCGACGGCGCGCACTTCGCCCAGCACCGACAGGCTGCGCGCAAGTTCCCAGCCAACCTGACCGTTCGCGCCGGTGACGAGAATCTTCATGCAAACACCTCGGCTTCCGACAGCCTCTTGCCCGCCGCATCCTTCGCCGCGAGCAACGGCTCGAAGTCGATCGGCCATTCGATGCCGATCTCCGGGTCGTTCCACGCGATGCTGCGCTCGTGCGCCTGATACCAGTAGTCGGTCGTCTTATAGAGGAACTGCGCCGATTCCGACAGCACAACGAAACCATGCGCAAAGCCCGGCGGCACCCACAGTTGGCGATGGTTGTCGACCGACAGGATCACCCCCACCCACTTGCCGAAATTCGGCGAACTCTTGCGGATGTCGACCGCGACGTCGAACACCTCGCCCTCGACCACGCGCACCAGCTTGCCCTGCGCATGTTCGATTTGATAGTGCAGCCCGCGCAGCACACCCTTCGCCGAACGCGAATGGTTGTCCTGCACGAACTCGACGCTGGCGTCCACCTGCTCGGCGAATTCACGCGCGTTGAAGCTCTCGAAGAAGAAGCCGCGCGCGTCACCGAACACCTTCGGCTCGATGATCTTGACTTCGGGGAGCGCCGTAGCGGTTACTTGGATGGCCATGCGACCTGGTCCTTCGGAAGATTGAGCAAATATTGACCGTAGCCGTTCTTCGACAGTGGCCGGGCGAGCGCGAGCAACTGCTCCTCGCCGATCCAGCGCCGGCGAAACGCGATCTCCTCAGGACATGCCACCACCAGTCCCTGCCTCTTCTGCAATGTCGCGATGAACGTAGCCGCCTCGATCAGCGATTCATGCGTGCCGGTGTCGAGCCACGCATAGCCGCGCCCCATGATCTCGACATTCAGCGCACCCACGCTCAGATAGCGCGAATTCACGTCGGTGATTTCGTACTCGCCGCGCGGCGACGGTTTGATCTCTGCGGCAATGTCACACACCTGGTTGTCGTAGAAATAGAGACCCGTCACTGCGTAGTTGGAACGCGGCTTTGCCGGTTTTTCCTCGATCGAAAGCGCGCGGAACTGACCGTCGAATTCGACCACGCCGTAACGCTCCGGATCGTGCACGTGGTAGGCGAACACCGTCGCGCCCGACTCCTGCGCATTCGCGCGCTCAAGCTGCCTCGCGAGATCGTGGCCGTAGAAGATGTTGTCGCCGAGAATGAGCGCCGACGGATCGTTACCCACAAACTCCTTGCCGATGACGAACGCTTGAGCAAGCCCGTCCGGCGACGGCTGCACCGCGTACTGGATGTTCATGCCCCACTGACTGCCGTCGCCGAGCATCGACTCGAAGCGCGGCGTGTCCTGCGGCGTCGAAATCACGAGGACGTCGCGGATGCCCGCGATCATCAGTGTCGACAGCGGATAGTAGATCATCGGCTTGTCGTACACCGGCAGCAGTTGTTTCGAGACCGCGTGGGTGATCGGATACAGCCGCGTGCCGGAGCCGCCTGCGAGAATAATGCCTTTGCGCGCCATGTCAGGATCCCTTATGCACGCTGCGCATAGTTCGTTTCGACCCATTTGAGATAGTCGCCCGAAGCAACTTCGTCGGACCATACCTGGTTGTCCAGGTACCACCGCACCGTCTTCGCAAGACCGGTTTCGAACGTCTCGGCAGGTTTCCAGCCGAGCTCGAGCTCGAGCTTGCGCGCGTCGATCGCATAGCGGCGATCGTGGCCGGGGCGATCTTTCACGTAGGTGATCTGGTCGCGATACGAACCGGCCGCATTCGGGCGCATTTCATCGAGCAGGTCGCAAAGCGTGTGTACAACTTCGAGATTTTTTTTCTCATTCCAGCCGCCCACGTTGTACGTTTCGCCAGGCTGGCCGCGCCCGAGCACTTCGCGGATCGCGCTGCAGTGGTCGCCCACGTAGAGCCAGTCGCGCACATTCTGGCCGTCACCATAGACAGGCAGCGGCTTGCCAGCGAGCGCATTCGCAATCATCAGCGGAATAAGCTTTTCGGGGAACTGATACGGACCGTAGTTGTTCGAGCAGTTAGTCGTGAGCGTGGGCAGGCCATACGTGTGCTGGTACGCACGCACGAGGTGATCGGAGCCTGCCTTGGTGGCCGAATACGGGCTGTTCGGCGCGTAAGGGGTGGTTTCCGAGAACTGGGGATCGGTCGCGGAAAGCGATCCGAACACCTCGTCAGTCGAGACGTGCAGGAAACGGAACGCGGCCTTCTCTGCCTCGCCGAGCGTATTCCAGTGCTGGCGCGCGGCTTCGAGCAGCGTGAACGTGCCTACGACATTGGTCTGAACAAAATCGGCCGGACCATGGATCGAACGATCGACGTGACTTTCCGCTGCAAAATGCAACACAGCTCGCGGCCGATATTCGGCGAACAGCGCGTCCATGGCAGCGCGATCGCAGATATCCGCACGGACAAAGACGTGCTTCGGATCGTCCCGCAGCGACTTCAGGGTCCCAAGATTGCCCGCGTAGGTCAGCTTGTCGACGTTGAGGATGGCCTCGTCCGATTGACGCAACCAGTCAAGCACAAAGTTGGCGCCGATAAAGCCGGCACCGCCTGTTACCAGGATCATGGAACTCCTCATTGGCGAGATTGGCAGCCGATCTGCTGGGGACCACCGCAGTCAGGCATTTGAAATAATGCTGTAAAACCCAAATAGTTGAAACAAAGCCCGCCAGTCAGATATCAATCCCATTCATCCCGCATGCTCAGGCTCTGTTTTTAGACCGGTAATTATACGGCGAGCCAGCGGGAAAACCATAGTACTAACATCTTGAAACAGCTTGACAAATTGGAGCAGGCGCAAACTATGCGCGCACGCGGTTTTGTCTTGTCAAATCCTGTTGCGCGACCTGTGGTACCGTCTGCGATTGCCTGTACCCAATACGCAACCGTATTCGATTCAATGTCCATGTCCTTGTTGCGCCCTGCCCCGCTAGCCTTCGGCGATCTTCAGGGGTGTCTCACGCCGTTTCGTGAGTTGCTCGCCAAAGCCGCACCAGCCGCCGACACCCCGCTCTGGTTCGCGGGCGACCTGATCAATCGCGGCCCCGCATCGCTCGAAACGCTGCGCGAAGTCATCGATCTCGGCGAACGCGGCGTAGCCGTGCTGGGCAATCACGATCTACACCTGCTGTCGGTGTCGGCGGGCATTCGCAAGTCGAAGAAGGGCGACACCATCGACGATATCCTGAACGCACCCGACACCGAAGACCTACTGCACTGGGTGCGCCACCGCCCGATCGCGCACTACGAGAACGGCTTGCTGATGGTGCACGCGGGCGTATTGCCGCAGTGGGATCTCGAGCTCACGATGGAACTCGCGCACGAACTCGAAAATGCATTGCGCAGCGACAACTGGCGAGAGACGCTTGCCGGCCTCTACGGCAACGAGCCGAACCGCTGGTCGAAGAACTTGAAAGGTATCGATCGACTGCGCGTAACCTGCAGCGCGCTCACGCGTATGCGTTTTTGCGATCGCGACGGTGTGATGGACTTCTCGTCGAGTGGCGGCCTCGACTCCGCGCCGCCGGGCTTCATGCCGTGGTTCGACGTACCCGATCGCAAAACGGCCGACACGACCGTGGTGTTCGGCCACTGGGCCGCGCTTGGCCTCACTCTGCGCAAGAACCTGGTCGGGCTCGACTCGGGCTGCGTCTGGGGCGAACAGCTTTCGGCGATCCATCTCGTCGACGATCCGCGCGAGCGCATCCTCACGCAGGTGCCCTGTGAGAGTTGCCGCGCGACGAACGGCTAAAACACCCGAATTCGCGCAGGCGCACGCCTTCTGGTGTCAAATGACCTGCGCCACGCCACGCGGATGCGCCGTCGGCTCCGCCCGCATCGTCTCCAAGGCCTGCCCCACCGCTTCCTGCGCACGCACCGCCAGCTTGCGTCGGTCGTCGCCGGCTTCGATTGCTTCGCCCACGTAGAGATGGGCGGTCAGCGGCCCAGCCTTGAGCATTGCGTCGAGCGAATCCTTCAGCGAAAGATCGTCGATATACGCAGGCGCCACCGACTGCCGCCCCTGTGCATCCTCATACAAAATGCAAAGTGGCTGCACCGGCTTCCCAGCCGATACCGCCGCCTGGAACATATTCGAGTGAAACGGCTTGAGCGCGAGGCCATCCGTGGTCGTGCCCTCGGGAAACACGCACATCAGCTCGCCACGCGTAAGACGCTCGGCCAACTCATGCATGATGCGCTTCGCGTCGCTGCGCTTCTCGCGTTCGACGAACACCGTGTCGAGGTTCTGCGCGAACCAGCCGATGAGCGGCCAGTTGCGGATCTCGGCCTTCGAGACGAACGGCGTGGGACGCCACGCGTTGATCACGTAGATATCGATCCACGAAATGTGGTTGCTCACGACGAGCGCACCCGCGTCGAGCCGCGCCGCGTCGTTGTGCACGACGAGCCTCATGCCACACAGCTCGAGCATCTTGAGCGACCATGCCCGGTTCATGGCGTGGCGCCGATCGGCGCTCGCGCGCGAAAAACGCAGCGCGACTGTCAACGCGCCGCGCAGCAGATGCGCGAGCAGGCGGGTCTTGCGAATGAAAAGGCTCATATTCGACGATAGGCTGAATCGCGTGATCCTAGCAGACGCGCATGACACAAATCTGTCATGCGTGTTGGAAGCGTCAATCGAAGCCTCAATCGAACCCGCGCTCGAAGCCCACGCGCCCCGCCACGAGCGTCGCACGGACCACCGCGGGCAGCTCGTAGCCGAGGAACGGCGTGTTGTGCCCCTGGCTCTTCAGCGCTCGCGGCTCGACGCGCCAGTGCGCCAGGGGATCGAACACGCAGAGGTCCGCGCTCGCGCCCACGGCGAGCCGTCCCGCGTCGCGCTGCATCACGGCCGCCGGCGCCGACGTCACATGGGCGAGCGCCTTCGCAAGTGGCACACGCGCTTCCTGCGCCCATTTCACGGTGAGCGAGAGGAACAACTCGAGGCCCGTCGCGCCCGGCGTCGCTTCAGCGAAGGGCAACAGCTTTTCGTCGTCGTCCACGGGCGTGTGCTGCGAGCAGATCGCGTCGATCGTGCCGTCTGCGAGACCCGCGCGAATCGCCTCGCGATCGCGCTGCTGGCGCAGTGGCGGATCGAGCCGGAACTGCGCGTCGAAATAGCCGATGTCCATGTCGATCAGATGCAGATGGTTGGCCGTCACGTCGCAGGTCACGGGCAGGCCCTCGGCCTTCGCCGCGCGCACGAGCGCCACGCCCGCCACCGACGAAAGATGCTGCACGTGCACGCGCGCGCCCGTCACACGCATCAGTTCGAAATGCGTATGCAGCGCGATCGTCTCCGCACTCACCGGCACGCCGGAGAGGCCGAGGCGCGAAGCCAGCGCGCCGCTCGCGGCCACGCCGCCCTTCGAGAGATATGCATCCAGCGGCCGCAGCCACACGGCGTAGCCGTACGTGCTCGCGTATTGCAGCGCGCGCAGCAGGACCTGGGTATCGGCGACCGGCGCGTCGGCCTGCGTGAAGCCGATGCAGCCCGCCTCGGTCAGCGACACCATCTCTGTGATCACCTGCCCTTTCAGCCCCACGGTGAGCGCGCCTAGCGGATGCACGTGCGCACGCGCGAGCTTGCCCGCACGGTGCTTGAGCATTTCGACCAAGCCCGCCTCGTCGAGCACGGGGTCGGTATCGGGCGGGCACACGAGGCTCGTCACGCCGCCCGCGAGCGCCGCGTTCATTTCCGAGTCAAGTGTCGCCTTGTGCTCGTAGCCCGGCTCGCGCAGTCGTGCGCTCAGGTCGACGAGACCCGGCGCGACCACGAGGCCGCGCGCATCGAGCGTTCGGTCCGCCTGGAAGCCCGCGGGCGCCGCGCCAATCGCGGCAATCTTGCCCGCTTCGATGTACACGTCCTGCTGCTGTTCCGTTCCGGCCGCCGGATCGATCAGCGTGCCGCCTTGAATATGGATCTTCATGTGCTGCCCTTATCGTTCTCGTCGCGTCAGTCGTTGTTACCGGCGACGATGCCCATCACCGCCATGCGCACCGCAATGCCGAAGCTCACCTGGTCGAGGATCACCGACTGCGGGCCGTCGGCGACCTGCGAGTCGATCTCCACGCCGCGATTCATCGGCCCCGGATGCATCACAATCGCGTCGGGCGCGGCGAGCGCGAGGCGCTCTGGCGTCAAGCCCCAGCTCTTGAAGTACTCCTGCGCGGAGGGCAACAGCGCACCGCTCATGCGCTCGTTCTGCAGGCGCAGCATGATGATGACATCGACGTCCTTCAGGCCTTCGTCGAGGTTATGAAACACGCGCACGCCCATTTGCTCCAGGCCGCCCGGCAGCAGCGTGCGCGGGCCGATCGCGCGCACCTCGGGCACGCCGAGCGTGGTGAGCGCGTGAATGTCCGAGCGCGCCACGCGCGAATGCAGGATGTCGCCGACGATCGCCACGCGCAGGTTCGTGAAGTCGCGCTTGTAGTGGCGGATCGTGTACATGTCGAGCAAGCCTTGCGTCGGGTGCGCGTGGCGCCCGTCGCCGGCGTTGATAACGTGCACGTGCGGCGCGCAGTGCTCGGCGATCAAGTACGGCGCGCCGCTCGACGCATGGCGCACGACGAACATGTCGGCGTGCATTGCCGAGAGGTTGCCGATGGTGTCGAGCAGCGACTCGCCCTTGCTCGTCGATGAAGCATTGATGTTCAGGTTGAGCACGTCCGCCGAAAGACGCTTGGCCGCAATCTCGAACGTGGTGCGCGTGCGCGTGGAGTTCTCGAAGAACAGGTTGAACACCGACTTGCCGCGCAGCAGCGGCACCTTCTTCACGTCGCGATCGGTCACGCTCACAAACTGCGTGGCGGTGTCGAGCACATGCGTGAGGATCGCGCGCGACAGGCCCTCGATCGACAGGAGGTGCTTGAGTTCACCGTTCTTCGTGAGCTGCGGATTGCCCTTGAGAAAGCCGTAGCGAAAACGCTTGTCGTCCGCTGTGGACGCCGCGGGCGTGGGCTGTGTGTTCATCGCTTGAATCCTGGATGTGATGGGCGGCGTGTGGCCATGCGTGCACGACTGTGCGTCTGCCGTCGCTGCCGCCGAATTGATGCAATGCGCCCGATGCGCGCGTCAGGCGCCGTTGCCCTGCTCGACGAGAAACGCGAAGCGACCGTCGGCGCTGTGTTCGAGCACAAGCGTTTCGCGCGCATCGACGCTCACCGCGCCGCCAGTGAAACGCGCGGACACCGGCAGCTCGCGCCCGCCGCGCTCGGCGAGCACCGCGAGTTCGACGGAGGCCGGCCGCCCGTAGTCGTACAGCTCGTTGATCGCGGCGCGCACGGTGCGGCCCGTGTACAGCACGTCGTCGACGAGCAGAATGTGGCGGCCATCCACCGCGAACGGCAGCGCCGTGGGGCTCGCCTTGCTGTGCAAGCCCTTTTTCGCGTAGTCATCACGGTGCAGCGCAACGTTGAGCACGCCCCATTCGAGCGCCCCGACATCCTGCGCGAGCCGCTCGGCGATCCACGCGCCGCCGCTATGAATGCCGACGATCGCCACGCCGCCGGGCGCGCCAAACGCATCGGCGTGATAGGCCGCGCGGATCTCATCGAGAAGGGCGTAATACAGCGCTTCAGCGTCGGGAATCATCATCGGGCAACTCGCAGGCTAGTTAGAGCGGGAGTTCGTCGAGGTACTGCTGGAGAATCACGGAGGCCGCTTCGGCGTCGACATGTTCGACGCGTTCGCCGCGCTCACGCAGCCGCGCTTCGGCGTCGACGGACGAATAGCGCTCGTCCACCCACACCACCCGCAAACCGAAGCGGCCGTTGAGCTGGTTGCCAAAGCGCTTCGCGTGCTGCGTCATGAAGTGCGGCGTGCCGTCCGGATGGCACGGCAAGCCGACCACGAGCAGATCGGGCTGCCATTCGCGCAGCAACTCGCCTATCGCTTCGAAGCGGTAGTCGCGACTCTTGTTGGGAATGACGGTGAGCGCGCGGGCGCTGCGCGTGAGGGCATTGCCTAGCGCCACGCCAATGCGTTTTTCGCCGTAGTCGAACGCAAGCAAGGTGGCCTCGCCGGCCCCTCGCCCAGCGGCCACGCTCATGCGTGGCCCGCCTCGCCCGAGAGCATCGTCGAGGAAATGCCAAGCAGCGCGAGCGCCGCCTCGAAGCGCTCTTCGGCGGGTACGTCGAACACGATCTTCGGATCGGCTTCGACCGTGAGCCAGCCGTTCTTCGAGATTTCGTCCTCGAGCTGACCCGCGCCCCAGCCGGCATGGCCAAGCGTGAGCAGGAACCTTTCAGGGCCGCTGCCGTTGGCGACGGCTTCGAGCACGTCCTTCGACGTGGTCATTTCAAGCCCGCCCGGCACCGACATCGAAGACGTATAGCTCGTGCCCTCGGCGGGCGCGTGCAGCACGAAGCCCCGCTCGGTCTGCACCGGGCCGCCGAAATAGACGGGCACATGCAGGAGCGGCTCGATTTCGAGCTTCAGGTCGATGCGGGAAAAGAGCGCCTCGAGATCGATGTCGGTAGGCCGATTGATGACGAGACCGAGCGCGCCGCGCTCCGAATGATCGCAAAGGTAGACCACCGTTCCTGAAAACGTGGGGTCCGCCATGTTCGGCATGGCGATCAGGAACTGGTTGGTCAGATTGATGCGATCGGTACTCTTGGACATGGTTTGAATTCTAGCAAAGACGATGCGCAATGGCGGCGCGCTGCAAGGCCGGAGGTCGGGCGCCCGATGGCTGCCTCGCACCTTGCCAGCCGCTGCGCGTTGCGCATTGCAGGGAATCACTCACTCTAACACGCGCATGCTGTGCCCTTGCAGGCAATCGGCCGATGGCGCAAGGCCGATGCCCGGCGCCTGCGAGGCACGGCCCGCGCGGCGAATCCACAGGCCCGGCGCAGTCAGTGTGCAATATTTTGCACCGCATTTTGTACGGCACCTGGTGCGGCACTTTGCGCTGCGCCGCTGACGATCGCCGCGCAAAGCGAGCGCACCGCGGGCGTAGCGTCGGGCTGCGCGACACCTGCGGCGACCTTGTGCAGCATGGCGCGCAGCGCCTCGCTGGCGTGCTCGATCGCCTCGGCGCCGGGCGGACGAACCGACGGCGCGCCCCGCGCCTCGAGCGCCGCGAGCGTTGCCGCGTGCGCGGTGCGCCGCCAGGCGAGTGCCAGTGCGTCGGCGAGCTGGCCGATGTGGCCGAGGCCAAGCGCCCACGCGGCGGCACCGATGCGGTACGCCGCTTCGGCCGCGACCAGCGCGTCTGCTGGCTCCGGGGTCGTGCCCCCGCTGCGCAGCGTCAGCGTGCGCGAGTGGGTGCCGAGCGCGACCATCGACGCATCGGCGGTCTGCAGAAAATCTTCATACGCGTTGCCGTTCACGACCAGCGCGCCCAGCTCGCGCGTGGGCGCCACGCGCGCCGCGAGCGCGCCGGCCTGCGCGCTGCCGGCTTCCCACAGCGCCTCCGAGGCTTGCGTGCCGGCAATGTGCCACTCCACGGTCAAGCCGTAGTCATGGAGCAGTTCGACGTCGGCGGTGTCTTCCGCGGCAGCACCGAAAAGCGCGTAGTCGCGCCATAGCAACGCCAGCGTCGAGCGCACGAGCGTTTGCGGCGCGAAACGCAGCCCGCGCGCGTGCTCGCCGATCAGCAGGTTGCAGCGCGTGTAAAGACGCCGCACGCCGTCGTCGCCCCACGACGCCGCGCCGCGCCGCAGCACGCGTGCGCACGCAGCGGCAAGCCGCCAGAAGTCGTACGGATCGGAACTCGAGAGCTCGGCCATGCAGGCGTCCATCTCGTCGAACGCCGCCAGCGCGAGCGCGTTCGCCGCGCGGCTGCCGTTGCCGGGATTCGATTTCAGCGCATGCAGCAGCGCCTGCTCGAAGCGCGCGCGCACCTGGCCAAACCGTTGCGCCGGCTGCGGATGCAGCGAAGCGGGCGCGAGCGGCCGGCCCTGGAGCGCCACATCCTCATAGGCGAGCGCGACGCCCGGCACGTGCTCCGCGAGCGCAGCCACGAGCGCGTACTGCCGCGCGAAAAGCGCGGGCGAGCACGTCAGCTCGCGCAGATTGCGGCGCTCCAGCGCGGCGACGAGATCTTCGAGCGCCTCGCTGAACAAGCCGCGAAATTCGGCGCCCTGCGCTTCCTCGGGCGCATGTAGCGGCCGCGCGGGCAAGCCCGGCGGCGGCGCTACGGGCACCGGCGCGGCAAGCGCGAGCGGGGAAGCGAGGAGCAGCGTGTCGGCAAAGCGCGCGGCGGCGAACCAGCCGGCGTCGTGCAGCGTGCGCGCAGCCTGGCGCAGCGGCCGGGCCACGTCACGCTGCTCTGAGAGCGCAGCGAGCGCCTGGGCGAGCGCGCCGTGCGCGAACGGCACCGTGCCGCCGCGCGGATTCGGCAACGCTTCGAACCGCACATCAGAGCTTGAAGGATGACTCATAGGGCAGCGCCGAAAACGTTAGCGGGCCGACCAGGCGGACAGTCTCGACAACGGTATCGACGAAAAACGTCGACAAGCGCGACAACAAGCGCAAATACGGTGCCTGCCGAAAACGTAGGTAACGTACGAAACTCGCGCGAAAAACGCGCTCAGCCGCCAGCGTGGTCTCAGATCTGGACCATCTCGAAGTCTTCCTTGCGCGCGCCGCACTCAGGGCAGGTCCAGTTGATCGGGACATCCTCCCAGCGCGTGCCGGGGGCAATGCCTTCGTCTGGCAAACCGGCTTCTTCGTCATAAATCCAGCCGCAGATCAGGCACATCCAGCTTCTATATTCCATTCTTATGCCGCGTCGAAAAGTCCGAAACCAGTCGGAAAAAAAATCGGGGAAACGAGAGCCATGATGGTACCTTGTTGCCGTTTCCATGCCTAGCAAGAGGAAATCTGGCCTGCACGGGATCAAACACAATGCGTTGCCGCGAGCGGCACGCGGAGCGCGCAAAAATCCTCGTGCGCGCCGGGCTCATCCGTCCCCCGGATTCATCGATAAGCCGCATAATTAAAGCATTCGCTTATGACGGCCCGGTACGCCGCGCCCGAACTTCAATCCATCTCGCCACGTTCATGCCCAGCGACACACCTCCCATCGTCCTCACATTCGGCCTTTCCGACCCAACGGGCGGCGGCGGACTCCAGGCCGACCTGCTCACGCTCGCCAGCATGGGCTGCCACGGCGTCACCGCGCTGACCGGCTACACGGTGCGCGACTCCGCGGGCTGCGACGAAGTGACCGGGCTCGACCCGGAAACCGTCGCCACCCAAGCGCGAATGCTGCTCGAAGACATGCCCATTGCGGCGTTCAAGGTCGGTGCGGGCGCGCGCGCCGAAGTCGTGAGCGCGATCGCCGAAGTGGTCGCCGACTACGACGACGTGCCGCTCATCCTCGCCCCCGACTTCACGCTCGACGACGAACACGTGCTCGCCGCCGACGAACTGCGCGAAGCCATGGCCGACCTGCTCGTGCCGCAGACCACGCTGCTCGTGGCCGACTCCGCAACGCTGATCGCGCTCGCGCAGCCGGACGGCGACGCCGAGGCGCCCAGCGTCGACGCGGCCATTGCGCACCTGCTCGCCACGGGTTGCGAGTACATCCTGGCGATGGAAACGGGCACGCATCGCGTGGTCAACACGCTGTATTGCGAAGACGGCCAGCTACGCCAGGATCTGTGGGATCGCTCCACGCAGCCAACGATGGGCATCACCGACACGCTCGGCGCCGCCATCGCCGCGCTGCTTGCGAACGGCCAGGAGCCGCCCGAGGCGGTGCGCGAGGCGCAGGAGTATGTGTATCAGGCAGTGCAGGCCGCGTTCAGGCCGGGCATGGGCGCCTGGCTGCCCGACCGGTTCTTCTGGGCACGCAGCAACGACGCGGACACGGACGAAGCCTCACCGGGCGAAGCGAAGCAATAACGCTCGCGGCGCGGCGTTCGGTTCCCGTGCAGGGTGCGACTGCAATTGCGCCGCCCCCTGCTCGATATTACGCCGCTGATGTTTGCGCGCGGGCCGTTGCCCGGCGAGCCGTCTCCGGCGCGGTCTCCCACGCAAATACGCAGTAGAAAAGCAGCATCAGGCCGACAGGGAAGATGACACGATCGGCGCTTGTCGCCAGGTGCCAATGAAGATCATGCGGCGTGGACAGATAGACGAAATAGAGTACAGCGGCATATCCGAACGCAGGCAGCCCGTAAAACAGTGCCAATTTCGCCTGTCCTCTAAGCCAAACGGAGATGACGTAAAGCGCGAATGGCACCAGGAACGTCGACTGCCAGAATACCCGGCGCAAGATCAGCAAATGTGCATCGGCATCGAAGAGTCGACCCATCAACTGATGCTTCAAATCCGATCCTGCAAGATCGTTCACGATTCCGTGGCGATGGACCAGGTATTTCCAGATCGCCACTAGGACGAGGCTGAGAATCACCAGGGACAGACAGGCGAATCGGCGCGGTGATCGCCAGACAAATGCGAACATTAGCGTCGAACCCGCCAGGATCATGAAGAGCACCAATCCTTCGTTCTTGATGAGGCTCAAGCTGGACCAAAAAAACAATGTACAGCCGTAAAAGAACAGCGACGAGCCCTTTTTCTGAAATGAAACAAGATCAAATACGAGAACGGCTCCGCATATGCCGGCACACGCAAAATAAACGGCAAGCAAGCCATCCATGTATCCGCTGATCAGTTGATCCGAGCAGACAAAGACTGCCGCCACGATAAGCATCGCGGCGCCCCGTGCCCGCGTCGACACGGATGCGAACAGAAGGAAGGCCGGCACAAGCGCAAATACCGACGCGACTTTGGGATAGATCTCGTTCCAGTAGCCGACGACGCGGGCTAACGACGCGGAAATGACGGGAATGAATATGGGGTAGTCGTTATGCGACCAGTTTGAATACCCATCGAGCTGCGAAAAAAAATCGCGGTCGACAAATATCCGCTTGGCGTGAAACAGCCAGATCGAACGGGCATCCCATCCGCCCGTCGGCGTTCCGAGGCAAATGACTGCGAGAGCGACTAGGGCGAGCCGTGCATACCAGTGGCCCGGACCCGCATTGAGTGGAACCAGGACTAGCAGGACGACCAGCACGACAAGCGCACTCTCGACGAAGCGTCCCGGATCGCCCAACAGCCATGCGCAATAGTTCAGCAGCAGCAGGACGCTACAAGCAAACGGAATCTTGAAGCGCGCACCGTCAATTTGTTCCATGATTACAAACGTACAACGCAATGTGAGCAGAACTATCCAGTAGTTTGCACGCCGAATATTTCGCGTTACCGTTCGCCGCAACGACTACGGGTGCAAGGTCGCTTTCGCGGCTTGGATACATCGATTCCAAAATCCGCTGATAAAACTGAAAATCCTTGGTCAAGTCAGCATCAATAGAGAAGGCATTGATTTTGTTTTTCAACAGCAATGCTCTCGCCTCCACTACATTTGCAGGCAGCGATTCGTCGACTCCCGCCTGCCTCGAAAATGCGTGCGTCAGCAAATCGTGCTCAAAGGTGGTCCGACGTAACACGCCCCAAAAGCAGTAAACCAGAGCGATTACGACGATGACATCGATCAGGATCGAGCGCGTTTTGACGTTCAAGACCATCGGCCGAAGTCCATAAAGGTGGTTTGACGGAGCGCGAGTGCAACCGGCTCAGTCGCTTCCAAACAGATCGCGCGTATAGATCTTGTCCGCCACATCGTGAAGGGCCTCGGTCATGCGGTTGCTGATGATCAGATCGGCCTCGCGCTTGAACTCGTCGATATCGGCAACGACACGGGAGTGGAAGAAATGCGACGTCGTCAGACTCGGCTCGTAGACGATCACCTCGATCCCCTTGGCCTTGATTCGCTTCATCACACCCTGAATGCTGGAAGCGCGGAAATTGTCCGAACCGCTCTTCATGATCAACCGATAGATTCCGACAACTTTCGGAGCGCGGCGCAGAATGTCGTCGGCGATGAAATCTTTGCGCGTCGTGTTCGAATCGACGATCGCGCGGATCAGGGTCTGCGGCACGTCGCGGTAGTTCGCCAGGAGCTGCTTCGTATCCTTCGGCAGGCAATACCCGCCATAGCCGAATGACGGGTTGTTGTAATGACTGCCGATGCGCGGATCGAGCCCGACGCCTTCAATGATTTGCTTCGTGTTCAGCTCATGCGTAGCAGCGAAGGTGTCAAGCTCGTTGAAATACGACACGCGCATCGCGAGATACGTATTAGCGAAAAGCTTGATCGCCTCGGCTTCCGTCGGATCGGTAAAAAGCAGCGAAACGTCCTTTTTGATCGCACTGTCTTGAAGAAGCTGCGCGAAGGCACGGGCGCGCTCCGAACGCTCGCCAACGACGATGCGCGAAGGATGCAGGTTGTCATGCAAGGCATGACCTTCGCGCAGAAACTCAGGCGAAAAAATGATATTGGGACACGCCATCGACTTCCTGATCTTGGCGACGTACCCGACCGGAATCGTCGACTTGATGATCATCAGCGCTTCCGGGTTGATCGCCATGACGTCCCGAATCACCGAGTCGATGGACGTCGTATTAAAGTAATTCGTGTCCGGATCGTAGTCGGTTGGCGTCGCGATAATGACGTAGCTCGCCCCCTCGAAAGCATCGCGCTTGTCGAGCGTAGCCCGAAAGTTGAGCGGCTTGGTCTTGAGAAAGTCCTCGATCTCCGCATCGATGATCGGCGACTCTTTGCGATTGAGCATCGCGACCTTCTCAGGCACCACGTCGAGCGCAACAACTTCGTGGTGCTGCGAAAGTAAAATTCCATTGGACAGGCCTACATAGCCCGTCCCCGCGATGGCGATCTTCATATGCCGGCTCTGCCAAAAATCGAATTAAGTAATCGTTCGTGTCGAATGTGCGTCGCGTGACCCACTGTCGAGGCACGCGTCAGTGACATGTGTAGTCGGGCGTTGCTTCGCTGTGCTTGAACGGATTGTTCAACGCATCCGTGTACTGGCCGAGCAACAGACGGCGCTTAGGCAACATGTTTTCCCGGAAAAGCAGGCTGAGCGTCGCGAGTTTGTCGCCCCACGGCGTGAGCTTGACACAACCGTCCTGAATGACGATGGTGCCGGATTGAAGCTGCTCCGTAAGCCGGATTGCCATCAGATGATGCTCTTTGACGTATTCGTTCGTGAAGACATAATTGATCTTGTCCTCCTGGATGCCGCCGCCGCGCTGCTGTATTTTCTCGAGAATATAGAACGACAGCGACCGGTCGATCACGGTCGGGACACTGATCGCGTAGATATAGCCAAGCAGGAAGCACACGGCGATCGTCTGCACTTTCTCGAGCGTCGAAAAGACCCGGAAGTACGGCAGCACGAAGACGAAACCTGCAAAGATGGCCGTTGCAATGATCGCCGAATAAATCGACGAATAGAAAACAACGTTCACCTCGAACAACTTGATGTACGCGATGTACACCACCAGCAACAGGACAATGAAAACCGCAATTGCGGCAACCGTTTTAACGTATTTCAAGCTAGCCCCTTTACCGGGCGGCAGCGCGTCGTTTAAAGACGAACTGCTTTCCGCCCAAATAACTCAACAAAAACTGCGCCACCGTCGTCAACAGAAAGCCACTGCGGTAGCCAAGCCCGTAGACATCGCTCCAGATGTACATGACGCCACCGTTGAGTATCGCGATGGCCGCATAGAGCCCCAGAAACCTCAAGGCCTGGCTGCCGATGGGCTCCCCGGCTCCGCCGAAAACAAAATAACGGTTGCCGAGGAACGACGAGGTAATGCCGAACACCGACCCAATAAAATTGGCCAAACCGGCCGACCGCAGGTGCAGAACCTCAATGCAAGTATGCAGGACTCCGTAGTTGACTGCCGTGGCCACCAGCCCATTGATCACGTAGCGAATCAACTCATTCAGTGACCGATGCATCTCTCGCCCTGGTTCTGGCCGACTCGGCAACACTGTCGATAAAGTCGTGATATGCGATCGTGGTTGTGACTGTCCCGCCGCGAATCACGCCGGTCAGCATCAACGACATCAACGCAAGCGCCCCCGTTTGCAATAACGTGAGCATGAGGATGCCGAAGGCCACGGAAAACCAACCGGGCGTGGAAAAGCCCGTCATTTTCAAGATGACCGTCAGGACGGCCGCGAACAGTGACACGGCGGCTATGAATGCGCATGCGATGCCGACGCGCACGAGAACATCTTCCGCGAAGACCATCAACGCGCGGAAACCGTGCAACGCCAGGCCGACAAAATTCATCTTCGATTGGCCCGCATAGCGCGGGCCGCGATCCAGGAGGCACCCCTTGGCACGCAGCTTCGAAGCAAGGACGGCTGCCGCGACGTGAATCGCAAGGTCCTGCATCGCGGCGAGACGCTTGACGGAATGCGCCTTGAGCGCCATGAAGTTGCCGAAGCTGATAGCGCGTCCGGTCAACAGGCCAAACAAGCGCTTGTAGACAGCGTAAAAAGCCTTGAAGCGGAATGTCTCTACACGGCTTCTACGCTGACCAACAGCCACGTCGACCTGATCGGATTCGAGTTGCTGCAGCAGGACGGGAATTGTCGAAGGCAAATCTTCGCCGTCGGAATCCATCACCACGACGCGCTGGTGCGGCCGAATCTTCTCGGCGACGTAGCCCAGGCCAATCGCGATGGCACGCTGATGGCCGACATTGCGACGCAGTTTCAGCACGACGCCGGCGACATTCGCGGCATCGAGACTGGAAACCTCGACCGGCTGGCGCACAGAGCCATCGTCGACTGCGACGATGAAAATGTCGTTACCGAGTTCCGCAGCCAACTCCTTGAACAGTCGGCTGCTCGCCTCGACATCCTCATAGACTGGCGTCACGACGATCAGACTTGCTTCGGCCAAGCTCATAGCCCGAGAAAGCTCCGGAAATAGTTGACAGTCTTCGCCAGGCCCTGCTCCAGTTTCACCTGAGGCTCCCAGCCAAGCTTGCCGCGTGCGAGCGTGATATCGGGCTGGCGCTGCTTCGGATCATCCTTGGGCAACGGAGAAAAGATCAGCTTCGAGCGGCCACCGACCATCTTCAGGACGGTTTCAGCCAGTTCGCGAATCGTGAACTCGGCCGGATTGCCGATATTGATCGGGCCGGTGACGTCCGACGGCGTCGCCATCATGCGGACGAAGCCTTCGATCAGGTCGTCCACGTAGCAGAAACTGCGCGTTTGCGAGCCGTCGCCGTAGACCGTAATGTCTTCGCCGCGCAGCGCCTGCACAATGAAGTTGCTGACGACACGGCCGTCGTTCGGATGCATGCGCGGGCCATACGTGTTGAAGATTCGCACGACCTTGATGTCCAGACCGTGTTGCTGGCGATAGTCGAAGAAGAGCGTCTCGGCGCAGCGCTTGCCCTCGTCATAGCACGACCGCACGCCGATGGGGTTCACATGCCCCCAGTACCCTTCCGGTTGCGGATGCACTTCCGGGTCGCCGTAGACCTCACTCGTGGACGCTTGCAGGATACGCGCCTTCGTGCGCTTCGCAAGGCCGAGCATATTGATGGCGCCATGCACGCTCGTCTTCGTGGTCTGAACCGGATCTCGCTGGTAGTGAACCGGGGATGCGGGGCACGCGAGGTTGTAGATTTCGTCAACCTCGACGTAAAGCGGAAACGTCACGTCGTGACGCATGAGTTCGAAATGGGGATTGCCGACCAGATGGGCAACGTTATCCTTCGTGCCGCTGTAGAAGTTATCGACACAAAGAACGTCGTTACCCTCGGCCAGCAGACGTTCACAGAGATGCGAACCCAAAAAGCCCGCTCCCCCAGTGATCATTACCCTCTTTCTGTTCGTAACTCGCATAACACTTCCAAAGTGACGCCAATATGTCAATGAATCGGCAGCCGTGCTCGATACCGACAAAGTCTGCGCAAAATGCGGCGATCATTGCCCAACGCTAGCTGCCTACCAGAGAACAAGCACGATGGGCGCAATTGCCGCGTCATCTTGTCGGAGCTGACCGAGGTAGGAGGGCCTTATGGGTTGCGTTATGAACTTCGGCTGGCTGAAATTAGCGAGCGATAGTATCACACCTTGCAGCTCCCCAGAATCACATCAGTTCGCGCTTCCGCCACGATAATCGCGACGCATCGGATCCAAATTGAAAGGCCTGAGTCTGCGTAATGCAGGACTCAGGCCTAAGGCTCCCACTAGATTTTAACTGCCCAACTTCACGGAGTGCAGTTCGTCACTGCGGGAGTTACTCGTTGGTCGGGGGAAACACTTCTCACGACGTGTCCCCTGCACTTCGATGTAGTTCCGGCGTGAGCCGAATTTACATGTCCATGCCCATGCCGCCCATGCCGCCGGGCATGCCGCCAGGCATCGGAGCATCTTCCTTCGGCACTTCAGCAACAGCTGCGTCCGTCGTCAGGAGCAGGCCAGCAACCGAAGCTGCGTTTTGCAGCGCGGTGCGCGTGACCTTCGTCGGGTCGACCACGCCGGCTTCAACCATGTCGACGTACTCACCCGTCGCTGCGTTGTAGCCGTAGTTGCCTTGACCAGCAGCAACTGCTGCCACGACGACCGACGCTTCTTCGCCGCCGTTCGTGACGATCTGGCGCAGCGGCTCTTCCATCGCGCGCAGGACGATCTTGATACCTGCGTCCTGGTCAGCGTTGGCGCCCTTGACGCTGGCGATTGCCGTACGTGCACGGATCAGCGCAACGCCGCCGCCCGGGACGATGCCTTCTTCAACGGCAGCGCGGGTTGCGTGCAGCGCGTCTTCCACGCGTGCCTTCTTTTCCTTCATTTCGACTTCGGTCGCAGCGCCGACCTTGATCACTGCCACGCCGCCTGCCAGCTTGGCAACGCGCTCTTGCAGCTTTTCACGGTCGTAGTCCGACGTCGCTTCTTCGATCTGCGTGCGGATTTGCTTCACGCGCGCTTCGATGTTCACGGCTTCGCCTGCGCCGTCGATGATCGTCGTGTTTTCCTTGCCCACTTCGATGCGCTTCGCTTGACCGAGTTCGTTCAGCGTTGCCTTTTCGAGCGTGAGGCCGGTTTCTTCAGCGATGACTTGACCGCCGGTCAGGATCGCGATGTCTTCCAGCATGGCCTTGCGACGGTCGCCGAAGCCCGGAGCCTTGACAGCAACGGTCTTCAGGATGCCGCGGATGTTGTTGACGACCAGCGTTGCCAGAGCTTCGCCTTCGACGTCTTCAGCGATGATCAGCAGCGGACGGCCAGCCTTCGCGACTTGTTCCAAAACCGGCAGCAGATCACGGATGTTCGAGATCTTCTTGTCGAACAGCAGGACGAACGGGCTTTCCAGCACGGCGACTTGCTTGTCCGGGTTGTTGATGAAGTACGGCGAGAGGTAGCCGCGGTCGAACTGCATACCTTCGACGACTTCCAGCTCGTCTTGCAGCGACTTGCCGTCTTCGACGGTGATGACGCCTTCCTTGCCAACCTTGTCCATCGCTTCAGCGATACGGTCGCCGATCGACGTGTCGCTGTTTGCCGAGATCGAGCCGACTTGAGCGATTTCCTTGTTGGTCGTGCAGGGCTTGCTGACCTTGCGCAGCTCTTCGATTGCTGCTGCGACGGCCTTGTCGATGCCGCGCTTCAGGTCCATCGGGTTCATGCCCGATGCGACGTACTTCATGCCTTCGCGGACGATCGACTGGGCCAGAACCGTAGCCGTCGTCGTGCCGTCACCGGCGTTGTCGCTGGTCTTGGAAGCCACTTCCTTGACCATTTGCGCGCCCATGTTCTGGAGCTTGTCCTTGAGCTCGATTTCCTTTGCGACCGAGACACCGTCCTTGGTGACCGTCGGGCCGCCGAACGAGCGCTCGAGAACCACGTTGCGGCCCTTCGGACCCAGCGTGACCTTCACTGCGTTGGCGAGAATGTTCACGCCTTCAACCATCTTGGAACGGGCGGAATCGCCGAACACGACGTCTTTAGCTGCCATCTTCTAACTCCTTGAATTCTTGATGAATGTGCGGTGGGCTGAACTTACTTGTTCACCACGGCCATGATGTCTTCTTCACGCATCACGAGCAGTTCGTTGCCATCGACCTTGACGGTCTGGCCAGCGTACTTGCCGAACAGGACGCGATCGCCGACCTTCACGTCGAGCGCGATCAGGGCGCCCTTGTCGTCGCGCTTGCCCGGGCCGATGGCCAGGACTTCGCCTTGATCCGGCTTTTCTGCCGCTGCGTCCGGGATCACGATGCCCGAAGCGGTCTTGGTTTCTTGATCCAGGCGCTTGACGATCACGCGATCATGCAAAGGACGAAGGTTCATGGATGTTCCTCTGTTGATTGGGACTTGAAGAGACTCAAGAAAACCTGGCTGCCGGTTACCGCCAGCCAGAGATGTTTGTGCACCGAGCGTTGTTAGCACTCTCATGCGGTGAGTGCTAATTATATGGACGGGGAGTGACAAATTCAAGAAGGGGCGGAATGGGGAATTTCCGCAGAGGTCGATACAACTTTGCAGCCAGTTTTCCTGACCGAAGTTAGGGCTACCGGCCGCTTGAATTAAGTGCCAGATTTAAATATTTTCCAATTAAAACAATACGATAGGCGACCATGACGCGTGGCTCGACAAGGAACCGAGTGGATCTGGGGGGTAGATGCCTCCAGCAAGCGCGCCTCGATGCGGCGAGCAATCTGGGAAATCTCTCGGGGAAATCCCCAACCCTGCGGCGACGGTTACGGCGATCTATTAGAGGGCCAGAGCGTTGTACGGACATGGCACCCAACAAACCGCGCCCCGTGGTTACAGATAGTCGGTCAAGCCGGCTTCGTCGCCCAGAACCGCGCCGGATCTGACTTGAGTTCGGTCGTACGGCGGCAACGTATATGTGCGGTAGACAACACTGGCAATTTGCGTATGAATGGAAAATCACCCATATGATGATTTAAGCGGCCGTGCCCGGTCAGGCACCGCCGCTCTCCTGCGCATGCAGATCGTGGGTTCCGCGAGGCCTCGCCGATCGCTTCAACGACGATCCTGAACATGCCGAAATGGCGTCGCCATGACGGTGGAACGACAGCATGTCCGCTCAGATGACTTCCGACCAGAGTTTCCCCACATCTTGCAAGCGCTGTGGCGGAGTGCTCTACCAGTACGTCGATTCCTGCCCTCACTGCGGCACGGATCACCCGTTCGACACGGCTGCGCACGCGCGCCCGAAAGCCACGTTAAGAGTCATTGGATCCGCGGCAACGCCTATGCTTGCCGGCGCGGCCGCATCCAATCGCCCGTCGGTGCACGCAGACTATTTGCACCACTATCGACTCGAGGAACACCGCCCGTTCTGGCGCACCGGTAAAGGGCTCTTCCTGAAGGGCGTATTGCTCGCCTGGCTCATTGTCGCAATCGCATACGCGGTGTTTCTGCTGTACGGCGAAAGGCACGGGCAGGAAAGAGAAATACGCGCCACGCGTACGAGCCTCGCTCAGAAAAGCTTGCCGATGGCGAATGACGCACTTACGCCTGACGCGAACAATGAGGAGGCCCGCAAGATACAGCGCGGTAGCGCTCCGGCGCAGCAACGCCGCGATAACGCGTTGCAAAGCGCGGACCGATGTGCCTCGCAACATGCCTGGGATTGCGTGCGAGAACAGGCATCGGAGGCACTCGCGATTGATCCGGGCAACCTGCACGCGCGGTCGTTGATGGAGCGCGCCATCCTGGCGACGGGTTGGTCGCCGCTGCGTTCGCCGAATAGCACCGCGCACGCGGACGCGGCCGTGCCACTGCCGCGCGGCGCACGCACCGTACCGCTGCCTTCGTCGCGAGATTGGGGCGCCGCCAGGCCGGCCGTACCCAGCGAGCGGACCGCAATCGCGCCCCCTCCACCGCTGCCGAGCGCGGCCAGCACAACAACGAACGGGAATCCACCGGACCTCGGCAGTGCTAGCGCGAGCGTTACGACAACCGCCACGAGCGAATCCGCAACCGCCGACGCCGCCAGTCCGGCCAGCAACGACAACGGCGTCGATGCCCAGGAGCGCGCCATTCTCCAGCCTGAGTTGAAAGAGGCTCCATCCTCCGAAGCCAGTCATTAAATAGGATTCGGGAAGATTCAAGTCTGCCGTACGACGTACACAAAGGCGGGAGAGAGACCATGCTGAAAGCGATACTCGCGGTACTGGCGGCGCTGATCACCCAGCTTTTTTCGACGGCCGCGCTCGCCGCCGCCGCAGACGCGAACTACAAGATCGTGACCGGCCCCGAGCGCGGTACATACATTCAGATCGGCCAGGACCTCGCGAAATGGGTGGCGCAGCCGGCGGGCATCGACCTCGAAGTGATTCCATCGAAGGGCTCGGCCGAAAACGTGCAGCGCATGCGTTTCGAGCCCGGCGTGAAGCTCGCGCTCGTGCAGTCCGACGTCTACCAGGCCTATGTCGATATGGCCAACTCCGGCAACGAAGACGCGGGCAAGCTGATCCGGCCGCTACGACTCATCATGCCACTCTATGACGAAGAGATTTACTTCGTCGTGCGTAACGACTCGCCGATGAAGAACATCAACGAAATCAAGGACAAGGTGATGAGCGTCGGCCTGATCGGCAGCGGTACCGCGCAGTCGGCAACGACGCTGTACCGCCTCATGTTCGGCCAGCCCATTCCCGAGCAGAATGCGCAGCACTTGAGCAACGAAGACGCGCTGGCCGCGCTCATCGTCAAGAAGATCGATGTGGCGATCATTGTCGCGGGGCAACCGGCCAAGCTCTTCACCGACATGAACCCCGAACTGCTGCAGCAGATCCGCTTCCTGCGCGTCGATCCGAACGCGCCAGAAACGGCGCGCGCAAAGCAAACCTATTTTCCCGCGACGATCCACGTATCGAGCTATCCGAACTGGCTGAAAGAAGACGTGCCGACGTGGACGGTCAAGGCGTTCCTCGTCACCTACGACTACAACCTGCGCGATACGGTCGGCAACCTGAAGCGCTTTGGCGATTCGCTCTGCGAAAACTTCAGCAACCTGCAGGAGCACGGCCATCCGAAGTGGAAGCAGGTGAAGCTCGACCTACCTGGCCTCGGCAAAGGCTGGCAATACTACCGCCCCGTTGAGCGACGCCTGAAGGCGTGTTTCGCGCATCGAGCCGCGGTGCAGGCGGCCGCGCCGACACGAGCCGCCGCCACCACCGAACAAGTCAATGCACGGCCGTGCTCGGACCAGGAGCGCCTGCTGCTGCTTTGCAAGTAATTTGACACGGAATGGACATCCTCCAAAAGGCGGCGCGAACCGGGCAACCAGGAAATAATATCGAGCCAAATGAATCAAAGCAGAATCAAGGCGAAGCAAATCCTCACGCTGAGCTCAGTCATACGCATGATTACAATCGTCTGAGCTCAGACAAATGGCAGGCTTGTTCCGCCACGGGACACCGCAGCGCCCCCGGATGCGCTAAAAATACAGCGCGCCGATCGCGGATGACCACGCGGTGCGCTCGCCTCGCGTTTGGCGACGCCACGCGTCGTTTTTTCTTAGGTACGTCTCACGACCGAATGGGAGCGCCTGTGATCCCGAACGCAGTCAGCCACGGATCACGCGCGTGCTCGAAGGCGGCCTTTGTGCTCCGGCGCACGGTAATCCCGGGGCAGCCTGCCTAACATGCGCCAACTGTCAATTCATTGTCTGGCGACTGCACATGAGCGTTTCGAAGCTCAGTTCTTGGGGCCACTACCCGTACGCACCGCAAACCGGCCGTGAGCCGGGTTGGCGCGAGAACGCGCAATCCGCGCTACGCGACGCGGGTGCGCATTTCGGGACGACGTTGCCGTTCGGAAACGGGCGCAGCTACGGAGATAGTTGTCTCGCCGCCACCGACCACGTTCTTGCGCTGCGTGGTCTCGATCGCTTCATTGCGGCAGACTGGAAAACTGGCGTCGTACGCGCAGAGGCGGGTGTCACGCTCGGCGAAGTGCTTGCGCTCGCGGTGCCCCGCGGCTGGATGTTGCCCGTTACGCCCGGCACACAATTCGTCACGCTCGGCGGCGCGGTCGCCAACGATGTGCATGGCAAGAACCACCACGTGCGCGGCACGTTCGGTCGACACGTTCGACGATTTTCGCTTCTGCGCTCCGATTGCGAGCCACTAGAATGCGCGCCCGAAGAAAACGCGGCGTTCTTCCGCGCAACGATCGGCGGTCTTGGCCTCACGGGGATCGTCGAATGGGTCGAATTGCAACTGATGCCCGTCGAGTCGAGCCGCCTCGCTACCCAGACGATTCCGTTCGGCAATCTCGACGAGTTTCTTGCACTGTCACACGAGTACGACGCGCAGCATGAGTACGGTGTGGCATGGATCGACTGTCTGCGGCGCGGCACCTCGCTTGGCCGCGGCATCTATGTCAGCGCCGACCATGCAACCGACCAGCAATTCGACATGCCGCAACGCCCCGTGCGGAGCGTGCCGTTCGCCCCGCCCTGGTCACCCGTGAATCGCTACACGTTGAAGCTCTTCAACGAGTTCTACTACCGCCGGGCTGCGAGCAAGGCAGGCCCCTCCGTGGTCAATTGCGCCAGCTACTTTTACCCGCTAGACAGCATAAGGGACTGGAATCGCCTGTATGGGCGGCGCGGCTTCCAGCAGTATCAATTCGTCGTGCCTGATGCTACGGCCCGCGACGCGTTGCACGCCTTCCTCGACGCGATCGCGTCGACCCACGCAGGCTCGTTCCTCGCAGTCCTCAAACGCTGCGGCCCGCTCGCCTCCCCGGGGCTGCTCTCGTTCCCGATGCAGGGAATCTCGCTCGCACTCGATTTTCCCCAGCACGACACGCGCAACGTGACGCTCTTCGCCCGACTCGACGCGATCGTGCGCGAAGCGGGCGGCCGCCAGTATCCGGCGAAGGATGCTCACATGAGCGGTGCGGATTTTCGCACCGCCTATCCAGCGTGGCAGGCGCTCGAACAACTGCGCGACCCGGCCTTGATGTCGCGCTTCTGGCAACGGACAACCCGCTAATGGACAAGAACATTCTGATCGTAGGCGGTTCCTCCGCCATCGCCGTGGCCTGTGCTCGAGAATGGATCAAGGGCGGCGCGAACTTCATGCTTGCGGGTCGCCACGCTACGCGTCTCGAAGCCGTCGCGCAGGATCTCCGAGTACGTGGCGCGGGGCGCGTCGGCACCTTCGTTCTGGACGTGAACGATTTCGAACAGCACGGCCCGATGCTCGACGCCGCCATGAGCGAGCTTGGCCGCATCGACATCGTTCTGCTCGCGCACGGCACGCTTTCCGACCAGTCGGAGTGTGAACGCGATCCACAGGCCGCGGTGCGTGAAATCACCGTCAACGCACTCTCGACAATCGCACTGCTCACCCTGCTTGCCGGCGTGTTCGAAGCACAGAAGAGCGGTTCGATCGCCGTCATCTCGTCGGTAGCAGGCGACCGCGGGCGCCCTTCGAACTACGTCTACGGCACCGCCAAGGCGGCAGTGACAACTTTTTGCGAAGGGTTGCGCGCGCGGCTGTTCAAATCAAATGTGAAAGTCCTGACGATCAAGCCAGGCTTCGTGAATACGCCAATGACAGCCGGACTCGCGCTGCCCGGCCCGCTCGTCGCATCGCCCGAGCGCGTAGCGACGGATATCGTGCGCGCCGTGGAACGCGGCAAGGATTCGATCTATACGCCTTGGTTCTGGGCGGAAATTATGCTCGTGATCCGATCCCTACCCAGCTTCGTATTTAAGAGGATTTCGTTATGAGCAGCCCGGCCACGGGCGTCGTGCTGAGCCGCTCTCGCCTCGTCTTCTGGTACTCGGTGTTCGCCGCTATTTCTATCGGTGCGAATCTCGGCAGCCAGAGCCTGGCTTTTCACCTGTACCAAGGCGTTTTTGCGGTGCCAATTTCGGTCTGCGTCGGAACCGGTGTTGGCCTCGTCGTCAAATATCTGCTCGACAAGGCCTGGATATTCCGCTACGAGCACCGCAGCGTCGCACACGGCGTGCGCACGTTCACGCTGTACGTCGCCATGGGACTCGGCACGACAGTCGTTTTCTGGGCCGTTGAATTCGCCGCGGATGCGCTCTTTCACGATGAAATCGCGCGCCTCGCTGGTGGCGCACTCGGTCTGGTGATCGGCTATGTCACGAAATACCACCTCGACAAGCGTTTTGTGTTTGCTTGAGCACGTGTGCGTTGCAGCACAGAGCCTGCACGCGGCCGTCGTTACGATGCTCTGCCGGATCGCGGACCGCGCGAGTGCCGCTTGCGCTGCGCCCCGACCAACACGGCAACAACCGGTCCACCTGTTCCTGCCCCGGCACGGAGAATGAACATGGCCACGCCCGCTGCACACCCTGTCCCGCTGTGCGTGGACCTGGACGGAACGCTCACGCGCACCGACCTGTTGTTTGAAGCCTTCTTCGTACTCCTCAAGCAGAGTCCTCTGTCGATCTTCCTGTGCTTCGTGTGGGCGTTGCGCGGGCGCGCCTATTTGAAGGAGCAGATCGCACAGCGCGTCAACATCGACGTTGGCGTGCTGCCCTACAACACAGAACTGCTCTCATGGCTGCGCGACGAGCGGGCGAGCGGACGCGATCTGTATCTTTGCACGGCCACAAACCAGCGCCTCGCCTCTCAAATCGCCGCGCACATTGGACTCTTTACCGGTGTGCTCGCAAGCACGGTCAGCAACAACCTGCTCGGCAAAAACAAGGCTCGGGCGCTCGTTGAGCAGTTCGGCGACCACGGCTTCGACTATTGCGGCGATGCGCGAGCGGACTTGCCAGTATGGCGCCAGGCGCGCAAGGCGATCGTGGTCGGTGACAAGCACATCGCTGCCGCGGCCCGCAAGACGAATGCTGCGATCCTCTTTTTCGAGGAAAAGCGCCGGCTGATACCGCTGGTGCTCAAGGAAATGCGCGTGCATCAGTGGGTGAAGAACGTGCTGATCTTCGTGCCGCTTCTCACCGCACACCAATTCACGGACCGTTCCGCAGTCGCTGCCGCCTGTATCGCTTTTCTGTCGTTCAGCCTGGCCGCTTCGTCGGTGTACCTGCTTAACGACATGCTCGACCTCGACGCCGATAGGCGGCACGCGCGCAAGCGCAACCGTCCATTCGCGTCGGGCAAGCTGTCGCTGAAATTCGGCATCGTGCTCACTGCAGGACTGCTCGCCGCCGGCGGCGGCCTCGCAGCACTCCTGCCGCGCGAGTTCGGCGTCGTAATGGCCGCCTATTTCGTGACCACCGTTGCCTACTCGTTCGCGCTCAAACGCATGACACTTGTTGATGTGTTCACGCTTGCGTGCCTGTACACCGTGCGTGTGATCGCCGGTGGCGCGGCAACCGGCATCCCGCTGTCGTACTGGCTAATCTTGTTCTGCGTGCCGATTTTCCTCTCGCTTGCAATGGTCAAGCGTTATGTCGAACTCGACATGATCGTGCGCGAAGGCAAGACCGAAGCCGCCGGCCGCGGCTACATCACGCAGGACATCTCGATCTTGCGCTCGTTCGGCACGGCTTCTGCGTACCTCGCCGTGCTCGTGCTCGCACTTTATCTGAACACGCCGGAAATGAAGGCGCTGTATCACCACCCAAAGGCATTGTGGGCCACCTTTGCACTCACGCTCTTCTGGGTGAGCCGGATCTGGATGTGCGCGTTTCGCGGCACGATGCATGACGACCCGATTGTGTTTGCATTCAAGGATCGCGCGAGCCTCGCCGTGATTGGACTGTCTGGGCTGAGCATGCTGCTCGCGATCTAGCACTGCGCCAAGTACTCGGTTGCGGCACACAGCTCCCGCAAGTCGAACGGCGTTTTCGCATTTGCCTCGGTCAGCGACGTACGCTGGCGTACAGACCCAGGCACCGCCCTGCCCTAGGGTATTCCACTGAATCCGATGAAGCGCGCGTCCTTCCGCGAAGTACCTGTGGATACCGTTCGCGCTTTCTCGCTTCGAACTTAGCCACCGTGGGCTCCTCGCGTTTCGCCGACGAATCGTCGAGTATACGATCGCCCTCACGATCAAAACCCGTGCTATTTGCGCTGTGATCGGCTGGGAAATCCGAAGACGGAACATGTGTGTCCATCAACCTGCCATGGAATTTGACGGTCATTGATCGAGATGGGGGCGTAATTGAAGCTAGAGGCAGCAAGTGTTAGTAACGACAAGACATGGCGTCTATGGAGTTTATCGGCGGCTGTCTGCTTCTTATTGGTTCTCGCATTCAGCGGAAAAGCTGACTCTATTTTTTGGGACTACCACGTCTATGAGAAAGGTCTGAACTGCTATTCGTCTGGGCCTGACCCCTACACGTGTGCAGCGGGGGATTTTCCATTTGTCTATCCGCCCGTATTCCTGAAGATATTTTCGGCTATCGACTTCCCAATCTTCTTTGCTTTCCTGGTTCTAGCCTCGATAGCCGGAATCGTTCTCGTTTGCATCAGTCTCAAATCATTTATTCCATATCATCGCCTGGCTTCCTGCTTGCTTCTCGGATTTCTGATTGGGGGGTCAGGCTTTGCTTCAATCCAGACAGGCAACATAAGCGTCTTTGCGCACCTGCTGCTCGTATCACTATCATATTTTCTATACAAACACCGGTCGATCTATACTTTGACGCCGCATGTGATAGCGATCATCTTTTTCTCGGCCATCAAGCCCTATTTCCTTGCCTATGCCATTCTTTATCTTTTTCTGCCCCGACGCAGCTTGCCCTCATTCGCCGCAGTGCTGATATCAGTTGCAGGTATCTACGTATTCCAGCCCGTTTTTTACCCGCAACTATGGGCCGGATTCCGGGGCGCCATTTACGGTCAGATCGTTCAGCATGGGGACGCAGGCATCACAATTCTTGGTGTATTTTCCAGGTTTGGAATGGGAAAAGTAGGGGTTGCCCTCCATCTCCTTCTGATGCTTGCCGTTGTGCTGATATCTATCGTCCTTCGAAGCAAGCACGCGCAAAGCTCTCTCCGGATCAGATCTGAAAGCGAATTGTTTTATTTTCTCGCGATTCTCATACTACTCAATCCAAGATTGATGTCGTATGACTTCTGCGTTTTTTCCGTTTGCCTCTATTTGTCGATGATTCTTTCGTCTCGAGGTGATGGCTGGGTGGGCTTATTTTTAAGAATATTCCCCTTCCTCACCATCCTGCCACTATGCCTTGAAGGTCTGTTTGATATTCGGGTGCATTCTTTAGCCTATTACTTCCTCGCAACCTATGTCCTACTGGCTGCAGCCATAGTCTGTCAGTGGTCTTTGAGTGTTTCCCCGAAACAAAGCACCCTCTCCCGCCCCGCGCCCCGGATGTAGTCATACGTAGATGGCGCCAATGGAACCTGGACAGTTCGCCGTGAGAGTCACGCATTGGTGGCGTGGCAAGACGCAAGGACCGCAGCGAGCTTTCGGTGGCGCCGGGATTGCTGATCCGGCGCTCACGCCATCAACCTGCTTCGACGAGGGCTGCTGGTAGGGGGTCAGGCGTGTCTCAATCGTCCGGCCGCGAATCCTGCCCCTTCAGCCATCCGATTGATCAGGTAAATCAACGAAACAATCACAGGGAACACGAAAAATCTTTCCAGATAAATCGGAAAAAGAATCAGATGCAAGGAAACAAAAATCATCGACACCATGAATATATAGTCCAGCTCAGCAAGCGGGGCGCGTCTATAAAATCGCATACCAAAGAGCAACAACGAGAACATGTAGACAAGAGTGTGTTGGCTATTGTGCGTTCTCTTCGCACCCGAAATGTAGGCGCTCACATAGTCCGCAATATTCGTCGAATTCTTCATTTCCGCAGGATACGGATCAACGCCGAATAGCGTGAAATTGAACACCCGCAAAAAACCGTAGTTTCCGTTGAAGTGGTTGTCGACAACAAGTAGCCCAACAGACATTGCCGCAGAAAGCGCCACGAGCGGTTTCGGAAATAACCGGAGTGAAAACAGGCACAGGATCAGCGAGAAAATGACAAAATCGGTTCTAGCCAGTGGAAGTGCGACGATCGCCACGAATACCCATCTGCTGCGCTTCACCAGAAGCAACAGCGCCAGCAGCGATAGCAAACATGCGAGGGCATCCGGAGAAGAGATGCGCCCAATGGTGGTAAGTTTAGAAATGAAAATAATGGCTGGAAGATAAAGCTGCGAAATCTGGAAATGCTGGAGTAGCAGTGCCACGATGACCACGCAGAGCGCGGCGTAGATTGCGTTGACGAGGATCGATGAACTCGAATAAGAGTGGACGAAATGATCGACGAGTCGGATCGATTGCAGATACAGAACGCGTATCGAGTAAAAAGGTATTTGCTGTTCGAGTGAGATGGGATCGTTGAATACCGTGGCGCGATAGCTCGCGTCCGGAACCTGTTCGACCGGACTCGATCCCTGCTGGCTTCGCGAGGCCCCCGCCGTCAGCTTTTCGAGGTCGTTCTCACCAACCTCTTCAAGAACGTTCGCGAAGACCGCGCGCCGCAATGGTTCACCAGTAAGACCGTCCTGCTTGTACATGGACGCGACATAGCCAATGACGTCCCAGTTGAACCCGCTGTGATCGGGCTGGGTCAGGCCGACACGAAGTACCCAGCCAAAGCATACGGCGATGGTCAGCACGCCCAGCCACTTTTTGATGTTGTTTGTCATGCTCAACGCCTCGAGTTGATCGCCTAAACATTACGAACGACACGCCTTAGGGTGTGCCATCAGAGGGCCGAGCGGCCATTCAAACTGGATATCCGCCACGCTAGCAACGATGTCGTCGAATGAATGTGTGCCGCCGAGCACTTCTTACACGCCCTTACTCGCTGGACCATTCAATTGGGGCGGTAATTGTGCCTCGCGGCGGCCCTTGATTTCACACATGCTCCAAGGGCCCGAGGGAGTTATTTAAACGGGCGTCTTCTAGATCCGCACAGGAGGAAACTCCGCTGCGCCGAGATTCTCGATCTCGATGTAGGACGGCAGTTCGTTCGCGGTGCGCGAGTACAAGCCCGCGGCCGTTTGGGAGAACCCGAGCCGTTTGAAATAGTCGTGACAGGTTGCATTCCTGCCGGTATCGATGAGCTCGGCGCTCACTTCAGCGCCCGACTTCAGCGCCAACCGCGTCGCAATCGCCCCAACAACCAGTTCCGCGCCAAGCCCAAACACGCGGCACGACAGCACGACCTGGACGATCTTTTCGCCATTGATCAGGCAAACGGAGATGATGCCGTTGTCGATCAATTTGTCGCGCAGCGAAGAGACGACGCAGTACCCGCCCTGGCTGATGAACGTCTCAAACTCCGAGCGCTCCCATCTCTTCCCGGTCGTGTTGAATTGATTTGTCTTGTTGATGAGTTCGAACGCGCGATCGAAGTGCCTGGATTGCGGCGTCTTGATCAAGAAGAATGACTGACGAAGCTGTAACGAAGCTAGCCACTCCTCCCGCGAAACACCATTGTTGGCGTCGACACTGGCTTCGCGCTGCGAGATCGCACGCACGAGTTCGGTGCGGCGCGACGATTCTTCGGTGACGATCGGGACCTGCGTTTCGGCCGATCGCAGAATGATGCGCCGCCAGTCGTAATGGTTGCCGCCAAGGCAACGAATAGCCGGGATCGCCGCCTTCACCTCCGACAATTCACGGTCGTTGTCGTCGATGAAGACACAGTTGCCCGGAAGCAGATTCACCTCCTTGAGGATTTCAAGGATGTTCTGCGACTTGGGCTTCCAGTTGATGCGCACGCACGCGAAGTCGTCCATGGTAATGGCGCCGCGCCAGATGGCGTTGAACCGTTCAATGGTGGGCGCTTCTTCATTCTTGCTGCAGATCGCCAGCAATCCGCCGCGCTTCTTGAAGAACAGCAAGGCTTCGGCAAGACCGATCGGCCAGCCTTCGATGCGTTGCTCCTGACTTACACTATCGCCTTCCGCTGCGATGCCGCGCCACATGGTGTCGTCGAGGTCGACGATAATCAGCTTCACTGGGTCTCGCTGCTCGATGACCTTGACTATCGCTTCAATGCGGGAAAGGAATGCGAGGGTAAATTCGCGGGACGCGACTTCATAAGTCACGATATTCCCGATTGCTTTGGGCGCAATCAGCCGATTCGCGTCCAGCTTGAAGTCCCAATCATTGATGAACGAAGCATGTGAGCTGCTCAACAGGACGTCGTCCTGCAGGTGCCGGCGGCCGATAAAATTCAGTATTTCGTTGGCGTCGAGAAAGTAGCAATTATTCGTCTTGCGTACAGCGTCCGACAAAAGCCGGTTGATCTCACGCACCAGATATCCAGGCGATGTCGTACCGAACGGATCGATGAGATCGCCGTCGTAATTGAAGCTCGGCTCGAAAAACGACATGAAGACAATCGGAGCTGTCGTGATCTGCGCGGCGACCTGCGCCACTTTCTGAGCGAGGTATTCCCCGGTGCTCTCCAGAAAGGCGCGCGCTTCGTCGTCAGAACGCAGGCGCGAAAAAACCATGTCCACCACAGGTTCAGGCGTTTGCGTCACCTCGCCCAGAATGTGACGGAGCGTAAGATTCACGACGACGACGTCATCGGTTGGCGCGGCCTCTGGGATCGGGGCGTGGCGTCTCGAGCCCATCAGGATGTGCCGGATGTTGTGCCCGGAGTTTGCGCTCCGCTTGACGATCATCTCCACCGAACACGTGCCGAGCAGCAATATATTGAGCTTGCGCGCATGGATCGCGAGCGACGTCGGCGGCAGCGGTAAATTGACCTGTTTATCGGCGACGGACGAGTAAAACAAATCGCGGACAAATTGACGCATTTGGGACCTCGAAGTCGAAACGTTCTCCACACCGCCGGTTTCGGCCTTGAGATTAGAGCAGAGCGCAGATGCACCATCTGTGCGCCGACATACACAACCCCAGCCGGATGCGGTGCACGTGACGTTTATGAACGTCCTCGACAGGCCAGGGCCGATTTGGAAGATATAAAGGGGAAGAACCAGCCCTTGACGGGAGCTTCAAACTTCAAGGGGATCAAACTGGAGGGGAGGAAACTGGATCTGCAAGCTTGCCGAGTCGCCGGCTATGACTTTTATTTTTCGAGGCCGATGCAACTCAAGTCGAATAATCCTCAGCCTGGATTATCCGTCTCAATTGTTTGATTAAATTCACACCGCCCCACCCGATAACCAGCCTCGTAAATAGTGCCGCCCAATCCTTGCTGGGAATCTCGATTTCCCTCAACAAAACTCGCTCGACAATGGCAAGCCTCAAGGCAATGCTCATTTTCTTGTAAATCAAAACATTAAATACAAATGATGAGACATGCCCTTTAGACATCAGTTTGTGATATTTTTCAAAAAATACGAGGCTGGGTTCACAACTGACCGCCTTCGATATTCTCGCGGGACTTTCGCTCAAGGAATACTCGACCAGCGCATCGTGCAAATAAACGAATACGCAGCCAGCCATTTCAGCTCGAATGGCGAAATCCCAATCCTGATGACGGCGCAACGATCCATCGAAGCTGATCAGAGGGTACTGATGACGCCACATCATGATCGACGAGGTCTGAATGTAGCCGCCCTCCAGCAGGATGAAGTCGAGCATCGACTGGCCTTCGTAGGGCGAGCGGTTGCCCACGATGCGCCGCCCGGCTTCCGTTAGCACGACGTTACTGAAGAGCACCTTGGCTTCGTTCCCGGCAGGCTTGGGGCCAAACGCGGCAATGCAGCGCTCGAGCTTGTTCGGCAGCCATTGGTCGTCAGCGTCCAGGAAAGCGATCAGATCGCCGGTGGCCTCTTCAATGCCCCGGTTTCGACACCACGCCGCACCATGGTTCTCGCTTTCGCGAATCAGGCGCAAGACAATGTTGTCCCCGCAACGATTCGGCAATTCGAAATGCAGTCCGGATGCGTCATCTACGACAATAATTTCCTGCGGAACAACGGTTTGACTAGATATCGATTCTATTGCCAACCAAAGCAAGTCAACGCTGTTGTAGTGTGGAATTATCACACTCACGTTGTAGCCATTGTCAAAATCACACCGCATCCGGCACCTCGAATCTGAATTTCGACAACTTCCTCGTGCAAAGAGTAGGACTATCGATCCTGATCTGGTAGCACGTCAATCACACATATTCTTACCGTTCCTTACCGTGGAACATATCCATCCGCTGCAGACGTTGAGACATTTCTTACATAATTATTAAACATACTTTCCAATTTCATACATACGATCGACAAATCTTCCCCCTGGGCTTCGGCCCAGTTTCTTTCAAACGCCATGGAGCTGACGCAGTTCAATAACGAACGCAAGCGAGAGGCGTTCTGGAAGCCAAAGCAATAGATGATTCGTCCGGCGCCGCATCGAGTCGCAAAGGACCGTGCAGCCCAGCTACATTGGGAAAGCCTCACCGGTTTTGTGTCGACGCCTTGTTTCGGCAATTGCCGCGTCGACTCGTCGATCCCCGTACGGATGCACGCACGCAGTGCAGCGTAATTGCATCACGCTCTGATGAATCGTAGGCCGTGTCGCTAGTGTTGTTCCGTGGGTTGCCCAACAAATCCGCGAGAGTTGTATCTGTACATTCTCTGGTGCGTGTGCCACTCGTTGCGCACTCAACCGGCTGGCACGCGAAACCCCGTGCCGCACCGACTCTTCCCACCGCAAGTCGAACCAGGCCCTCAATGCTCTCGTCGCCACTCACGCCGCCAACCAGGCAAGAAGTCCATGTCTGGCAATGGGACCTTGACGCCTGCGGGAGTGATTTCGATCGGTACTGGGAGATGCTTTCCGCGCAGGAGCACGAACGGGCCGGCAACTTTCGCTTCGAGCTGCATCGCCGCCGCTACGTGACCGGACGGGGAAAACTCAGACAGATCCTTGGCCGCTATGCCGCACTCCCAGCGCGCGCGGTCGCAATTGAGTACGGTCCGGAAGGCAAACCGTATTGCACGAGCCAACCTGCCGGATGGACGATCTGCTTCAACCTGAGCCACAGCGAGAATACGGCGGCGCTCGCCATTTCGAGCGGGTTCGAGGTGGGCATCGACGTGGAAAATATTCGCCCGATCGAGGAGAGCATGCCGCTCCAGGTCTTCTCCGCACGGGAGCGTGAGCAATTCGACGCGCTCGCGGATGCAGAACGGCAAACGGTCTTTTTTGAAACCTGGGCGCGCAAGGAGGCTTGCCTGAAGGCGCTCGGCACGGGCTTCATCCTCCCGCCGGAGCATTTCGAGTTCGATCTTTCCGTTCACGGCGACACCACACCCCGCTTCGTCGGCGGTGAGGCGCAGGAAGCGACGCATTGGCGCGTTCGCGCCTTGACATCCGGCCCAGCGTGCGCGGCAGCGGTGGCCGCGAGGCGCACCGAATGGTCTATCGTCGAGATGAATTGACCTGCAAGTGGCCAGCAGCGGCGGTCTCAGCGTGCCCCCCTCCCCGGGCTACGCATACCCATTGCGCATGAGTTATGTATGTCGGCGCACAGTTGTTTCGGCGCCGCCTCGCTTAAATCGGGCAAGCGCATAACAACGCGCGGGCACGCCGCAAGCGTTTGGCGAAGCCACGCGCAAGGTGGGGGATGCCATGAACCAGGCGGTAACTGGGGGAGACGCAGACAGAACGCGCATGATCGATGCGATGCGTGGCATCGCCGCGATGGCCGTCGCGTATTTTCATTGCCGGTTGCTTACGTGGATCGGCATTCGGGCGTTCATCGAGGGGCATCACCGGGCGTTTTCGCTCGACACGGTGCTGGCCTACCTGTCGATCCCGTTCGTCTGGGGCCCGATCGGCGTACCGATCTTTTTTGTCATCAGTGGCTACTGCATTCATCGCAGTCAGGCGGTGCTGCTCGCGCACAATCCGCAGTACCGGCTCGACGCGCGAGAGTTCCTGTTGCGGCGTTTCATCCGCATCTATCCCGTGCTGCTTTGCGCATTGCTACTTACGTTCGCGCTCGACAGCATCAGTCTCCAATATTTGCCGCATAACAAGCAAATAGGCGATCTGAGTTTGCGGACCTTCTTCGCAAATCTGCTTGCGATACAGGGCGTCGCCTCGCCGGTCTACGGTTCGGATACCGTGCTCTGGACTTTGTCGCTCGAAGTTCAGTTCTATCTGCTCTATCCGCTGCTCCTGGCCGCGCAGCGACGGCTTGGGCCGAATCATCTGCTCGCGTGGCTCATGGCGCTGAGTGTGGTTTCCTATGTACTGCTCGAGCGGCGCGGGACGCTCATCTTCACGACGTATTGGTCTTCGTGGTACCTCGGTGCGTGGATCGCGGAGCGCGAGGTGCGAGGACTGCGTTTTCCGCGACGCTACCTCCTGGTCGCATCGCCGATTCTGCTGGTGTTCGGCTGTGTCGCGTCGATGCGAGATGCGCGATACCTCTGGTGCCTGCCCTGGGCGCTCGCGTTCACGCCGTTATTTGTCGCGATGCTGCATGCGCACGCGAGCCACGGCCTCGCGATGCGCGTGCTCGAGAAGATCGGGGATTTCAGCTATTCGCTCTACATCGTGCATATACCGATCTTCATGCTCCTGACCTCGTGTCTGTTTCATGGGACAAGGCAGGTCAGCATTCTCTGGTCGATTGGACTCTTTCCGGTGGGGCTCGCGACGGCTTACATCTTCCATCTTCTGGTCGAGCGCCCTGCGATGGAAGTACTGCGCAGAAGGTCGAGGCAACAGCGCGTCGTCGCCGGCGAGTTGGCGCACGGCCACAGGTAGCGCTCAAGCCTGCTGTTGACGGCTGCTGCCCTCGCCCTCTCAGCACGGCAACGGGCAGGCAAGCCAGCGCCTCGTTGCGCCAATACCCTGCCCCCGTGGGCCCCAGCGTGCGCGTCCGATGTGTTGTTGCAGTACACCATGTGTGCGACGGCGAACGGATAGGCATCCCGCGGAAGATTAACTTCCTCCTACAGCAAATTTCAAAGTTGGGACACGAGCCAGGTGAGCAAAGCCGCCTGGCGCTTGTGCTTCCCGTGACCGGCTGCCGTTCTGCGCAAGTGCCACGAGCCCACCTCCAGGCCTTGTTCAGCAGCGGACCTTAGTCAAAATTGTTGGGGGAGTAGCAAATGTCACACAGAGATGGACTTTCAGGCGTTTTGCCGGGCGGGACCGATCGTGTGCCTGGCGTGGCAGCGCGCTTCGATGCCATATGTGCCGAGTTCGGCAATCGTCTTGCTGTGATTGACGCCACGGGCGAGGAAGATTACGCCGCCCTCGGCGAGCGTTCGGCGCGGCTCGCGACCGTCCTGCACGAAATGGGACTGGAACCGGGCGAACGCTGCGCGATCATGGTTTCGCGCAGCCGCGACACGCTGGCCTTGATGCTGGCGATCCTGCGGCTGGGCGCCGTCTACGTGCCGCTGGACCGCGCCTATCCCAAGGCGCAGCTCGATTTCATCGTTGCCGATTGCGCGCCCAAGCTCATCGTCGCTGAAGCGGCGGCGCTCGCCAGCGTTGGCGAGATGAACGGCGTCTCGGTCGATCTCGAGCATGTCGTGGCGGCGGCGGAGGCGGCCGAGCCCGCACCGCTTCACGCTTGCAGTCGTGACGACGCCGCGTACATCATGTACACCTCCGGCTCGACCGGCAAGCCCAAGGGCGTGGTCGTGCCGCAGCGCGCGATCCTGCGCCTCGTGCAGGGCCAGACCTTCACCGAGCTTTCGCCCCACACGCGCTTCCTCAACCTCGCGCCGCTCGCCTTCGATGCGAGCACGCTGGAGATCTGGGGACCGCTCCTGAACGGCGGCTGCGCCGCCATCATCAACGAGGTCCAGCCCTCTCTCGACACGATCGCGTCCGAGATAGCGCGACTTGGCGTTACCAGCGCCTGGTTCACGGCTGGCCTCTTCAATGCGCTCGCCGACTATCGGCTGGAAGCCTTTCTTCCGATCAAGGAGGCGCTGACGGGCGGGGACGTGCTGTCCCCCGTCCACGTTCGCAAGGTCATGGAGGCCCATCCGGGCCTGCAGATCATCAACGGCTACGGCCCGACCGAGAACACGACCTTCACCTGCTGCTACCGCATTCCGCGCGACGGCGAGGCGCTCGCCAACGGCGACGCCATTCCCATCGGCTACGCCATCGCGGGCACGAGCGCCTACATCGTGGACGACAAGCTCGTGCCTGTTGCCGATGGAGAAGTCGGTGAGCTGGTCGCGGGCGGTGACGGCGTCGCGCTGGGCTATCTGAACCGTCCCGACATGACGGCCGAAAAGTTCGTCGACGACGTTTTCGCTCCCGGCGCCAAGCTCTACCGCACGGGCGACCTCGTGCGCCGCCGCGCGGACGGCGCAATCGAATTCCTCGGCCGCAACGACCGCCAGATCAAGATTGCAGGCAAACGCATCGAACTCGACGAAATCGAACATGCGTTGCGCGTGGCGCCCGGCGTGGCCGATGCGGCCGTGGCGGCATTCGATGGCCGCATGGGCAAGGCGATCGCGGGCTTCGTGAAAGCCGATGCCGCGGACGCCGCCGTCCTCCTGAAAGAAGTCCGCGCTTATCTCAAGTCCGCCCTGCCCGACTACATGATGCCGTCGGAGCTGCGTGTGCTGCCGGATTTCCCGCTGACGCCCAACGGCAAGATCAATCGCAAAGCGCTGCTTGCGATGATCGATACGCAATCCGAAACATCGGCAACGGCCTCGCCTGTGGACGATGATGTTGCCGACAAGCTCGCGTCGGTGTTCGAAGCGCTCCTCGGCAAACCCGTCGATCGCCGCGCGAACTTCTTTGACCTGGGCTTGCGCTCGCTCGATCTGATGCGCGCGCACGCGATCATCGCGCGCGACGTCGCGGCCAAGGTCGCGCTGGTGGATCTGTTCCGTCACCCCAATGTCGAGGCGCTGGCTGCGCAACTGCGCACGACGCTCCCGGCAGTAAGCAAAGAGGTCATCCGCCAGCGCCGCGGCGCGCAAGGCGGAGCCATCGCAGTCGTGGGCATGTCCGGACGGTTTCCGGGCGCGCGCAATGTCTCCGAACTCTGGGCCAACATCCTCGCCGGGCGCGACTGCATCACGCATTTCGACGTGGCGGAACTCGAAGACAGCTTCGAAGACGGCTTGCGCCGCGATAAGAGCTACGTCAAGGCACGTCCGATACTCACGGACGTCGACCACTTCGATGCGGGCTTTTTCGGCATGCTGGCGCGCGAGTCGGCGCTAACCGACCCGCAGCAGCGGCTCTTCCTACAGATTGCGTGGGAAGCGTTCGAAGATGCCGGCTACGACCCGGCGACGATCGCCGGCGCCGTCGGGGTGTTCGCCGGCACGTCGATGAACACCTACTTCCTCAAGCACATCCTGACCGATCGCGGGGTCATCGACGAATTTACGAGCCAGTTCCAGATCGGCGAGTATCAAAAGCTCGTGGGCGCCGGTGATTTCGTCGCCACCCGCACCGCTTACAAGCTCGGGCTCACGGGGCCGGCCATCTCCGTGCAGACGGCATGCTCCACGTCGCTCACCGCGATCAGCCTCGCCGTCGAGAACCTGCGGGCGGGACGTTGCGACATGGCGCTGGCCGGCGGCGTCTCGATCACCTTCCCGCAAAAGCGCGGTTACTTCTACGAAGAAGGCGGCATGGGCGCGCCCGACGGCGTGTGCCGTCCGTTCGATGCCGACGCGAAGGGCACGGTGTTCGGCAGCGGCGCGGGCGTGGTCCTGCTCAAACGTCTCGAAGACGCCATCGCCGACGAAGACCCGATCTATGCCGTGATCCGCGGCGTGGGCATCAACAACGACGGCTCCGACAAGGTCGGCTTCACCGCACCGAGCGTCGACGCTCAGGCCCGCGCTATCGCCATCGCGCACGCCGAGGCTGGCATCGATCCGGCCTCGATTGGCTATGTCGAGGCCCATGGTACGGCGACTCCGCTCGGCGATCCGATCGAATTCGCAGGCCTCGTACAGGCGTTTCGTCTGGGCGGCGCCGAGGGCGGCCAGTTCTGCGCGCTCGGCTCGGCCAAGGCCAACGTGGGGCACCTCGACGCGGCCGCGGGCGTGACGGGCTTCATCGCCGCGTCGCTCGCGTTGCGCAACCGCACGCTGCCGCCGCTCACGCATTTCCGTTCACCCAACCCTGGCATCGACCTCGCCAACAGCCCGTTCTTCTTCAACGTGGCTGCGCGTCCGTGGGACGACGGCCCGGTGCCGCGCCGCGCCGGTGTGAGTTCGCTCGGCGTGGGCGGGACGAACGTGCACGTGGTGCTGGAGGAAGCACCGTGCCGTAACGCCTCGGGCGAGCAAAGCGAAGGACTCCAGATCCTGCCGCTGTCGGCCCGCAGCACGGCGGCGCTCGAACGCGCGAAGGCGAATCTCGCCACGCATCTCGCGGGCCACCCGGAGGTCGCGCTAGCCGATGTGGCAGCGACGCTGCAAACGGGCCGCCGCGATTTCGCGCACCGCGCCGTCGTCGTCGCCGATAGCGTGGAGCAGGCACAGGCCAAGCTCCAGAAAGGCGCGATCGAAGCACAGGCTCCGCAGGCCGCGCCTGCAGTCGTCTTCATGTTTCCGGGCCAAGGTGCCCAGTATCCGGGCATGGGAGCCGCGCTCTATCGCACCGAGCCGGTCTATCGCGAGTGGATCGACAAGGGCGCAGAGGCGCTGGCTCCGCACCTCGGGCTCGACATCCGGACGATGCTGTTGAGCGAAGCTCCGGAAGGCGACGACACCCCGCACCCGATCCGCTCGACGATCTACGCGCAGCCGGCGCTCTTCCTCGTCGAATACGCGCTCGCGCAGTTGTGGATTTCGCGCGGCATCAAGCCGGCGGCGATGATCGGCCATAGCGTCGGCGAGCTGGTCGCGGCCTGCGTGGCTGAGGCAATCGCCTTCGAGGATGCGCTGTGCCTCATTGCGCAACGCGGCGCGCTCATGCAGTCGGCCGAACCGGGCGCGATGCTGGTCGTGCGCCTGTCGGAGGCCGAACTGAGCCCCATGCTGCCCGCCGACGTCGATCTCGCCGCGATCAATGCGCCGACGCTCAGCGTCGTGGCGGGCCCGTTCGCGGCCGTCGAAGCATTCGAGGCCACGCTCAAGGCGCGCGATATCGAGCATCGGCGCCTGCACACTTCGCATGCGTTCCACTCGCGGATGATGTCCGGCGTCGTCGACGATCTTGCCAAGGTCGCGAACAGCCTGTCTTTCGCGAGGCCGAAGATCCCGTACGTGTCCTCCGTGACCGGGCAGTGGGCGGCGATGGATCAGCCGGTCTCGGGTCAGTACTGGGCCAGCCATTGCCGCAATGTCGTGCGCTTTAGCGACGCGCTGGCGACGGTCACGGCTGAGGGCAAGCCGCTGCTGCTCGAAATCGGCCCCGGCCGCACGCTTACGACCTTTGTCCTGCAGGGCCTGCCCAAGGACCGGCATCAAGGTGCGATTGCCTCGCTGCCCGATTTCGCGACGCGCGAGCGCGAGCTTGCCATCCTCGCCGAGGCGACCGGGCGCCTGTGGCTGAACGGCGTCAAGCCGAACTGGAAGGCGCTGCGTGCTGAAGCTGGCCGCCGCGTTTCGCTACCGACCTATCCCTTCGAGCCGGAACGGCACTGGATTGACGCCCCGGCAACCGCTACTTCACGCCAGCCGACGACCGTTGCCCCAGCGATTGCCGCACAAGCCCCGTCCGAAGCCCTAATCGATATTCCTCAGACCGCCATGGCCCAAACCGTCCAAATCGACCGCAAACCGCGTCTCATTGCCGAACTGGCGTCACTGCTCGCCGAAATGTCCGGCGAAGCACCGGATACGTCCAATCCGGACGTGACCTTCTGGGATCTCGGTTACGACTCGCTGTTCATGGGGCAAGTGTCCCGGCAACTGCGCCGCCGCTACGACGTGACGATCAGCTTCCGGCAGATCATGAGCGACTATCCGACGCTGCCCGCCCTCGCGCAGTTCCTCGATGGCGCCATGCCGCCTGATCCGGAAGTGCCTGCTGAGGCCGCGCCCGTTGCTGCACCGGCTGCTGCGCCGGTCGCGGTTCAGGCAGCGGCCGCGCCTGTCGCCGTGGCGGCAGTGCAGGCGGGCGCGCCTGTGGCCGTGCAGACGATCATGGCACCGGCCACGGGCGACCTCCAGTCGGTGATCCGTGACCAGCTCGCCGCGATGCAGTCCGTGATGGCGCGTCAGCTCGAGGTGCTCCAGGGTGCGCCGCTGGCCGTGCAGCAACCCGCAGCGGCACAAATCGCGGCGCCCGCAGCCGCAGCCGTAGTGGCCGCCCCGGTCGTCGCAGCGGCAGCGCCCGCACCCGCGCACTCCGCCGGCCCCGAAATCAAGTTCGAGGAAAACCGCCCGTCGCGCTTTACCGCCTACAAGCCCGGCGCCGCGCACTCGGCCCAGATGACCGACGCCCAGAGCGCGTTCATCACCGATCTCGCGGCGCGCTACTCGGCAAAAACCGCCACCTCGAAGGCTCGTACGCAGTCCTACCGCGCCGTGCTTGCCGATCCGCGCACCGCCAGCGGCTTCCGCGAGGAATGGAAGGAACTCGTCTATCCGATCGTCGCCCAGCGCTCGAAGGGCTCGAAGATCTGGGACGTGGATGGCAATGAATATATCGACGTGGTCAACGGCTACGGCCAGACCGCGTTCGGCCACACGCCCGATTTCGTGGTCACCGCGGTCAATGCGCAACTGGCGGAAGGCTTTGCTATCGGACCGCAGTCGCCGCTCGCGGGCGAAGTCGCCCAGATGTTCTCCGAGATGACCGGCCATCAGCGCGTCACGTTCTGCAATACCGGCTCGGAAGCCGTGATGGCGGCCATGCGTCTCGCGCGCACGGTGACCGGCAAGGACAAGGTCGTCTGCTTCGATGGCGACTATCACGGCCAGTTCGACGAAGTGCTCGTGAAACCGGGCAGCGAAGCAGGCGTGCCGCGTGCGTTCCCGCTCGCTCCCGGAATTCCGCAGACGTCCGTGGGCAACATGGTCGTGCTGCCCTACGCGCGTCCCGAAAGCCTCGAGTGGATCAAGGCCAACATCGACGACATCGCCGCCGTGTTGATCGAGCCGGTGCAGTCGCGCCATCCCAACCTGCGTCCGAAGGAGTTCGTGCAGCAGTTGCGCGACGTCACGGCGGCCAATGAGTCGGCCCTCATCTTCGACGAGGTCGTGACGGGCTTTCGCGTCCATCCGGCCGGCATGCAAGGCCTGTGGGGCATCCAGGGCGACATGGCGACCTACGGCAAGGTGGTCGGCGGCGGCCTGCCGATTGGCGTGCTCGCCGGCACCACGCAGTACATGGACGCGCTCGACGGCGGTCAATGGCAATTCGGCGATGCTTCGGTACCCGAAGTGCCGCCTACGTTCTTCGCAGGCACGTTCGTGCGCCACCCCGTGGTGCTGGCCGCGATGAAAGCCGTCCTGCTGCACCTCAAGGAAGCGGGCCCGGCGCTGCAGGAAGGGCTCGGCGAACGCATGGCCGGGCTCGTGCAGCGCGTCAACGCGCATCTGGAGAAGGTCGGCATCGCCACGCGTGCTGAGTCCTTCTCGAGCTGGTTCTACGTGAATCTCGCGGGCGAAGATCGCCTCGGCAGCCTCTTCTATCCGTATATGCGCTACCTCGGCGTTCATATTATGGAAGGCTTCCCCTGCTTCCTGACGACGAGCCATTCGGACGAGGACATCCGCAAGATCGGCGACGCCTTCATCGCGAGCATCGACGCGCTCCAGCGTGTTGGCATTCTCGGCAGCGCGCAGGACGCCGCGGCGCTTGCGCCGGTCGAACCGCCGCTCACGCAGTCCGCGCTCACCGAGCCGCAAAAGGAAATCTGGATGTCGGCCCAGCAAGGGCACGAAGCCTCGCTCGCGTTCAATGAGTCGTTCACGCTCGAACTCAACGGCAAGTTGAACGAGGCCGCGTTCGAACGCGCCTTCGCCGCGACGGTTGCGCGCCACGATGCGTTGCGCGTGCACTTCTCGCGCGTCGGCGACACGATGTTCGCGGATGCAGCGACGACGGTTCCGCTGGTGCCGATCGACCTCTCCGCTCACGCCGATCCGGCGGGCGAACTGAAGGCCATCATCGACGCGGAAGCGCGCGAGGTCTTCGATCTCACCCGTGCCCCGCTCGCGCGCGCCGCACTGGTGCGCCTCGAAGCGCAGAAGTGGGCGTTCGTGTTCACGGCCCATCACATCGTCTGCGACGGATGGTCGATCAACATCATCCTGCGCGATCTGGCGGCCCTCTACGCGGCAGAAGTCTGGGGCACGCAGCCGGAACTCGACGAAGTGCAGAGCTTCCTCGCCTTCGCCAAGGCACAGGACGAGATCGGCGTGGAGAAGGAAACGCGCGAATTCTGGATGAACGTCCATCGCGAGCCGGCGCCACAACCCGATTTGCCCGGTGACCGCCCGCGTCCGGAACGCAAGAGCTTCAGCGGCGCTTCGACGACCCGCCATCTGGGCGCCGACCTGCTCAAGCAGGTCAAGACGGCCTCCTCGAAACAGGGCTGCTCGCTGTTCGCCACGCTGTTCGGCGCGGCCCAGGTGCTGTTCGGCCGTCTGTCCGGCAATGACGACGTGGTGATCGCCGCACCGATGGCTGGCCAGTCCCAGGCCGGCGAGGCGCTGCTGGTCGGCCACTGCGTCAACTTCCTGCCGCTGCGCGTGAAGTTCGATCGCGAGAAGCCTTTCGCCACGCACATGAAGGCAGTGCGCGATCACGTCTACGACGCAGGCGACCGCCAAAACTACACCTACGGCGCGCTCGTACGCGATCTGGGCATCAAGCGCGATCTCAACCGCCTGCCGCTGACCGATCTGCAGTTCAACCTGGAAAAGGTCGACGGCGAACTCGACATGGCGGGCGTGACCACGCACTTCACGCCGAACGCGAAGGCCTATAGCAATTTCGATCTGTTCCTGAACGTGATCGAATCGGCGCAGGGTCTGCGTCTCGATTGCGACTTCAACACCGACGTCTACGACGAAACGACGATCCAGCGCTGGCTCGGTTACTACGAAACCTTGCTGAGCGCGATCGCACGCGATGCCGAAACGCCGGTCGCAGCACTGCCGCTGCTGAACGAAGCCGAAATCCACCATCTGCGTGACGAGCTGAACGCTACCCAGCTCGACTACGATCTCTCGCAGACGACGCCGGCGCTGATCGCCGCGCAAGCCTGGCAAGCCCCGGATACGACGGCCGTGTCGGACGATTCGTCGAGCCTGACCTATGGCGAACTCGATGCACGCGCCAACCAGATCGCCCGCCGGCTCACCGCTGCGGGTATCGCATCGGGCTCGCGCGTCGCCATCGCGATGGAACGCAGTGCGATGACCGTGGCCGCCATGATCGGCGTGTGGCGAGCGGGCTGCGCCTACGTGCCGCTCGACATGACGATGCCGCCTGCACGCCTGCGCCAGATTCTCGATGGCGCTGGCATCGCCGCGATCCTTAGCGATGAGGAAAGCCTCACGGTGCTGGAACCGGGCGCGCATCGCATGCTGGACGTGGAGGCGCTCCTCGCGCAGGACGACGACGAAACCGTGACGCTGCCCGTCGTAACCGACGCGGATTCGGCGTACGTCATCTTCACGTCGGGCTCGACGGGTCAGCCCAAGGGCGTCGAGATCGGCCATCGCGCGCTGAGCAACTTCCTGCTGTCGATGGCGCACGCGCCGGGCTTTACGGTCAGGGACCGCATCGTCGCGGTGACGACGTTCTCCTTCGATATCTCGGGTCTCGAGCTGTTCCTGCCGCTCATCGCAGGTGGCCAGACCTTCATCGCAGGGCACGCGGAAGTGCGCACTGGCTTCGAGCTGGTGACGCGCCTGAAGGAAGAAGCCGCCACCGTTCTCCAGGCGACGCCGTCGCTCTGGCGCATGCTGCTCGAAGCGGGCTTCAAGGCGCCGAAGGGCTTCAAGATCCTGTGCGGCGGTGAGCCGTTGCCGCGCGACCTCGCCGACGACCTGCTCGCGACGGGCGCGGAGGTGTGGAATCTCTACGGCCCGACCGAGACGACGATCTGGTCCTCCGCCTCGCGTGTCGTCGCGAACGCACCGGTGGTGATCGGCGCGCCGCTCGCCAATACCGACCTGCACGTGCTGACCGACGACCTGCATCTGGCGCCGGAAGGCGTGAGCGGCGAACTGTGGATTGGCGGCGAAGGCCTCGCAAGGGGCTATTTCAACCGCCCTGACCTGACCGATGCCGCGTTCAAATCGGTTGCCATCGAAGGCGCCGCACCGCGCCGCCTCTACCGTACGGGCGATCTTGCGAAGCGCCTCGCCAACGGCTCGCTCCAGCATCTGGGCCGTCGCGACCAGCAGATCAAGCTGCGCGGCTTCCGCATCGAGATCGAGGATATCGAGGCCACCCTGCGCAAGGCGCCCGGCGTTGCCGCAGCCGCCGTCGCCCTGCATCTCGTGAGCGACAGCCCGCGCCTCGTGGGCTACGTGGTCGCAGCGGGCTCCGAGAAGGCCGACCAGAGCGCGGTGGCGGCGCACGTCGCCGGGCAACTGCCGTCCTACATGGTGCCGACGCTGTGGATGACGCTCGAAGCCCTGCCGCAGACCAGCAACGGCAAGCTCGACCGCAAGGCGCTGCCTGTGCCGACTGCGGACATGGTGGCCGTTCCGGTGCGCCAGCCGCACGCCGCGCTCAAGGTCGTGCCGCAAGCGCCGGCGCCGGTCGAACCCGCGGCCATCGAACCGGAGGCGAGCAAACCGGCGGAGATCATCGCCGCTGCGGCTGAACCCGTGGCCATGACGCCGACGCAGACCACCATCGCCGCGATCTGGGGCGAGGTGCTCGGCCTGCAGCAGATCGGCATCGACCAGAAGTTCTTCAGCCTCGGCGCGGACAGCCTGCAACTCTTCCGCATCGTCGCGCGGATGAACGAACGCGGGCTGGGCGTAGATGCGCGTCAACTCATGAAGAACGTCACGATCGAGCAACTGGCCGCAAGCCTCGATGGCGCAGTGGCTGAAGAGCTGGTTGAGGCTCCTCCCGTTGCGCGGCCGTCGATCCTCAACTTCAAGCGCAGGATTGCTGAAGGAGCCTGAGCGATGAACGGGATAGCCTTGAATATCGCGCCTGTGCAGGAGGTCGAAGCGGGCCACGTCCTCTTCCCGGCGACCGCCTGCCAGGTACGCTACTGGCACGAGCAGAAGGCGTCGCCGAAGGCCTCTGCGCTCAACATCGCCTTCCGGCTGCAATTGTCGGGGCCGCTCGACGCTGCGAGCATCGAACAGGTGCTCGGCGAACTGGTCGCGCGCCACGAGATTTTGCGCACGGGTTTCCTGATGACGGGTGCGGGCCTGCGCCAGCAGGTCTGGAGCCGCGCGCCCTTCCGGCTCGCCGTGGTGGATCTCGGCGGTCTGGACGAACAGGCCGCGCTGGCCGAGGCCCAGCGCGTGGGTCAGGAGCAGGCGCGCACGCCCTTCGACTTGTCGTGCGCGTCCTTCTTCCGGGCCGTGTGGTTGCCAAGGTCGAGCACGCAAGGCGAGTTGCAGCTGACTTTCCATTCGCTCGTGATGGACGGCTGGTCCTTCGCGATCCTCGTGCGTGAACTCGTGGAAGGACTCGCCGCGCTGCACGCGGGCCGCGATCCCGATTACCCCGATGTCGACCTTCACCATGGCGACTACGCGCTATGGAAGGGCGAGTTCCTGGCCAGCGCGGCGATCGACGGCGCTCGCGTCCATTGGCGCGAGGAGCTTCGGGGCTTCAGCCGCTTCGACGTGTCAGGCGATCGTCCCCGGCCGCCGGCGCAACGCTTCCAGGGCGTCATTCGCTCCATCCTGCTGCCGGCGGAGATGAGCGAGCGTCTGATCGCGGCCGCCAAGGCGCAAGGCGTGACGCTCTTCAGCGTGGCGGCCGCGGGCCTCGCGATGTCGCTCCAGAAGACGACCGGCCAGACCAAAGTCGCCATGGGCACGCAGATGTCGGTGCGCGATCAGCAGGAACTCGAAGGCGTAATCGGGCCGCTCATCAACACGGTGATCCTGCGCCTCGATGTGAACCAGGGCAGCACGCTCGCCGATGTCACCGCGCAGTGCGGCGCCAAGCTGAGCGACGCCATCGAACATCTTCATCTGCCGTTCGAAGAGATGATGGAAATGGCGGGCGAGGTGTCCGATATGAATCGGCCGCCGCTCTGCTCGGTCAACTTCGCCCTGCAGCAAAGCTTCGTCGGCATGGGCGACGAGGTGCGCCGCCAGGACTTCGCCGCGACGACTTCGCCCTCCTTCAACGCGGGCGCGCTCTACGACCTCAACTTCTTCATGGTGCGGCGCCCGGAAGGCTGGCGCATCTCCTGTGAGGGCGACACGGACCTCTACGACATCGCGACGATCGACCGGCATCTGGCCAACTGGCGCGCGGTGCTCGAAACCGCCGAAGTCACGCCGCAACGCACGCTCGCACCTGCACACGGCAACGACACCGCCCCAGTCGCGGGCGGCGTGGGCGTCAGCGGTTTCCTCAGCCGGGCGGAGCTCGAGGCGAAGGCGCACAACATCGTGCGCTTCAACGAGGAGGGTTCGCAAACGCCCGTCATCGTGCTCAACAACATCGCGGTCCTCTATGAGCTGGCCAAACAGGTCGGCGACGAGCGGCCCATCGTCGATGTTCCGATGGTGCCGAAGACGCCTCAGCCCAACTTCCCGTTGCGCGCTTTCGAGGATCTCGCTGCGGACGCCGTGCGACTCATCAGACTGATCCAGCCGAGCGGCCCCTATATCCTCATGGGCTACTGCGTGCTGGGTGCGATGGCGCTCGAAGCGGCCCACCAGTTGCGCCGCGAAGGCGAAACGGTGGAACTCGTCGTCCTCACCGACTCCTGGTGCCCGGGGTATCGCGAAACGATGCCCTGGTACGATCGCCTGTTGCGCAAATTCCAGGTGCGCATGGACGACATCCCGCGCGACTACCGCCTCGCAAAGCGTGGCGAGATGTCCATGATTGCGTTCCTCCAGCAGTTTCGGACCGTGCGCTGGCTTCGGCTCACCCAGCTTGCCGTGAAGTTCGGCTTCCTTAAGAACGACAGCGCGAACAACATGATCGACGACAACCTCTGGTATGGCCGCAATATCGGCTATCTGCGCGAGCAGCAGGTGCGTTATCGTCCGAAGCCGTATGACGGCAACGTCCAGATCTTTCGCAGCGGTCAGGTGCTCAAGGGCCGCCTGTTCGCGCGCGACATGGGCTGGGGTGAAGTGGTCAGCGGCAAGCTGGTCGTCACCGAGGTTCCCGGCATGCACAACCAGATGTTCCGCACGGCCGGCGCGACGGTCATGGGCAAGCAACTGCTCGACCGCTTCGCCGCAACCGCGCACAGCGAACAGGAAAACGCCCTTGAAGGGTCATGATCTCGATGCGCCACGATAGGGTAAATGGCCTATGTCCCGTTCGCGTAGGGTTTTGCTGGTCGCGCTTTTCGGCGCACTGTCCGTTACCGGCCTGTTTGTCAGACTAGCCGTACCTGGCCTGTTTCGCCGCGTGCCCGTCGCCGTCGCCAACGCGTCGGAGCCGCCCTCTGGAAGGGTGCGCCTCGCCGTGCTTGGCGACTCCAACAGCCAGTCCTACCACGACACTGTCATGTTGAGCGATCCGAACGCGCGAGGAGGCCAGTGGCGCGCGACCACCTGGCAGTGGACCGAGGTGCTCGCCCAGTTGCGGGGAGACCAGATCGACCAGGGCAAATGGGGCGTCTGGGGAACCGGGAAGTATCACGCCATTGCCAGCGAAGCGTTGGGGGCGCTCGCCCGCACGCCCCCCAAACAGGACTACCGCTATAACTTCGCGATTAGCGGGGCGACCTGCGCGCAATTGATGGGGCAATCGCAGCGCCAGGCGATCCGTCTCGTCGATTTGATGGACACCGAACCGCAAGCCTGGCGAGGCGGCATCGTGTTCATCCGGATCGGTGACAACGATCTCAGCAGCCACGAGCTATTTGATGAGATGTCGCGCGATCCAACTGCATCGCACCCCTCGGCCGTGATCGACGCTTGCATCAAGTCAATTGGCCAAGCCGTCGCGCTGATCCGCAAATATCACCCGGATACCTATGTCGTACTCTCAACTGCGGCCAGCGGCGCGGATTGGCCGGGTGAGTTCGAAAGCTGGCAATCCGCCAAAGAGATCGCCAATATCGATGCCGGCGTAGATCGCTTCAACAAAGGCTTGCGCGCGCTCGCCGCGGCAGATCGCCATGTCTATGTTCTCGAAGATGAAGCGTGGTGGAGAAGCCTGTGGGGCCAGCGCGACGATCACGGCCGCCCGAATTACAAGACCGTGCATCTGGGACCTGGCTGGGCCATCACCAATACCTCCGGCGACGATCCGCACAACACGTTCCTTTCAGACACGCATTCTGGCGTCGTCTGGAACGCGCTCTGGACCCAGTACTTTGTCACTTCGCTGAACGCCGCTTTCGGGCTGCACATCAAACCGATCACGGACGCCGAGGTCGTCGATTTTCTCCGGCCAAGCTTCGGAGCCGCCGACACAACATCGGTGACGAGTCAGGAAGCTGTCAAGTAGACCGCTCATCCCCGGGGTAAACGCCCAAAACCGGCTTGGATGTTCGTCAACGCACATCTGGCCCACAGACGCGATAGTAGCCTGCTAGCAATACCCTCTAACCTGCAAAGGTGTGCCATGTCTGTGACTAGCAATGGTGCGGCGTTGGCCGATGCATCCCCCCAACTAACCTCAGACGGAAAATTCCTGCACGCCTGCAATCAGGAATTCAAAAGCAACTTCAATCTGCATCCATTTAAATTCAATCATCTATTGCATGAGAGCGGCTTGTTCGAGATCCCAAGGATCGAAGAAGTCGCCCTGCGCATGCTTGAAAAGAATGGCAACGTCCGCGCGATCAACTTCAAGAACAGTTCGCTGGAAGCCAGGTTCAGCGCCATGCCGCACAGCACGCGGCTCAAAGAGGCGTTTGCGAGCGTTCACGAAAACGACTCATGGATCAAGCTGACCCAGGCACACCTTTACGACGCGGACTATGCCCATGTCCTTGACTCGATTACTGCCGAGCTCGAGGAGTTGTCCGATTACCCGCTGCGCAGCGACATCACGCTGGTGACGATGACGTTGCTGGTTTCGTCGCCCAAGATCTCGACGCCCTTCCACATCGATCACGAAACCAACTTCCTGTTCCAATTGCAGGGCTCGAAGGATGTATGCCTCTTCCCGGCTACCGATCGCGAGCTGGTGCCGGACCAGGAAGTGGAGCGGTATTACGCCGGCAACTTCGAGGCTGCGCGCTATCGCCGTCAATTGCAGAGTCGCGGCACGATCTTCCGGCTCAACCCGGGCGAAGTGGTGCATCACCCCCCGTTGGCGCCGCATTGGGTCAAGAACGACGACAACATTTCGGTGAGTATCAGCATCAACTACTGCATGAGGTCGCTGGAGCGACGCGCGCGGGTTTATCAGGCTAACTACGTTCTGCGCATGATGGGGCTGAAGCCGACGCCGCCCGGAGTTTCACCACTGCGCGACAGCTTGAAAAGAAAGGTCATCTCGACGCTCGAACACCGCCATCCCAAGACGTTCGCGGAAGTTGTTCACGCGCCAGTGACCCGATTGAAGTCTCCGCTGACTGCGGTTCGGCGGCTGGTCAAACGCTGAACGCTCGCGACTCAATCATTACGCCAGTCGCACAACCGCGGCATCTGCGCGAGGTAATCATGGACTATATCGGCCGCCCTCACTTTCTGGCTCCGGAGCCTCTCCTGAGGGAAGCGTCAACCGCGCCGGCTGGCGTGCGCGAAACGACTGCGCGATCCAGTCCTTCGCTTGCCGAAGCGCCTTCGGCTAACGAGCCCTGCCTGCTCTCTCTCGTCGTGCCGTTCTATAACGAGGAGGAGATGATCGGCGCCTTCTTCAGCACGGTCATTCCGGTGCTCGAATCGATCGACGGAACCGAGTTTGAAATCGTCTGCGTGAACGACGGCAGCCGCGATGACACGCTGGGCTTGCTGATCGGTATGTCGAAGGAAGACGGCCGCATCCGCGTCATCGACCTGACACGCAACTTCGGCAAGGAGGCCGCGCTTTCGGCAGGGCTCGATGAAGCGCGCGGCGCCATTGTGATTCCTTTCGACGCGGATTTGCAGGATCCGCCAAAAATCATTCCGCTATTGGTCGAAAAATGGCGCGAAGGCCACGATGTCGTCGTTGCCAAACGCGTGAGCCGCCTCACGGACTCCTTCCTGAAGCGCCAGACCGCGGCGATCTTTTATCGCATTCACAACGCGATGTGCGACACGAAGATTCCGGAGAACGTGGGGGACTTCCGTTTGATCACAAGGGAGGTCGTGGACGCACTCAAACAACTCCCCGAGACGCGCCGTTTCATGAAAGGGCTGTTTGCCTGGGTCGGCTACCGGACCGCAGTCGTCGAATATGTGCGCGAGCCTCGCCTCGCCGGCAGGTCGAAGTTTTCGGGCTGGAAACTGTGGAACTTCGCGCTGGAAGGCTTCACGAGTTTCAGCACACTGCCGCTTCGCGTATGGACTTACGTCGGCAGTTTCGTGGCGTGCATCGCCATTCTGTATGCATCGTTCCTCATTGTGCGAACCCTGATTCAGGGGGTCGCCGTTCCGGGCTACGCATCATTGATCTCGGCCGTCCTTCTGCTCGGCGGGGTTCAATTGATCGGCATTGGCGTACTTGGCGAATACATCGGCCGCATCTATTACGAATCGAAGAATCGGCCGGTTTACCTGGTCCGCCGCCGCTATCAATCTGCAGGCAGCCAAGATGCCTGATCTGCGCGCAGTACGAAGGTTTGTGGTCTATGCGGGCGTCGGTGCGATCGGCACGGTCGTGCAGTATGCGATTCTGATTGCGATGGTTCACTCCGGCTTCGCCTCGCCAGCACTCAGCTCGATGGTCGGCGCGAGCTTCGGCGCAATCGTCAACTACACGCTCAACCGCCAGATTACGTTCCGAAGCAAAAGCAATCCGCTGTCGACTGCACCGAAGTTTGGCATCATCGCCTTGCTTGGCGTGCTCACGAATGGCTTGTGCATGAAGTTCTTCGTCACGAGTCTTGGTATGAACTATCTGATTGCGCAGCTGGTGACGACTGCCCTCGTTCTCGCTTTGACCTATCTGCTCAATTCGGCCTGGACCTTCAACGAGAAGGGACGCTTCTCCGAGGCAACGTCCAATGCCTCTAACAAGGTCCAGACGGCAAACGACGCACCGCGGTCCTGAACGCTGTCCCCTTTTCGGCGAACCAGGGGACCTTGTCTGCGCGCACACATACGCCGATGCCTCTGCCTCGTTCGATCGAAAGCCGCGTTGCCCAACGCACAGAGAGGTTCGATTCCACCGGCTAAATTCATCGCGTGACTTGCCTGCACAAACGTAAGCGAGACGCCCTGCTGTCCCGTGACGGCCGGGATGACATCGAGCGATGAACGAGGCGTGCAGAAACACGCCATAGATACCGATGCTGGATCGTTCCAGACAGTGGCGGCGTTTGCGGCCGACAAGGCAGGCATCGGCCCGTGCTCATACCTCGACTGATATTGGGCGTTAATAGCTCATTTTGCTGATTGGACCACTGGGCGGTTAACTCCCTTATCGATTGATCTTCTGGCTGCAAGCGTGGAGGTGCTACATGACAATAAAGTGGTCACGGGGGAATGTGCATTTGATCCTGTCCTGGATCGTCATCGGCATACTCGGCGTCATCGAAGGCCTCTACGGTCGGACGCAATATTACGGCGACTGGATCTCCTATCTCAACGTCAGTTGGGCCGTCACGCACCTCGACTGGCGCGAAATCTTCAATCCCTTCTGGAATCCCGGATATCCCGCATTGGTTGCCGGCGCCCGGGCGCTCGCCGCCCCCACGCCGGACGGCGAGTGGTATGCCATAACGGCGATCAACTGGGTAATCTATCTGGTGGCTTATGCCGCCTGGCGCGGACTGATTCGGGGTGCCCTCGCGCTGTATTGGCCAGCTTCGCTTGCGCTCAGCAAGCACCCGTTTACGATCTGGATCGGGGTTTGCGTTTTTCTTGGCGCCTGTCTCGCGCTCGACTCCGTTTCGGCCGCGTGTCCGGACTTGCTGGTGACCACGTGCTTCCTCCTGGCTTCCGGCCTGCTTCTCTCCCTGATTCGCCGTCGGGACCTGCTGACTGCGACATTGCTTGGTCTGGTTCTGGGTCTCGGCGTTTGGGTAAAAGGGGTATTCACTCCATTTGCCTGCCTGTTCGTGTTGACGCTTTTCATCTATTGCTGCATCAGGGGCGGTTTGTGGAAATCGCTCGGTGCGGTCGTGGGAACGTTCGGTGTTTTCTTTGCCGTCTACATCGCCGGGATTTCCTGGTCCTATGGGGAATTTACGCTTGGCGCCTCCGGTGCCTTGAATGTCCCCTGGCACGTCAACGAGCTACCTCACCTCACCAATTGGCAAGGCGGACCGGCGCAGTTCGGCCGGCCAATCCACCCGACCAGTCAACTCGTAGCGGGCTTGCCGGTTTTCGGCTTTGGAACACCTTTCCACACGACTTACCCTCCCTACAACGATGTCGCGTATTGGTACAAGGGCTTTAAGTCGTTCTTCAGTCTGAAGATGCAATTGATCGCAATGGGCCGGTCGCTGTGGAGCTTGCAGCAGATACTCAAGCAACACCCGACGGTACTTGCGGTCGCTGCGGCGTTCTTGTTTATCGTTGCGAGGCGGTCATGGCGAACGTCGCTCCTCAAGACAGTGACTCGCGTTTGGCCACTGCTGTTGCCAACTGTCGGAGGCTTTGCCACCTATTTTATTGTTCACGTTGAAGATCGCTATCTCAGTGCGTTCGTGATGATCATCGCGCTTCTGTCATGGGCGCCATTGCTCGACGCAACGCTGCAATCGCGCCGCCTGCTCGCCACAGCGCTCGTCATCATCTATGGCGCAGGAGCCCTCGGTGAGCTTGCGATGACCGACGGGCCTTCGTTCGTCGCGGCGGTTAATCGAGCGGACTTTCATGACGACCCGAAATGGCGGATCGCCGACGCCCTCACTGCCTCCGGGTTGCAGCCGGGGGATCCGGTCGCCGTGATCCGGGATAGTTATCCAACGGTCAGAGTCAGCTGGGCCTATGTGTCGCGCTTGCGCATCGTCGCGGAGTTCGGCGGTCTTCCGTACCGTATCGAGCCCCAGGACCGTAACCGCCTCGATCCTAAAGACGAAGTGCTCTGGCCAAATTTCAGTGAAACATTCTGGACGAAGCTCACGGTGCAACAGCGTGAAGAGGTTATGCAGGCGTTCCATCAATCCGGAGCGCGAGCGGTCGTGTCACTCGCGATGCCGGATATTCAGCCCGGTCCCGGCTGGGTAGCCCTGAAGGGAACACCCGCGTGGCTCTACAAGTTCGACGATGCGGCCAATAGACCCACGGTCGCCAGTAATTAGTTATCGGACGTTTTCACGTCCCACGCAATTGGGTTCCCAGGTGCCAAAGGGTATTCCTTATCCCCCATTAGACTAAGAGGAGCGATCACATGGAGACTACCGCCGTTCCCCCCGTTCTCGAAGCGGCAGTGCCGGACAAATGGATCGACGCGGATGCTTCTGTGTTTCGAGAGAATTTCGAGCGGAAGAGCTTCGACGTCTCCCACCACCTGGCGTCCCATCCGCTCTTTCAGCTCCCTCAATTGATGGAATTGGCGGAGCGCACCCTGAAAACACGCCCGGATGACCTCTACTTCGACATGGGTGATGTCGCGCCCGGTCAGAAATGGAAAGATACGAACCGTGCGTTCTCGCCGCTGAATGCATTGAAGCAGCTGGAAGACTCCAACGCCTGGTTCATTTTCAGAGGCCCGCAACAAGATCCGGCCTATGCCGAGCTGTACAGGCATGCGATGGCGGAGATCAAGGGTATGGTCGGCGGCGACATCGAATCGCAGATCAAGCGCGAAGACCTGATCATTTTCGTGACGTCACCGAAGCGTGTGACCGCGTATCACATCGATCGGGAATGCAATTTCATTCTTCAAATCCACGGGCAAAAGGATTTGTACGTCTTCGATCGGGAAGACCGGCAGGTTCTTCCGGAAGAGGAACTCGAGCGATTCTGGACGATCGACCACAACGCGCCGAACTATCGACCAGAGTTGCAGGACAGGGCGAAGACGTACAGGTTGGCACCCGGAAACGGCGTTCACGTACCTGTCAACTGCCCCCATTGGTTGAAGAACGGCGACAATATCTCGGTGACGTTGAGCGTAAATTTTCAGTTTCTCAACACGCTGCGCGCGGATGTCTATCGGGCCAACTATTACCTGCGCAAGCTTGGACTCAACCCCACTCCGCCTGGACGAAGCGGCGTGCGGGATCGCGCCAAGGCCGCGGCTTTCTCGGCGGTGAATACCGCCCGCCGCGTCGCGAAGTCGGCCCTGCAAGGAAGCGACTAGTCTCACGTACTGCGCTGGCCCGCCCCGGCACGCCGCGGCGGGCTTTGCTGTTGTACGCAGAAGCAATCGGGATCTTGCTGCTCTGCTCGCATCACAATCTAGTGCATCACCCGACCTTTTCGACCAGCGCTCTCCAGCTAGCGAGTATCGGTTCGCGCGCAAACATCTCGAGATGCGCGCGTGCCTCGCAAATTCTCCGGCCACGCTCCTCGTCCGGCATCTCGGCGAGCGAACGCATACCATAAGCGATGGATTCGCGAGCAAGCGGATCGGCGCACAGCATCGCGCCGCCGCCAACCTCCGTCAAGATGCTCCCGCGGGAAACGAGGCATGGCAAATCGTGCTCTATCGCCTCGATCACCGGCATGCCGAATCCTTCAAGCAGACTCATCAGCACGAAACCGGATGCGTTGCGGTATAGCCAACGAAGCTCGTCATCTTTCGTATAGCCCGGCATCACGACACCCGGAGACTGCCTGGCGAGTTCGATGGCGGCGTCCGCACCCGATTCGCGCCCTCCGACAAGGACATACTGCCACCCTTTCTCCACGAGCCCGCTTGCCGAAAACGCCTCGATACAACGGGCCTGATTCTTCCGATCGCCGATACTGCCCACCGTCAGCAGAAAGCGGCGCGAAACGCCTTCCACCGGACGTCCCTCTCCTTTCTTGACTCCCAGACGAGTTGGAATATAGATGACGTTCGATGAGGCAAAGTCATTGCCGTACAGCGCGTGAAATTCCCGCTGCGACGTCTTGCTGACGAAAACCATATGCGGCTTCATTCGCCGGATCTCGTCATAAGCCCGAACATACAATTCATTGACACCCGGCGCGAAATATTCAGGATGTGTGATCGGACCGACATCGTGGCAGAGCACAATATCTCGTGCTTCCAGGCGATGGCGCACGACGCTGAGCGGGTCGAGATGCAGCGTGGGACGTGGATCGCGGATTACCGGCAAAAGTGAAACCAGGCGCGACTGGTTGACGCGCGCAATGGTTTCCTTGTGAGTCAAGCGGCCCACGATCCGGCGCATCAGATCACTATGGGGAAATTCGTGAAATCGTCCGTAGTGGACCCTCGTCACGCTGGCGCCGAGCGTTGAGATGATGTCCTTCCCCAAAAAGAGCTTGCCGGTGCGATCATTGAGCGCCAATGAGAAGTCGACATCAATAGACATTACGTGCCCCCAACAACGCTTTTCTATAAGGAATTCAGCCGCTCACGGCCTTCACGGTCTCGAACATGCTGCGCGCCGCCTGTCTCCAGGTGAAGCGTCCAGCCTGCCGCAGCCCGGCGGATATCAGGGACTGCCGCACGGGTTCATCGTTGAGTACGGTCAAAATATTCATCCTCCAGGCGTTCGGGTCGAACGGGTCGGCGTAAAGCACCGCCTTGCCACAAACTTCCGGAAGCGCGCCAAACGGCGCAGCGACGACCGGGCAACCCAGCGCCATCGCCTCCAGCGGCGGCAGACCAAAGCCTTCCGTCAGCGAAGGAAAGGCAAGTGCGCCGGCATCGGTCATCAGCCCAACTAGCTCGGCATCGCTAATGCGGCCGGTAAATCGCACGTTCGGAGGCACGACATGGCCGAGACTTTCGAAGTCGGCCTGCGTCGCACTGCCGAACAGCACGAGTTCGACGTCGCTCAACTGCGCGCCGCCGAAGGCCTTGAGCAAGATGCCGATGTTCTTGTGTTTCTGCGTATTCGCGAGTGCGAGCACATAGCGTCGCGGCTTCAGATTCAACACCGCGAGCTGCCGCGCGTCGGGCTGGACCTGCAGCACGTGGTCGCAGCCGTTATGCACGACGACAATCTTGTCGGCGCTGGCAATGCCATAGCGCACCAGCTCGGCTTTAGAAAACTCGGATACGGTAAAGATGATCTTGTGCCGTTTGCCGATGAAAAAGTAGAGCGATTTGTACCAAAGCCGAAAAGGAAGCGAATAAGATTCCGGGGCCGAATAGACCTGTGCGTCGTGGATCATCGTCGCCGAATCCCGATGAAGCAGTGGCCCGAGATTGCACAGATTAAGAATGAAGTCCCTTCTGCGAGCCAGTGGGAGATAGCATTGCTCCCACGCGATCCGGTGAATCTTGCGAGCCCAGCGACTCTCGCGAACGCACGAAATATTGCGGTAAAGCGGTATCTCGACGCGGTCTCTGACGACAAGGGCGCAATCGACTTCGCTGCCGGCTTGCGCGGCAATCAGCGCATCGGTCGCAGCAACGAGTTGCTCGGCAACCTTGTGCACGCCCGTTGGCGCTGCCCCGAAGAACTTGCCGTTGAACGCTATCGTCTTCATCGCCCTCTCCACGTTCAAACGTCAATTCTCTTCAGTCAATGGCCCGGCAACCGATCATATGGCCGCTCAAACGGCCACAACGGTAGCCCCAGGTTTCGAGCAGGATTCGCGCAACGCGATGTCCGTCCTTACGCAGGACAGTGCCGTTTTCCCCGACGCGTATGCTATCGACCCAGCCAGCGCAGCACTGCTGGATACCGCACGCAAACGCGTGCATATCGAGCCAGTGCGCATCGGCTCAAACGGGCGTATCGGCGGCCGTGGCGTCGAGAACCGCTTTATGCGTCGATCGGCCAAATCGGGAAACGAGCCACGCACGTATTGGCGTATCGACGAAACGCATGATGAGATAACTGGTCAGCAGGATCACGGGCAAGAACACGGCGGCCTCAAGAATCGGATCCTTTCTGTGCATCAGCTCCTGATAGACGCCGTTGAGCCAGACAAACGTGGGGTAATGCAGCGCGTACACGGGATACGACAGTTCGCCAAGAACGAGTGCGACCGCCCGCACAGGCCCAGTGAGCGCAATCGAAGACCCGCCGAGGATCAGCAACGGCATCACGGCAGCGGCCCACAGCCACTGCACGAAGAAGGGGATCTGGCCGTGCCACCCCATAATGATCACCGTTGCGATGCATGCCGGAAGAAATAGCGACTTCCAGATCGCCAACGAGAGCAGCCCGAATTTCACATGACAGTGATAAATCAGGACGCCCAGATAGTAAGCGCCAAATACACGTGGAAAGCCAGAAAGGAAAGTCTGCGGCGTATCGCCTCCCATGCCGCATACCGCGGTAAGCGCATAGCCCGCGATCGCCATGACGAGCGCGAACTTCATGCCGTCGAATCGACGTGTGAGCATCCAGAAGACGTTGACGACCAACTCGAGGAAAAGCGTGTATTCAGGGCCATTGAGCGGAAACACCTGCGGCCCTCCAATTGCATGCGGGGCACCGAAGATCGGAATGCACGATAGACCAAGCAGCGTGGCGGCCGCGAGCCAGCCAGGGGAGATGTCGGAATCGTGAAGCAGCACATATCTCGCCGCAAGATACGATGCACTCAACAGGGTTCCGATCACGATCATCGGCATCAGCCGTATGAGTCTGATACGCGCGAAAAGCGCACCGCTCATCCCTCTTTCGAAGCGCCCACGGTACGCCACACACAGTACGTATCCGGACAGGCCAAAAAAGAAGTCGACGGCAATGCCCGCGTTGGGGGCCAGCCATGGGATCCCAAGCCAGTGATTAAAGTGAAAGAGCAGGACCGAGATGGCTGCGAGGCCGCGCAGGCAATCTGGCACCGCCAAATGGGAGTCTTTGTTCATCGCGTGCGACTAACACCAGCTTTTTAGACAACCTTCTGCACCACTAATATGTTGTCCGAATCGAAGATACCTTCACAGGATTGTGTATAGCGTACGGCGCAACCAGGCGCGCCCCTAGTGCTTGTTCATCGATTGCGTACGGTCAGGCACAATGCCGACAGCACTCATCGCGCTTTGCCACGTCGGAATGACAGTCAGCCTCGCGCCTGGCCATTTCTAAAAGCTTTCGGGTCGCTCGGGCGTCAGCCTTCCTCGAAAGAAGTCCCACAATCCGATCAAATTTCCCATGAGACGCCCTCGCCGGTCGATCCATGGTTCCGGTGCAAAGCTTCGCACGATGTTGCTCGCGATATTGCGTATGACATGATCGACCGCCGGGCGCAAAGGCATCGTCTTCTTTTTCACCAGATAGAACGGGTTGATAACCTGCGAATAACCCAGTTTGCATCCGGACACCCTGCCGCGTTTGACGCCCATGTGCACGCCGAGCGCCGTGTTGATACGCACGACGAGATAGCCGCGATTCCAGATCTGGCCTCCGAAATCACGATCCTCCTGCCAGCCATAGAGTACGAGGCGCTCGTCAAAGCGCAGGCCAGCGATGCTGCTCGCGCGAAACGCCATGTTGCACCCGTAGGGACCACCGGTCGGCGCGACGATCAACCTTTCCGGAAGATCGCCGATCCTGGCAACGATGGCCCGCCCTTCTTCGAAGGAATAACCCGGCCCATGAATGCCGTCCGCGATGACGGTTCCGGTGACACAGGCGATAGACGGATCGCTATCCAGGGCCTTGAGGACTTCCGCAGTCCACTCGCTGTGCATCAGAAAGTCATCGTCCAGGAACATCACGACGTCGACGTCGTCCGGCACATGGTCCAATGCATGATTGCGTTGCGTCGTGAGCCCAGGTCGTCCCTTCAGCACGATCATTCCGGGTCGGACTGGGAGGTCGCCAACGTCCTCGTCCGAGACGCAGGAGACGATGATCAGATCAGGCTTAACCGTTTGCAAATCGACGAAGGCGACGACGTCCTTGAGAATGTCTGCGCGGCCACGCGTGGCGAAGATCAGACAGATTCTCGGATCCTTGCTGGATGAAGGCTGACGCGTTGGCTCGGCCATCGTGACTCGCGAATTGGAGTTCGATTCCATTATTGACCTCATCGACCAATGCCCGCAGAAATGCGGACGACGCGGCATCGGCACACGCGGCACCGCACTTCTGCCTGCCGCACACGCCCGTAAAAATACTTCGCAGACCTCGTTATTCGAGCCATCTTGCAAATCTCGCCGGCAGAGAGGAACCTTCGGTGATGCCAAGAATTTCCCGGAACAAGCCTGCTCTCCAGATCCCGAAAATCAGCATAACGAGCAATGATCCTTCCGCGAGGATTCGCGCGTACACCATACCTGCGGCTCCCCAGTGGCTGGCAAGGGGAATGGCCGCCATCAGGTTCACCACTGCGCTGATCACACCGCTCCAGGCGAGCAGCTTCTCGAGTTTTCGGGGAATCAGGAAATAGATGCCCAATACCCGCGTGCAAACGGTGAGCGGCAGAATGAACACCATGATATTGAGCACCGGTACAGCGTGACGGAGCTCCGGTCCAAAAATCAGCGGGATGAGCCATTCAGAGAGCAATCTCGTGAGGATCACACCCGCGACTGCTCCAACAAAGAAGACGGCAAATGTTCGCCGCGCGAGCAGATTCGCTCGGGCCGGATTGCGGGTAACCAGATACATGACCTTCGGCGCCAGAATCTGCGCGGCCGGCGCCATGATGCTCAATGCAGCGCCCACGAGGCGCTCGGAGAGACCAAAGGCACTGACTTCCTGGGCTGCGGCCAGCAGCGACAAAATGTAGGTCGATGCATCCAGCACCAACACCGCGGTTCCGCTGTAGATGAAGATCGTCGCCGACCGCTTGATCAGCCCCACGGCCGCGCGCACGGGTGAAATGAAGCCGCTGTATTCTTTTCGAATGAGCCAATAGGCCACCAGCGTCTGGATCATGCTGGAGGTAAAAATCACGGGAAACGCCCGGTCGACATCAGCCGGCTTGCGGATAAAGGCAAAGATCAGTGCGAGCGAAAGTACGAGCCCCAGTACTTCGATCAGGACATTCGTCCGCGGGCGCCCCGTGCTGGTGAAATACCAGCCAATGTTAAAGGCGGACAGCAGCCCGCCGGCAACGACGAAAAAACCCGCGAGAGGCACATTGGCGATGATGTCCGACCTGGAAACCGCGATGCCCCCGACGATCGCACCGGGAATGGACAACAGCAGCCGGGCCGTAAATTGATCCCGGAAAATCGTATCGCGTTCGCTCGCGACTTCGGTATGGACGATATCCCGTCCCCCGATGGTAGAAAATCCGAAGTTGACGACCAGCCAGAGAGCACTGGAAAGCGACAGGCCGGCCAATACCACCCCGTAGCCACTCGAACCGAGCACTCTTCCGTAATAGGGAATGAGAATAAGCGGGTAGAGATAGCGTATCGCGTACGAAAAATAAACCGCTAGCAGTTCAAGCTTTGACAGCGACGAGTGAACCTTATTCATGAGCCCCCCTGGCAACCCATCCGCCACGCGCGGGCACACGTCGCAGCACACGCGGCGAGAGTGCGCCCGCTGCGGCCGCAAATATATAGAAACAAGAACCGAGTTCGAAGACGCTAAGCGAAGCCGAGGCAACGATCAACGTCGCGATCATGGCGTGCCGCGCCGCATAGGACACGGCCCGCTCCGTGAATGGGTAATGGGCAGGCACTGGCACCAGCAGAGTCTTGCCAAGGAACAAGCCGTAACACACCACACCCACGATACCAAGGCTTGCCACCAGCACCACCAGAAAGCTGGACGCACGAATGCTTCCCAGCCCAACGCCTATTCCATACGTGTCGAAGAAGTTGGTAATACCTTGAGAATTCCACCCCATTCGCTCGACACCGGAGTCACTACCTGCCTTGCTCAGGATGGCGGCGTCGACGAAATCCCCGAGCACTTTCACCACCCCCGGCAGAAAGACGATCACGTAGAGCACGACCAGAAGGCCCGCGCACGCAGAGATAACCGACAGCCGTCGCTTGCGTACGGGAGCGAAACGCGAGATGACACCGGGCCGGCTGACGAGCAGTACGAACTGATACGCCCCTAACCCGACATACGCGGTTCCCGAAGTCGAAAGCAGCAGGAGGCATCCCGTTGCAATCGAGAGCGGCCCGGCCAGTTTCGGGCGATAGCCGACGAGCCAGAGATTCAGGCAAAAAACAAAGAGCGGCAGCGTAAAAGCCGCGAAACCCGAGGTTTCGCTGAACGTGCCACTGATGCGAACCATCCCGGCCATTTCCTGCCCCGTCAAATCGGCGAACTGCGCCGTCTTGATGGCCGAGAGGATGTCGAGGCCCGCCGCGTGCGCAACGATATCGATCACGCCAGCAAGCGCGTCAAGCGAGGCGAGCAGGAAGATGGCGTTGGCGAGCGTCCGGTACACACCACGATATTGCAGGAACGCAAACATGGAGCAATACACCACGACGTCGGCGATGCAATAGATCGTCTGGGACAAATTGCCAGAGACTGGGCCAAGCGGCTGCAATACGATGAACTGGCTGCTGCGGTCGACAGGGAACACCAGGGTCGCGCCGCTCAGCACCCGCGGCAGCAAGATGGCGCCCGTCACACCCCACAGGCAGGTGCAGAGCAGCCAGAAGCCGGGCTTGTCCTGCGTGAACGCGTCAGCGAGCTTCTTCCCGCCGACGAGATTGAACGCCCGGAGTGCGAAGAACGCGAGAAAGACTTGCGCCGGCAAAATGCCGATGCCGCCCAGTCCGAGCGCGAGCGTACATCCAAACAAGGAGAACACCGCCATGCCGTAAATCGCGCCGCGATACGACGCGTAGAGCGCCGCCAGTCCGGCGACGAACACGATGACTCCGAATATCGTCAGTTCCACTTGCCGAAACCCCTATGCGTTCACCCAGCATTCGCGCGTGAACGATCTCGTTATCGCGCCAACTCAGGCTGAATGCCAGCGCCGCACCACTGGCGGCGCATCGGCAAACGCCTTGTCGGCATCCATTGCGCGCTCCACGACGCTTAAAAACTCCTGCTTGAATCGCTCTTCCGTAAAGCGCATCGCATTGCGACGGCAAACTTCCGCTTTGAGCGGTGGCAGACGCTCGAAACGCTCGACCGCGTCGACGATCGATTCGACGCTCTGCTCGCTGAAGAAGAGCCCCGTGCCGCGCTCGGGGTCCGGGGACTCCACCACGATCTCCCGCGACCCTCCACGACCCAAAGCGATGACCGGCGTGCCGCAGGCCTGTGCCTCGACAACTGAAATGCCAAAGTCTTCTTCCGCGGCGACGACGAACGCCCGCGCACGCTGCATGTGGTCGACCAGAACCTCATCGGGCTGATAGCCAAGCAACGTTACGTTCGACGTCGCACACCCCTTGACGCGCGCAAAGTCGGCGCCGTCGCCAATCACCACGAGACGCCGCGACGGCATCGCCGCAAATGCCTCGACGATGAGCGGTATGCGCTTGTATGGCACCATGCGCGAGGCGATCAAATAGAAGTCTTCGTGGTGGAGACCCAACTCGAACCGTTCCACATCGACTGGCGGATAGACCACGGCGGCTTCGCTGCCGTAGGCCTTGCGAATGCGCCGCCCCACAAACGCGGAATTGGCGACGAAGGCATCCACGCCATGCGCCGTGCGCTGGTCCCAGATACGCATGTAGTGAAGCAATGCGCGCACGATCCAGCTCTTCATGCCGCGCTGCAGTCCGGCCTCGCACAGATACTGATGCTGCAGATCCCACGCATAGCGAATCGGCGAGTGGACATAACTGACGTGCACCTGGTTCGGCCCCGTCAAGATGCCTTTTGCCACGGCATGGCTCGACGAAATCACGAGATCGTACGAAGAGAGATCGAACTGCTCGATGGCCAGCGGCATGAGCGGCAGGTAGCTGCGAAACGATTTGCGAGCGCGAGGCAAATGTTGAATAAACGAGGTCGTGGCATGTCTGCCGCCCAGCACGCCGCGCAGCGACTCCGGAAAGAAGTCGACGACGCTGTATAGATCCGCCTGCGGAAACAGCTGAAGAATCTGCTCCACCACCTTTTCCGATCCCGCGTAGGTGACGAGCCACTCGTGCACGAGCGCGACACGGCCGAACCGGCGTGTGTCGTTGGCTAGATTGGATGCAAGCGTTACGTTAGCCACGGCGAGATCTCCTCGATCAACCTGGTGGCAGTCGTTTGCCAGGTTAGTTCTGCGGTCCGCGCGCGGCCTCGCTCGCGCAGACGCTCACGCAACGCGGCATCGCTCGTGATTCGTTCAAGCAAACTCGCGAGTTCGGCGGGGTCGTCAGGCGACGTGTAGAGCACGGCGTCGCTGCACGCTTCCTGGACAGCCGGCAGACGCGAAGCGATCACGGGGCAGCCAAGCGCCAGCGCCTCGACTGGCGGCAGCCCGAAGCCCTCGTAACGCGACGGATAAACGAAGCATGCTGCGCGACGATAGAGCGCCGCGAGTTCGCCGTCACTCACGTACCCGAGATGCTTCACGAACTCGGGCAACGCATCCTGGCCCGTTCCGTAGACGCGTGCATCGCCCCCGCCCACGACGACGATGTCGAACTGCGCGTCACGAATGAGCCGTGCGGCGTCTGCCACAAGCTGAAAATTCTTGTGACGGTTGAGGCTGCCCACCGCAAGCACGAATGGACGCTCGCCGTACGCGTTTGCCGCCTTGCCCCCATCCTGTTGCACACGCAACATGTGCTCGCCGCTCTCCGGCACAACGCCGATTTTGTCCGCAGGAATCCGGTAAGCGTCACACAGCTCACGCCGCGAGAATTCGGAAACGGTAATGACACGCCGCGATATGCGGCCAAGACGCGGCGCCATCAGGCGATACCAGGCAACAAAGGAGCGGCTGTAGCTGTCCGGCACGCGCGCGGGCGCCGCATCGTGCAGCACCGTAATTTGACGGCGATACCACAGCGGCCCGGAATTGCAGAGATTGAGCAGCAGCCGGCCGCGTGCCGCTTGCGGCAGCGCCAGTTGTTCCCAGCGCAGGCCACCGCTTTTCCCGCTCGCGCGCAGCGCGACGTGCCGAAACGGATTCGGCATGGCAGCCAGGGCTTCGGGCACGATGATTTCGGTCCGCAATCCGGCGACGCGCGGGTCGCGCAACTCGATCAATTGATCGAGCGCCCGGATCGTCTCGAACGCAAAGCGATCGACACCCGTCGCGCGGCGACCCAGAAAGCGGCCGTTGATCATCAGATTCGGGGCAAGCACGTGTTTCATCCCAAGGTGGAAGGCATCGCTCACGGCCGGATTCGACGGGCCACGCCATGCAATTCATATGTCTTGAAGTGTCGCCGGTCTTCGCCCCGGTGAATGTTCGCCGTCGCTCATGTGACTGGCAATTCGATGGACCGCGGCGCGGCCCATCGACGAGCACACGACTGCCGGCAGTCGCCGGCTACTCCGCCTTTGCACTACTCCCCGTATCCTTGGCAAAGCCGTAGCTCGTATAGCCGTACGCGGCATATTCGTCGCCATAGCGCCCCGGACGCGATGTCAGGTCATTGAAGATCACGCCGCGAATTGGCACGCCAACCTGTTCGAAGCGACGCACGGACTCGCGCAGATCCGTCACGCTCGTCGCGCCCTGGCGCGCGATCACGAACACGGTACCCGCCAGTTTCCCGATGATCCCGGCGTCGGCCACCGGCAGAATCGGCGGCGCGTCGATCAACACCAGTTCATACGTCGAATTGGCCCAGGCCACGAAGTTCCTGAAGGCATCCTTTTGCAGCAGCTCGCTGGCGTTGGTCACATAACCACCGGTCGCGACGAAGTCGACGCCCGGCATTACCTCGCTGTGCACCACCTGGTCATAGCTTTGGCATTGGTCGAAGATGTTGGTGACGCCGGGCATACTCGGCACCGCCATATGCTGGTTCAGCGAGCCGCGCCGCAGATCCGCGTCGACCAGAAGCACACGCTTGCCCGACGCACCGAATACGGCCGCCAGATTGACTGAGACGAACGACTTGCCGACCATGGGTGTCGGCCCCGCCAGCAGCACGACACGATTGGCTGCGTCCTCCAGCGAATGTTCGAGCGCAGTGCGGAAGCTGCGCAGGCTCTCGACCGCCGGGTCGAATACGGCCGTGTGCGCGAGCACCGTGTTCGCGCCCGGCGCGCCGTACGGCAAACGACGCGCCATCGACTGCTGAATCCGACTGCGCGGTACGGCCGCGAAGACTGCCAGCCCGGTGCCCGCTTCGATCTCGTCCACGACAGAGACGCCGCGGTTGAGCCTCTGACGCAGCAGCACGAGCGCGGCGCCGGCAAACAATCCGGTAAACACGGCCGCGACCACGATAATTGCGCGCTTCGGCCGAATCGGTCCCTCAGGCGGCACGGCGGCGTCGATCATGCGCACATTCGACACGCGCCCTGCCTTGATCAGACGCAACTGCTCGCGATTGTTCAAGAGATTCGTGTAGATGTTCGTATCGACGGTGACTTCCCGCTGCAGGCGCACGACCTCCTGCTCCACCGGCGGCAGCGCGCGGGTCTGGCCAGCCAGGTGTTCCAGCGACTTCTGCGCTTCGGACAGTTGCCCGTTGATGGCGACGAGAGCCGGGTTGTCGTCGGTGAAACGCGCCATCGCCTGCGCGCGTTGCTGTTGCAGATCGGCGATACGCTGCTGCGCCAGCGCCGAACTCTGCAACAGTGCCGAAGCTTCGGCATCCAGATTGACGGCCCCGTGCGCCGAGCGGAACGTGTTGAACTCATTCTCGGCTTTCTCGAGCTGCGCCTTGAGCAGAGGCAGCTGCCGGTCGAGGAAGGCAATCTGCTTTTCCGCTTCTTCCTGCGTGCGCTGAGCGTTCTGCCGGATGTATTCGTTGCCGATCGCATTGAGAATGGTGCTGGTGAGTACCGGGTCTTCACCGTCCAGCGCAACACCGATGACATCGGATTCCTTGCCCTTTTCCGTAATGGCGATTGCCGTCTGCAGCCCCTGAATGGCGCTCAGTTCGGACAGGCGCATCACGTTGAAGATCGTGCCCGGCTGCCCATCGATCCGGCCGACGACGAGGTCGATTGCGCCGCCCACCGTCGGTGCGTGTAACGCCTCTCCCACTTTTCCTTCGAGCGTGATGCCGCCACCCTCGAGCGTGTAAGCCCCGTCGCCCCGGTAGGTCAAGACAAACGGTCTGCCTTGCAGGCGCGTCGGCACGTCGAATTGCGTTACCTCGATCGCCTCGTCGCCCCAGGCGTAACCGCCCCATCCCGACCAGTTGCCGAGGCTCAGATGTCGCGCAGCCCAGCGGCCCACCACGGGGAAATAGCGTGGCGTTGCCTTGATATAGAGCTTGGTCGCATCCACGGCGGACGACACGACCATCCGCGAACGCAATACCTCCATTTCCGCCGATGCCTGGGTCTTGACCGCGAACTGGGAGGAAAGATCGGCCAGCGCCGACTTTGCCCCGTTCGGGCTCTCTTCCACCTGAATGAGCATGTCCGATTGGTAGACAGGGGACGCCAGTACCGCATAGAGGGTGCCGAAAAGCGTAAAGATCAGCGTAACGATCAGGATCGTCTTGCGGCCCGCGTAAAGGGTGTCCAGCATATTGCCCATATGGCCGCCGTCGGGGGCGATCGGCATGATCGTCTCCGCAGGCCCTTCGAGCAGATAGTCGCGGTTGTTCATCGTGTTTCCCCGAAATCTAACAGGTCGACCGACGCGGTTCGTGTGGTTTATATCTTTCATTTGCGCATCAGTATCCAATCGCACGGCTCGCCGCCGCGGCCTGCGTCGTTGGCAAAATCAGGCTGATGACCCGACTCCACTTCACGAGAGCAGATGTATCCACGAACACGACGTCGTTGGGCTTAAGCTCGAACGAGTCGGCCGTGGCCATTGCAGAAGCGCTGCTCGCGTCGAGATGGAACACGACCGGCTGGCTGGTATCGCGTCCACGCACGACATACACCTGCGATGCATCGCCCGATGACTGGTTGATCCCTCCCGCGTTGCCAAGCGCCTCGTTCAGCGACATCCGTCCGTTGTTGAACATCACGCCGCCAGGACGCTCGACCTCGCCGACTACAAAAACCTTGCTGTCCGTCTGTGCAAAGATCCGCACGAGGTCACCATCGTGCAGGATGATCCGGTCGGGATTGAATCCCTTGCGGATCATCGCCGGCATATCGATATCCACGGTGGCATCTCCACGTGTCACGGACACATGCGACCGGTCGGCATTGCTCGTGAAACCACCGGCCCGGTTGATCGCCTCGGGCAACGTCATCGGGCGGTCGTTGAGCACCTGCACGCCCGGAGTCTTGACCTCGCCGTCGAGATACACGCGCTTGCTGCGGTAGGTCTCGATGCGCACGGTGATCTGCGGCTGACGGACGTATTTCGCAAGCTTCTCCGCGAGGATGTCGCGCACGCCCATTTCCGAAAGGCCGGCGACTTTCAGCGGACCAATATAGGCATACTGAATAAAGCCGTTGGTATCGACGGTGTAACCGGACGCAACCGAACTAGCTCCCGATGGAGCGTCGCCAGCGCCTGCTCCTCCGGGCAGGTTGAGCTCCGGGTGATCCCACACCACGACGGTGAGAATATCGCCGGGGCCGATTTCATACGGAGCGGCCTTGGCAAACATCTTCTGCACGTCCTCGGGGATGCTCTTGGGTCGCTCCGCCGCTTCCTTGTCCACCAGGTCCCGCGTGATCTCGACGAGCGTGCCAGATGGCGCACCGGCGACACCCTTGGCCACCAAACTATCTGGCACCGCCGCGCCAGATCCCGCGCCGGCCGTTTTCGCCCCGGCGCTCGTGTTCGCCCCGGCGCCGCCCGCCCCGGAACTGTAAGTCATGCCCGGCGCCAGAGCACAGCCGCTCAACGCCGTGAGCGCCAGACAAACGGCACACGCCGCTCCCCGGCGCAGTGCGCCCGCCAGCCCGAATTCCCGCACGACACGCGCGTGCGCAGTCCCGATCCAGTTCATCGCGTTCAGTCCCATCGCAACACCCCCAATCCATTACACGCGTTCCGGGTCATGCCGTGTGACCCGGATACCTGATATCTCAACCGCGTCTCGCGCCAACACGTTTGCAGCTCTGCTTTTTCAACTCCGGTTCGCGACTCAATACGCGCCGTTACCGCGGATCACCACGAAAAACGTCTTGAACAGAATCCCGATGTCCTTCCGGAAGGTCCAGTTCTCCACATAGGAAACGTCGAGCAAAACGCGCGTTGCGTAGTCGATATCGTTGCGCCCACTCACCTGCCACAGGCCTGTGATACCCGGCGTGGCCATCAGGTAGTACTTTCTCGCCTCGCCATAGCGCTCCAGCTCCTGATCGATGATCGGGCGCGGGCCGACAAAACTCATCTGGCCGCGCAGGACGTTCCAGAGCTGCGGCAGTTCATCGAGGCTCGAGCGGCGCAGGAAGTGGCCGATCCGCGTTACGCGCACGTCGTGCTTCAGCTTGAATTCACGTTCCCATTCGGCGCGCGCTTCGGGATCACGCTCGAGCAGATCCTTGAGCACCTGCTCCGAATTCACCACCATCGAGCGGAACTTGAGACAGCGGAACTTCTTGCCACGGCGCCCTACGCGCGTATGGCCGTATATCGCCGGACCGCCGTCGCGCTTGACCAGCAGCGCGAGCACGGCGAGCAGCGGCGAGAGCAGGACGATCGCACTCACCGCCGCCACGATGTCAAAGACGCGTTTCAAGGCGTGCCCAATGACGGCGTTGCGAACCGTGTCGCGCGTACCGACCTCGAGCGCTTCCCGGCGCCACCATTCACGCGTCAATCGCAGCACGCTGAATTCCGAAAAGAACAGTGTGTGCGACAGCAGCAGAGAAATACCCGTCGTCAATGTCCAATACATGAACCACGGCAACGCCAGCAGATGATCGTGATGAATCGCATAAAGCAGCACGAGACCGCAAAGCTGCACTGCCAGCCACGCGAACGCCGTGCGGCCGGCGACGCTAAAAAGCGACCGGCTGCCGCGTGTGCCATAGGTCCCGCAGGCGGGAAAGACCGAGAGGGCGAGCGCCGCGCAAAACGCCACCAGCGTGGGATCGGGGTGATGCACCGCGGCCACCTGTGCGGAATTTAGATTCAGGTGTACGGCGCATATGGCGCCCAGCACGATCAGCACGACATCGACCGTACGTGGCAGCACGATATCGACCGTACGTTGCGTAAGTTCTGCCCGTTGCGTTAACTCAGACATGTCCCTGCCCCAAAGCGTGTCGTGTTCGTCAGACGTTTGTGTCCGGCGCGTTCGTCCGCAGGTGCGGACACACGGACCTCATGCCCCGAGCGGTCCATGCATTCGCTGTCCGCCCGACAGCCACGACAACACATTACGGTGTGAGCAACGAGCAATCCGTGCGCAATCCCACCAACTGTCCGAGATCGTCGCCGGCTCGCCGTCCGCGCCGCGCGGGAGCCCTATGGCGAGGCGCCTGCGAGCTTCGCGTTATGTGCGCTCTCGCACATAACGCAAAGGCGACGTCCTTCGCGGGAGTGTGAAGGTGCGTGGAATCGGGACTTTTGTCCCGCCATCGCAGCCCGTTCGCAGATGCGCCCGAAGCAGGGCAATTGATATGAAGGATTCCTTATTGATTACGGAATGTATGCACTGTCATACGAATTTAATCTTTCGCGCAATGCCTATCCGTTCGCCGTCGCACACACAAAGTCGGCAACTGCGCATCAGAATGGGCCGTGAATGCCGCTCCAACAGGGGCAGAATCATCGAGACGCCGGCAAGTGGCAACGCGCAGAACCGGCAGTCGCCCCACGCGAGGAATACGCCGTGAAGCATCTCCTGGTACTCAGCCCTATCCTGCTCGCCAGACGAGCCGCCTCACAGCGTGAGCGACAACACAACCTGGCAAAACGGCGCGCGCGGCCCGGCACGCGTATCGCCCAAAGCCTCGCTGCGGGTCTGTGCGCGCTCGCATGCGCATCGGCGGTGCAAGCGAGTGACGCTGTGCAGGCAATGCCAGCCGAGGACTTCCTCCAGACGCTCGCGGTCGTGACCCACGTCAGCTACACCGACGGTGCGTACGTCAACGTCCACAATGTCGCCGACGACATGGCATGGCTCGGCATCCACCACGTCCGCGATTACGCACCCGGCTCCTCCATCCCGTTCTCGAGCTACGTCTATCTCGCGCAGCGCGGCGTGAAATTCAACTTCCTGATGGGCGCGGATTTCGAGAAGCAGATCGGGCAAGTGGCGACGTTGAATACCGAGATCCCCGGCAGCGTCGCAGCCATCGAAGGCCCCAACGAGCTCAACAACTTTCCGGTCGCTTACCAGGGGCTTACCGGCGCCGCAGCCGGGCTCGCCGTGCAGCGCGACCTCTACGCACGCGTACACGGCATGCCTGCGCTTAAAGGGGTGCCCGTATACGATGCGACCGGTTTCGAGCCCAAGTCGGTCGAGACGCGCGCGAATTCAGCCGACTACGCGAATCAGCACGTCTACCCCCAAAACGGCGAACAGCCCCTCTGGAACGCGAACGGCGACAAGTGGATGCTTGCCGCCATTCACCTGGGCCAAAGATTTCAGTTGCCGCTCGTCATTACCGAGTTCGGCTACTTCTCTTTGCCCCAGGCGGGCTGGTACATGCTCGGCGTCGACGAGCCGACGCAGGCCAAGGGCGTCCTCAACGGTTATATGGACGCGGCGGCGGCGGGCGTGAAACGGCTCTACGTTTATGAACTGCTCGACGAGAAACCCGATCCGACGCGCAAGAACGACGAAATGCATTACGGGCTCTTTCGCAACGACAACAGCCCCAAGCCGGTGGCCTACGCCATTCGCAATCTCACGTCGATCCTGAACGCCAACACGGCGCGACGCGCGAACGCGGCGGCGCGCAGCACGCTCGCGTATACGCTTTCGGATATGCCGGCATCGGCAAACAGCCTGCTGCTGCAGAAGAAGGACGGACGCTTCGTGCTGGTGCTCTGGAATGAAACGCTCATCTGGAACCGGGAGACGGGAACACCACTCGCTAGCCCAGCCGCGCGCGTCGATGTCGATTTTGGCGGAAAAGCCAAGCGTGTCGACCTGTATGATCCGCTCGCTTCGGCGCAGCCGATCGAAAGCCATCGCGACCTGCGCCAACTCACCGTGAACGTGCCCGACCACGTCATCCTGCTCGAGATCACGCCGGCTAACACGCCGGGAACCTGAGCACGCTGCCCGTCAACGCGTTGTCGTGAGCGGAACGCACGCGCGCCGTCGCCCAGATGCGCTTCGGGCGAGCGGCGTGTCCGCCTTTGTATAATCGCGCATTCCTCCTTCCGGTCGCGGTTTCCTTTCATGCTCAGTTTTGCCCTCGGCTTTCTCGTTTCATTGCTGGTCACGCTGCTGATCGTGCGTTACGCGCATCTGCATGAAAGGTTCTCCGTCGATTCCGATCTCGTGGGCGTGCAGAAATTTCACGTGCGGCCCGTGCCCCGCATCGGCGGAACGGGCATCCTCGCGGGGCTCATCGTGGCGGCCGCGCAGTTGCACGGGGCCTATCCGGCCGTCTCGGGCGGCATACTCGGCATCGTCGCGTGCGGGCTGCCCGCGTTCGCCTCGGGGCTAATCGAAGACCTGACCAAGCGCGTCTCGCCGCTTGCGCGCCTCCTCTGCACGATGGCCGCCGCCGCGCTCGCGTTCTGGTTTCTCGGTATCGCGGTCACGCGCATCAGCGTGCCGCCGCTCGACTTCCTGCTCTCCTACGCGGCGATTTCCTTCGTCATCACCGTGCTCGCGGTCGCGGCGCTCGCCAACGCGATCAACATCATCGACGGCTTCAACGGCCTCGCCTCGATGGTCGCGTTCATGATGTTCGCCTCGCTCGCCTACGTGGCCTTCCAGGTGCACGACCCCGTCGTGCTCTCCGCGTCGTTCATCATGATGGGCGCGGTGCTGGGCTTCTTCATGTGGAATTTCCCGGCGGGCCTGATCTTCCTTGGCGACGGCGGCGCGTACTTCATCGGCTTCATGCTCGCCGAGCTGTCGATCCTGCTCGTCATGCGCAACCGCGACGTGTCGGCGTGGTATCCGGTGCTGCTCTTCATGTATCCGATCTTCGAGACCTGCTTCTCGATCTACCGGAAGAAGTTCGTGCGCGGCATGTCGCCCGGCATTCCCGACGGCGTGCACCTGCACATGCTCGTCTACAAGCGCCTCATGCGCTGGGTGGTGGGCGCGCACAACGCGCGCGAACTCACGCGGCGCAATTCGCTCACTTCGCCCTACCTGTGGCTGCTTTGCCTGATCGCCGTGATTCCGGCCACGCTGTTCTGGCGCCACACGGTGCACCTGTTCTGCTTCGTCGTGCTGTTTGCGCTGACCTACGTGTGGCTCTATGTGAGCATCGTGCGGTTTCGCTCGCCCAAGTGGCTCGTCGTACGCAGGACGCACAAGCGCTGAAAGCGGCTTGATGTCGTGTGCACTCCGCCGCGCAGCCTCGGCGCATGTGGCCCCGCTTCGCGCGTAGAATAAAAAGAACGGCGGCGCGCATGCCTCATGCCCGCCGCCGCTTCGATTCGACGTCTAGTCGACGCCTGTTCGACGCCTTTTCGATTGAGGGAGAGCCGATATGAGCCGTTATTTCGCGTTTGCGCTTGCACTGTTCGCCGTGACGCTTGCCGCTTGCAACACCATCGCAGGCGCGGGCGAAGACCTTTCCAAGGGCGGTCAGGCCATCACCAACTCGGCGGAAAAGGCCAAGTAAGCCGAGTTGTGGGTTGACTGTGGCGCGGGCGTTGCCTCAAGCCGCCGCGCCCTCGCGCAGCCGCGCGACCTCCGCCTCGAGCTCGCGCACGCGCGCTTCGCGTTGCGTCGCAGCCTCTTCCAGCTCGCGAATGCGCGTCTCGCGCTCGTCCAACGCCGACTGCACGTCAGCCGCGTCGAAGCGGCGGGGAATGTGCTGCGGGCAGTTCATGTCCCACGCCTGCACCGTGAACACGATCACCCGCTCGGCGCGCGCCTTGTAGCCTGCGGGCATCAGTTCCGCGAGCAGCTTCTCGTCCTCCACCACGCGCGCCCGGCCCCAGATCTTCACGCGCCGCCGCCGCGCGTAGTCGATCACGAACAGATGCGCCTTCGGGTTATCGGCGAGGTTGCCGAGCGTGATGTATTGCTGGTTGCCGATGAAATCGGCGAATGCGATGGTGTGCTCGTCGATCACGTGCAGAAAACCCGCCGGGCCGCCGCGATGCTGGATGTACGGTTGCCCATCGGTATTCGCGGTGCCAAGAAACACACTCGTCTGTGCGCCGATGAACGCCTGGATCTCGGGCGTGAGCGCAACGCCCCAAGCGTGGTCGCGCTCCACACGCGCATAGAGTTCGCGTGAGCCCAGGCGCTCCTGCATCGCCTTGACCGTCGGCGTGAAGGCCACGTCGCTCGGGTAGTGATGGATGCGATCGGCGTTCGGGCTCATGGCAGACTCCTTTGCAGCGCGCTGCGGAGTCTAAAGACTAGTTTCTTCCGTCAGAAAAGATAATCGTCCTGCGGTGAGAATCATCCTCCCGAATTCTGGAAGGCCAGGAAACCATCGGGCACGCGGCTGGCTGTCCCGACGCTTCGCGCCCCGCGAGAACGCCAGCGGCATGCACGCAAGTGCTGCGGCACTTCCCGCCCCATGCGGCCCGAAGCGCGCTACCCTTGGTGTTCACGCCGCGTGGCGCGAGTCCACTCAACCGCCCGGCGGCCGCATGCGCCGGGCGCCATGGCAGGGAGTCGAACATGTCGAAAACGATCTGGGTTGTCGTCGCCAACCGTGTGACCGCGCGTATTTTCGCCACAGAAAGCCCGCTGGGCGCCATCGACGAGGTCGAGACGCTGCTCCATCTGCAAGGCCGCATGTCGGATGAGAACCTCGTGACCGACAAGCCGGGGCGCACCACCGATCGCGTCGGCTTTGGCCGCAGCGCGACCGATCCCGACACTAGCCAGCACGATCACGAAGCCACCGTGTTCGCGGCGGAAATCGCGACGACGCTCACGAAGGCCCGCAACGACGCGCGCTACGGCACGCTCGTGCTCGCGGCGCCGCCCGCGTTCCTCGGCGCGTTGCGCAAGGCAATCGACGCCCAAACGCGCAGCCTCGTCACGCTCGAACTCGACAAGGATCTCGCGGCGCTAGACGCGCGCGCGCTACGCGCACGCCTGCCCGAGCGGCTCGTGCGCGCCGGGGCGTGAGCTAGCCGATCCGCACAAAAGGACGCGCGGATCAAAATCCGTCGCGGTGGGCGAGGAGTGCCCGCTCACCCCGCGAGATGCGCGACGCACGCGCGCACGAGGCCGATGGCGTTTTCGCCCGCCAGCATGCCGAGCAGTCCGACGAGCGCGATGGTCGGCGGCGCGGGCGATTTCACCTGCAGCACGTTGTACAGCAGCCCCGCGAGCGCGCCGACCGCGAACGACACCAGATAGCCCTTCATCCTCATCTCCGGTTCGTTCACGCGATGTCGATCACGACACGCCCATGCGTGCCGGCGGCGACCGCCTCGTAGGCTTCGCGCGCCCTCTCGAGCGGAAAGTGCGCGGCCACGACGGGCGGCTCGAACTGGCCCGCATCAAACGCTTCGGCAATCGCGCGCATGAGCGGCGCGGATTCGGCCACGCCGAGCTTCGCGCTATCGGCGCCGAGCAGTTGCGTCTCGTTGTGATAGAAGTCGATGAGGTCGAACTCCACGCGCCGCTTGCCCGTGGCGCTGATCTCGACCACGCGGCCGCGCCGCTTCGCAAGCGCGAGCGCCAGTTCGAACGCCACGCCGCCCACGGCGTCGTAGACCACGTCCGCGCCGGCGCCCCCCGTCAGCTCGCGTATGCGCTCGGCGGTGTGCTCGTTCATCGGCACGAAGGCGTCGATGAGACGCGCGGCCGGCGAACCTGCCAGCGGCGCTTCGCGGCCCACGCCAATCACGCGCGCGCCGCGCGCCTTGGCGATCTGCGTGACCGCACCGCCCACGCCGCCCGACACACCGATCACGGCGATCGTTTCGCCCTCGGCCAGACGCGCGTAATCGACAGTGCCAAGCCACGCCACGACGAAGTTCACGCCGATCGACGCGGCCTGCGCGTGCGAGAGCGCCGCGGGCTTGCGCGCGAGCGCGGCCACGGGTACCTCGATGAACTCGGCATGCGTGCCGTCGCGCGTGAAGCCGATGTCGCCGCCCGTGCCCCAGACCTCGGCGCCGAGCCACTCGTCGGGGCCTGCCACCACCACGCCGCTGAAGTCGCGCCCGGGCACCCGCGGCGGCACCGTGTGCTCGAAATGGCCGGAGACGTTCTTCACGTCGCTCGGGTTGATCGAGGCGGCGCGCACCTGCACGAGCGCACTTCCGGCGCCGGGCACGGGCGTTGGCAGATCGACGAACTCGAGCACGTCGGGCTTGCCAAAAGTCTTGAACTGGATGGCTTTCATGGCGGGACTCCGTGTAGTCAGGTTTCGCGCTACGGCTTGCGCGAAAGCGGTATCGAACTGAGAGTCAATGTAGTTTGTCGCCGCCCGGTTGTGCGGACAGAGACTTTCGAATTTCGGACAAGGTAACTCTTTAACTAATTGCTGGGTTCTGTACGGTCGGACACAAAACTACGCATTCGCATACCTTTCCGCGATGTCAGAATAGCCGCGATCAAACGCAGCACATCCCGCTCAGGCCGCCGTTGGCGAACGCGCAGACCGCGCATCCACCATGCAAAAGCTAAAGTCCCTTACCGTGCTGCGTGCCGTTGCAGCCACAACGGTCATTTTCTTTCACATCATGTCGCCGACCGCACACACATTCGGTGAATTTGGTGTCGACATTTTCTTCGTGATAAGCGGCTTCGTCATTGCCCTCGTGCTGGACAACCCCGAATTGACCACACAGCGTTTCCTCGCGGATCGCATTGCGCGCATCGTGCCGCTGTATTGGGTGTTGACGTTTGGCGTATTCGCCGGGGCACTCATTGCGCCTGAGTTGTTGAATTCGACCACGGCGGACCTCGGCAATCTGCTGAAGTCGCTCTTTTTCATTCCCTATCGCAAGGAAAGCGGCCAGATATTCCCGATGTTGTTCGTCGGCTGGACGCTGAATTATGAAATGCTGTTTTACGCGGCCGCGGCGGTCTCGCTGATGCTGGTGCGCCGTCACCGCCTGCTGTGCACGTCTTTGCTGATCCTTGCGATCTTTTGCGCGGCGAAGGCATCGCACTCGCACGGCGTGTTTGCCGCGTTCTATACGAATCAGCGGATGTTCGAGTTCCCGCTCGGCTTCATGGCCTACCAGCTCTGGAAATTCGGAGTCCAGATCAAGTTGCCGCTTGCAGGAAGCATGGCCGTCGCCGCCTATGGATGGATGGCCTATATCAACTGGCACGACCTTTCCAACGGACCATTGCTCTATTACGGCCTTCCGGCTTTCGTGCTGATTGTCAGCACGCTGAACCTGGAATCGGCAATGGGCTCGGGCCCACTGACTCGCGCCGCGATATTCATTGGCAACGCGAGTTATGCCATCTATCTGAGCCATCCCTACTGCGTTGAAGCGGCGCGAAAACTGTTGCCGGACGCGATTGACGGCTTTGACGCGACTGCGCCGCTCGGGGTGGCGCTCACCATGATCGTGGCTACGGCGATGGGCGCCGCGCTCTATCAGTTCGTCGACTGGCCGCTGCATCGACACGCGCGTCGTCTGTTGCACGCGGTGCCGATCATCCGGTTGCGCAGATCCCGGCTTGCCGGCGCAAGCCATCGAGTCACGGCTGCCGACCAGGAACCGGCCGGCGACGTTCCGGTCAACGAAGACGCAAACTAAACCGCGACGTGCGCGTGCAGCGCGCGATCAACGACGGTTTCCCCCACCTTCCCTGAAGCGCATTGCACAACGGGTGCCACAACGGTTCAAAGCGCGTCGATCGGAATCTTCAGGTAGCGCACGCCGTTGGCTTCGGGCTCCGGCATGCGGCCCGCGCGGATGTTCACCTGAATCGACGGCAGGATCAGGTTCGGCATCGCGAGCGTGCGGTCGCGCGCGGTGCGCATCTGCACGAACGCTTCCTCGCTCACGGTCTCGTTCAGGTGAATGTTGCCGCTGCGCTGGGCGCTCACCGTGGTCTCGAAGCAGGGGCCGCGCGAAGCAGGCGGATAGTCGTGGCACATGAAAAGGCGCGTGTCGCCCGGCAGGTCGAGCAGCTTGCGCGCCGAGCGGTAAAGCGTGTGCGCGTCGCCGCCCGGGAAGTCGCAGCGCGCCGAGCCGACGTCGGGCATGAAGAGCGTGTCGCCCACGAACACGGCGTTGCCGATCTGGTACGCGAGGTCGGCAGGCGTGTGGCCGGGCACGTGCAGCGCGCGCGCCGCGAGGGCGCCGACCTGGAACGTCTCGCCGTCCTTGAAGAGCACGTCGAACTGGCTACCGTCCGGGCTGAGTGTCTCGCCCAGATTGAACACCGCGCGAAACACGCCCTGCACGGCGCGAATATGCTCGCCAATGGCGATGCGCCCGCCCAGTTGCGCCTTCAGATACGGCGCCGCCGAAAGATGATCGGCGTGCGCGTGCGTTTCCAGCAGCCACTCGACGCGCAGGCCGTATTCGCGCACGAATGCGATCACGCGCTCGGCCGATTCCGTGGAGGTTCGGCCCGATTTGGGATCGTAGTCGAGCACCGGGTCGACGATCGCGCAGGCCGTATCGCGCCCCGCATGGACGACGTAGGTGACCGTGGCCGTGACGGGGTCGAAAAACGGCTCGACGTTCGGTTCAGGTGACTGAAGGGCTGGGTCGGACACGAAGGTGGACATCGAGGGCTCCGCAAAGATGACCCTCTATTGAAACACATATTATAAATTTATATAATGTTTTTAGACAAAGTATAATGCCGTCTATCCCCGTTTAACCTCGTCCAACGAGGCGACAAATGAACTCACCCCTCACTCCCGAAGCGCTCGCGGCCCTGCGCGAATCCGCCGAAAAGTGCTGCGCGCTGCTCAAGGCGCTCGCCCACGAAGACCGTCTCCTGCTGCTTTGCCAGCTCACCGAAGGCGAGCGCAACGTCGGTGAACTCGAGGAACTGGTGGGCGTGCACCAGCCGAGCCTTTCGCAGCACCTCGGCAAGCTGCGCGACGAAGGCCTCGTCGACACGCGCCGCGAAGGCAAATACATCTACTACCGCCTCGCGAGCCCCGAAGTCATCCAGGTCATGCAGACGCTCTCGAGCCTCTATTGCGGGCGGCTCAAGGTGAACCCGGCATGAGTCTCGACCTCGCCCACTTCACGCCCTACGCCTCCTTCGCAGGCGGCCTGATGATCGGCGCCGCGGCTGCGCTCTTCGTGCTCGTGAATGGCCGCATCGCCGGTATCAGCGGCCTCGTCGGCGGGTTGTTGGGCAAAGCGCTGCCGGGCTCGGGCGGCGAGCGCGGCGTGAATGCCGCGTTCGTCATCGGCCTCGTTGCCGCGCCGTTGCTGTGGCGGCTGCGCGCGGCGCTGCCGGCCATGCAGATCGATGCGTCCGCGTTCACGCTCGTCGTGGCGGGCCTGCTGGTCGGCGTCGGCACCCGTTACGGGTCGGGCTGCACGAGCGGCCACGGCGTGTGCGGGATCGCGCGCGGCTCGCGGCGCTCGTTCGTCGCCACGGGCGCGTTCATGGCGGCGGGCTTCGCCACCGTGTTCGCCGTGCGTCACCTGATCGGAGGTTGAGATGCGAAAACTCAGCGCGTTCGCGTGCGGTCTGCTGTTCGGCATGGGCTTGCTCGTCTCGGGCATGGCCAATCCGGCCAAGGTGCTCGGCTTCCTCGATCTCGCCGGCAACTGGGATCCGTCGCTCGCCTTCGTGATGGCTGGCGCCATTGCGCTCGCCGCGCCCGCCTTCTGGCTCGCGCGCAGACGAACGTCTAGCCTCGCCGGCGCGCCGATTCAGCTGCCCACGTCGCGGCGCATCGATGGCCGGCTCGTGGGTGGCGCGTTGCTGTTCGGCGCGGGCTGGGGACTCGCGGGCTTCTGCCCAGGCCCCGCACTCGTCGCCGCGGGCGGCGGCCAGCCACGCGCCTGGCTCTTCGCCGCCGCCATGCTCGCGGGCATGGCGATCTACGCCGTGCTGGAGCAGCGCCGCCGTTCACAATAAATCAAATCAATCAGTACTACGCCGCATCAGCCTCGGGACCAAAACCACATGCAAATCACGCAACACGACGCGCGCTTCGCGAGCGCCGACCAGATCACGCCCGACGACCTCGCCGCCATCCACGCGGCGGGCTATCGCTCGATCATCTGCAACCGGCCCGATGGCGAAGGCGGTGACTCGCAACCCACGTCGCAGGCGCTGCGCGCCGCGGCTTCGCAGCTCGGTCTGCAGTTCGCCTATCTGCCCGTGAAGCCCGGCCAGATTACCGCCGAGGCGGCCGCGCAGTTCGCCCAGTTGCTCGTCGATCTACCGGGCCCCGTGCTCGCGTACTGCCGCAGCGGCAACCGCGCCACGAGCCTTTACCAGCTCGCGCAGCAAGGCGTGCCGGCGCAGGCCACGCAAACCGCGACTGCCGCGCGCGCCGCAACGGCGGCCTGCGCGTGGGAAGGTGAAACCTGGGACGTCGTCGTGATCGGCGGCGGCACGGCGGGCATCTCCGTCACCGCGAGCCTTCTGCGCCGCGAGCCGAACCTGAAGATCGCCATCGTCGAGCCGAGCGATCATCACGACTATCAGCCCGCGTGGACGCTGGTCGGCGGCGGCGCCTACGATGTGACGAAAACGCGCCGCCCCATGGCGAGCGTCATGCCCGCAGGCGTGAAGTGGTTCCGCGCGGCCGCCACGCGCGTCGAGCCGGAGGCGAACGTCGTGCAGCTCGACAGCGGCGTGCGCGTGGCCTACCGTCAGCTCATCGTGGCGCCTGGACTGCAGCTCGCGTGGGAGCGCATTGCGGGCCTCACCGAAACGCTTGGCAAGAACGGCGTGACTTCGAACTATCGCTACGACCTCGCGCCCTACACCTGGCAGCTCGTGCAGCAGATGAAGGGCGGCACCGCGCTCTTCAGCCAGCCCGGCATGCCGATCAAGTGCGCGGGCGCGCCGCAAAAAGCCATGTACCTCGCGTGCGACCACTGGCGCCGCCAGGGCGTGCTCGGCAAGCTGAACGTGGAATTCAATCTCGCGGGCGCCGTGCTGTTCGGCGTGGCGACCTTCGTGCCGCCGCTCATGGAGTATGTGAAGCGCTACAACGCGAATCTCGCCTTCTCGTCGAATCTCGTGGCCGTGGACGGCCCGGCGCGTCTCGCCACGTTCGAAGTCAAGGATGCGGGCGGCAACGTCGCGCATGTGCAGAAGCGCTTCGACATGCTGCACGCCGTACCGCCGCAGGTCGCGCCCGACTTCATCCGCGACAGCCAGCTAGCTGACGAGGCCGGCTGGTGCGAGGTGGATCACGCCACGCTCCAGCATCCGCGCTATCCCAACGTGTTCTCGCTCGGCGACGTGTGCTCCGCGCCGAACGCCAAGACCGGCGCGGCTGCGCGCAAGCAGGCCGTGATCGTGGCCGAGAACCTGCTCGCCGCCCGCGCGGGGGCGCCGCTGGCCTACCGCTACGATGGTTACGGCTCGTGCCCGCTCACCGTCGAAAAAGGCAAGGTCGTGCTGGCCGAGTTCGGTTATGGCGGACGGCTCTTGCCCACCTTTCCGCTCGACCCCACGCGGCCGCGCCGCCTCATGTGGCTGCTCAAGGCGAGCGTGCTGCCGAGCTTCTACTGGTGGGGCATGCTCAAGGGCCGCGAGTGGCTCACGCGGGCTTCGCGCGGTTGATCGTGCTCAGTGTGTGAACTGCGGGGCTGACGCCGCAGCGCGTTCAGCCCTCGAAATCGAGCCCGCCGAGCAGGACCTCGGGCTCGCCTTGCGTGCGCGAAGCAAAATCGACAGAGCGCGCCGACTCCCACGAAGCCAGCTTGCGACCGGTCGCTTCGAGGTAATGCTCGAAGCGTGCTTCGCCGCCGGACTCCATCAGGCGCTCGATCTCCTCGGTGTCCCAGGTCAGCGAGACGTTCAGCGGATACACATACGGATGCCGGTGCTCGTTCGCGACGCCCAGCAGGCGCACGCGCGTGGGATGGCCGTGCCCGGCGTTGGGCACGACGTCGACGTGCACCGAAGGGCCGAACTGTTTCGCCAATTTCGCCGCGATGCGCGGTGCGAATTCTTCCTCGAACCGGCGAACGGCTTCGATACTCATGCGCGGGGCACTCCAGGGAGGACAAGTCTGCGGGTTAAAGCGCCGCGACCGCACAGCGCACCGTCCTGGCATCCTACCGCGCCAGCAGCAGGTCAGCCAATGCCCGACATCGCACCGCCGCTCGAACCCCTCACTCACCCGTCACGCCGCACGGCGCTCGCGCGCGGCCAGGAGGCTGCGCACGCCTTCGAGCGAATACACGCCGAGCGCGACCCAGATCGCGCCATAACCCACGGCGCGCACCGCGCCGAACGGCTCCCCGTAGATGAGCACACCGGTGAGCAACTGCAGCGTGGGCGTGACGTACTGGATCAGACCGAGCATCGAGAGCGGAATACGCCGCGCGGCCGCGCCGAAGAAAAGCAGCGGGATCGCCGTGATCGGGCCGGAGGCCGCGAGCAGTACTTGCAGCCCGCGCGAGGCATGCGTGAAGTGGCTGTCACCCGCGAGCCCCACGATCGTCAGATAAATGATCGCAACCGGAAAGAGCAGCACGGTTTCGAGCGCGAGGCCTTCGAGCGCGCCGAGCTGCGCGGTCTTGCGCAAGAGCCCATAGCCGCCGAAGGTCACGGCGAGCGCGAGACTGATCCAGGGCGGCGCGCCGTTTTGCCAGGTGAGCCAGACAACGCCCGCTGTGGCCAGCGCCACGGCGGCCCATTGCAGCGCGCGCAGGCGCTCGCGGAGGAACGCATAGCCGAACAGCACGTTGATAAGCGGATTGATGAAGTAGCCGAGGCTCGCCTCGACGATGTGCCCCGCATTGACGGCCCAGATATAGATGCCCCAGTTGGCCGAGAGCAGCACGGCGCTCGCGACGAAACGCAGGAGCAGACGGCGGTCGCGCAGCGTGGGCCCGAGCCAGCGCCAGTGATGGCGCACGACGAGCACGGCGATCACGAACAGGAGCGACCACGCCATGCGGTGCGCGAGCATTTCGAGCGCGGGGATCTGGTGCAGCGTCTTGAAGTAGATGGGGAAGAGTCCCCAGAGAACGAATGCAGCGAACGCGTAGAGGATGCCGGGATTCATGTTCGATTCTGGTTTTGGTGGCGCCAGTCCTGCGCGGCGCTGTACGGCATGTGCTTGCGAGAGACCGTGACCTTGCGAAGGCATTTGAAAGCCAGGCAAAACGCGCCCGATTTTGCTTAACCCAGCGCCAAGCCGCCGGTTTTGCGACAATAGCGGATTTTCGCCGCCAGCCTTGGCCGTTGTCCAGCCTGACGCGCCGCTTACGGCGCGCGCTGTGCTCAACGCAGCAGGCAATGGCGTAGCCCCCTGAACCGGCCTCCTCGCGCGCGATGTCCTTCCCCCATATCGATCTGCTGTATTCGCTGTCCGGCCTGTTCGTCGGATTTCTGGTCGGCCTGACCGGCGTGGGCGGCGGCTCGCTGATGACGCCGATCCTCGTCCTCGTCTTCAACGTCCACCCGGCCACGGCAGTCGGCACCGACCTGCTCTACGCGGCCGCGACCAAGTCGGCGGGCACGCTCGTGCACGGGCTCAAGGGTTCGGTGGACTGGCGCGTGACGCTGCGGCTCGCGGCCGGCAGCGTGCCCGCGGCGACGATCACGCTTATCCTGCTGCATCGCTTCGGCATGGACACGCCGCGCGCCGGGCATCTGATCCAGGCCGTGCTGGGCGCGGCGCTCCTCATCACGGCCGTGGCGCTCATGTTCCGCCCGCAGCTCGCGGCTTTTGCTACCCGCCATCGCCACGAAGCGGGCGAAGCGCGCACGCTGTTCTTCACGATCCTCACGGGCGCGGTGCTCGGCGCACTCGTCTCGCTGACCTCGGTGGGCGCGGGCGCCATCGGCGTAACCGTGCTGCTGCTGCTCTACCCGACGCTGCCCACGGTGCGCATCGTCGGCTCCGACGTCGCGCACGCCGTGCCGCTCACGCTGCTCGCGGGCGCCGGCCACTGGCTGCTCGGCTCGATCGACTGGCACATGCTGCTTTCGCTGTTGTGCGGCTCGCTGCCCGGCATCGCCATCGGCAGCCTGCTTTCGTCGAAGGCTCCCGAAAAGCTGCTGCGCATGCTGCTCGCCGCAACGCTCACGCTCGTGGGCGTACGGCTCGTGCTCTCCTGAACGCGGCGCGCGTCGCCTGAATCGCGCGCACTGCGTGCGCGTTCAGGCGTGCGGCGCCTGGCGGAAAAACTTCCCGTTGAGATCGACCTCGAACTGGCGCAGCCACTGGCCGCGGGCGTCGATGCGGTAAGCCTGCGCCCAGGCGCCGCGCCGCACGATCAGCATGTCGCCGTGCTCCGGGTCGTTCGGATCGGCTTCGCCGCTAATGTGAAACTGCATGGGAGCGAAGCCGTGCCGCGCACAGGCCAGCTCGAAGGCCGCGCGGTCGACGAGCGGCAAGTCGGTGTAGGTATGAATGGTCATGGCGATTTCCTGCTTTCCGTCGATGAGGCCGCGCTCGACCTCGGGAAAGACGCGCGATACCTACGGTATACCCCCAACGGCGGGAAGACTGTGTGTCAAACTACACTTTGGCGGCGGCAGTGCAACATGACGAAATCGCATGCCGCCCGTGTATTGGGCTGCAGGCTCACGCGCTATGCGTTCAAGCCGATGGCTTGGAGCAATAACAGCCCCCAATCGCAGCCAACCGTACGCCTGCTAAACCCTGTACGCATAAAAAAAGCCCGGCCTTTGGAGGCAGGGCTTTTTGCTTTTGCTTGACCGCAGGCGCCCCGTTTCCAGGGCGCGTGAAAGCACTTATTGCTGCATAACCGTCAGCTTGTTCGACACCGACGTCACGCCGGCCACGCCTTTCGCGACTTCGCCAGCCTTGTCGATCTGGCCCTGATCCGGCACCGTGCCGGTCAGCGTGATCGCGCCGCCGTGCGAACGCACGCTGATGTTCGAAACGTCGACGCCCTGGGTCTTCGAGAGCGCCTTGCGCACCGTGTAGCCCAGCTTGCGGTCGACCTTCTTGGCCGAGGTGGCCGGAGCAGCCGTGGTGGCTGCGGGTGCGCTTGCCGAGTTGTCCTGCGCGTACGACGCGCTGCAAGCCACCGACAGGCACAGTGCCGCGCCCAGCGTCTTCAGAATAGCGATCGATTTCATATGTTTTCTCCTTGTGTCTTCGCGTTGTTGCGGGTGTTGCCTGGAATAGGACCGCCTGCCTTGCCAGCGGACGGCTCGAAGGCCGCCCGTCAGCCACAGTCTGACGGCTTGGTTACCACTACCGATGACCGCGCACGGCGCGCAATGCGCGCGTACGCAGCCAGGGTCTGGACGCGATGCGAGAGGCAAGGATGAAAGGACGTCGGGAGACACCGCTTGTTACGCCCGCCCGGACGGGTCTGCGCCCGTTTCGTGTAGTTATGCGTCTTATGCTTTGGTGCTCGCGCGAGCCCACGGCTTCGGTCAAACTTGCGGGCCCCGGCGCGGCGGGCGCACCACAATTTAGCCTGGCCGCGCCGCAAGCGCAAAGAGTTTAGCGCAGGCGCATGTGGCATGCGCTTAGGGTGTGCCGCGAGGCACGCGGGCATGCCGCCGCAACGCCGATTCTCATGTACCATCGGCTCCACAGAGCCCGCGCGGCGCGCGGGCTTGAGTCAACCGGCGCCAGCGCCGGACCCGACGCGGACCTGACCGCACTTCCCCGAACCACTCGAGGCCCGCCCCAACCCGATGAAGTCCCGCACCGGCCGCAAACCTCCTCCCCGTCTCGTCGCGCGCTTCGTGGCGATCTCGTGGCGCGACCTGGCAGTCACGTTCGGCCCCATCCTGCTCGTGAGCGCGGCAGCCATCTGGCTCGCGGTGCGTCTCATCCAGCCCGCGCCGCCCAACACGCTCACCATGAGCGCGGGGCCCAAGGGCAGCACCTACTGGAACGCCGCGGTCAAGTACAAGGACATCCTCGCGCGCAACAACATCACGCTGAACGTGCTCGAATCGGAAGGCTCGGCGCAGAACCTGCAGCGTCTCGCCGACCCGAAGTCGAACGTCGATGTCGCGTTCGTGCAGGACGGCATCGCGAGCAAGGTGCCAGGCGGCCTCGTCTCGCTCGGCAGCGTGGCTTACGTGCCGCTCGTCGTGTTCTATCACGGCCCCGTCGCGACGCGCCTCTCGCAGTTCGCAGGCCAGCGCATCGCCATCGGCGCCGAAGGCAGCGGCACGCGCGAGCTTGCGCTCACGCTCCTCAAGGCCAACGGCATCGAGCCGGGCGGCCCGACGAAGCTCCTGCCGCTTTCCGGCGACGACGCCGCGCGCGAACTCGTGGCAGGCAAGATCGACGTCGCCATTCTCGCGGGCGACTCCGCGCAGCCGCCCGTCATGGGCCGCCTCATGCGCATGCCGGGCGTACGCTTCTTCGACTTCGTCCAGGCCGACGGCTACGCGCGGCGCTTTCCGTACCTCACGGCCATCACGATCCCGATGGGCGCGTTCGATTTCGGCCGCAACCTGCCTCCCGAGCCGCTGCAGTTCATCGCGCCCACCGCCGAACTGGTCGCGCGCGACTCGCTGCATCCCGCGCTCTCCGACCTCCTGATCGAAGCCGCCAAGGAAGTGCACGGCCGCTCCACACTCCTGCAGCGCGCCGGCGAATTCCCCGCGCCGCGCGCCCAGGACTTCCCGATCAGCGCCGACGCCGCGCGCTACTACAAGTCGGGCAAGAGCTTCCTCTACCGCGTGCTGCCCTTCTGGGTGGCGAGCCTCGCCGACCGGCTCGTGGTGCTGCTGGTGCCGATCATCGTCGTGCTGATTCCGGGCATGCGGATCGTGCCTTCGCTCTACGCCTGGCGGGTAAAATCGCGCATCTACCGCTGGTACGGCTCGCTCATCGCCCTCGAGCGCGCCGCGATGGCCGACAACTCGTCCACCGAGCGCCGCGCGCTGATCCGCCAGCTCGACAAGATCGAGGAGTCGGTCAACGGCATGAAGATGCCGCTCGCCTATGCGGAGCAGTTCTATGTGCTGCGCGAACATATCGGCTTCGTGCGCGCGCGGCTCACCGGGACGCGTGAAGCGCCGGAGGCAGACGTTGGCGCTGGGGAGCCGGAGACACCGGATGGCGCCGATGGGGATCAGGCGCCGGAAGGCGGGAGCAACGACGCAGGCATAGCAGGTACAGAGGCGAGCCATGCAAACGAAAGCGGCAGCAAAGAAACCGGCGAGCGCACGCATTAGCGCCACTGCACGCATTTTGAATCGAACAATCGGCCACTGGAACCATGGCCCAGACATAGCGCAAGAGCGGAGGAACAGCATGATCGACGGCATCGACGCCAGCCAGCCAGCCTGGTTCTACGACTTCGCATCGCCGTTTTCGTACCTGTTGCTGGAACAGCACAACAAGTGGCCCGGCTTCGACTTCGTGCCGACGCCAGTCCAGCTCGCCGAGCTGTATCGCCACTGGGGCCAGCCGCTCAGTTTGCAGATTCCGGCCAAGCGCATCTTCACCTACCGCCACGCGCTCTTTCGCGCCGAGCAATTGGGCATTCCGTTCAAGATGCCGCCTGCGCACCCGTTCGACTCGACCAAGCCGATGCTGCTCGCCATCGCGGCGGGCGGCGACTTCGCGTGCGTGCGCGAGATTTTCCGCTTCATCTGGCGCGAGGGGCGCGACCCGTCGAGCGACGAGGGCTTCGAGCAGCTTTGCGAGCGCGTGGGCATTGCACACGGCGAGTCGCTGATCGAGGAAGAGGCGGTGCGTGCGCAGTTGCGCCGCAACACCAACGATGCGATCGCCATGGGCGTGTTCGGCGTGCCGACGTTCTGGATGAACCAGCAGCTCTTCTGGGGCGAGGACGCGTTGCCGATGGTGCTCTACTGCGCGCGCAGCCCGAACTGGCTCGATTCGCGCGAGGTCAAGCGCATCAGTACGCTGCCTTCGGGGCTCGCGAAGCCGGCTACGGAGTGACGGACAGCGCGCCGCGCAAACATCCCGCGCGCGGCCAAAATGCGCCTCTGATGCCGGTCATGCTGCGCGCCCTATGGCGGTGGCGCGCGAGCAGGCATATGGTTACGGGTGAATCCGTGCGCGCACCTGTGTCTGCAGTCGCGCACGCGCCCTTGCCCGCCACGCCCCATGGACGACGATAACGCCCTCACCCTCGATATCTGGCTGGTGCGCGTGCTGCGCACGCTGCTGGTCGAGCGCAGCGTCACGCAGGCCGCGCTGCGCCTGAACCAGACCCAGCCCGCCATCAGCACGGCGCTGCGCCGGCTGCGCGAGATCCTGGGCGATCCGATCCTCGTGCGCGGCAAGGCCGGCATGGTGCCGACCGAGTACGGCGAATCGCTGTTGCAGCACGCGCAGCGCGTGTTGCGCGACGTGGAGTTCGTGGCCACGCCGCACGGCGACTTCGACCCGGAGCGCTCGAAGCGCACGTTCCGCCTCGCCGCCCCCGACTATCTCAACGACTTCTTCATGCCGACGCTGATCGCCCGCTTTCGCGAGACGGCGCCGGCAGCGCGGCTGGAAATCCTCTCGCTCTCGCCCACGCTCGACCATCACGGCGCGCTCGACGCGGGCGAACTCGACATCGTGATCGGCAACTGGCCGAAGCCCGAGGCGCATTTCGCGCGCAGCGACCTTTTCTCCGACAAGGTCGTCTGCATGATGCGCGCGGATCATCCGCTCGCGCGCCGCGAACTCACGCGCGAGGCGTATCTCGCCGCGCCCCATCTCGCGCCCACGCCCTATACGGGCTCGCATGCCAGCGCGATCGACCTGGGGTTTGCGAAGGCGAAGGCCGAGCGCCGCATCGTCGCGACGCTGCCCTACTTCGGGCTCGTGCCGCAGGTCTTGCTGCAATCGGATCTGATCTTCACGACGACACGGCGCTTCGCGCAGCATTACGCGAAGCTCATGCCGATTGCCGTCGTCGAGCCGCCGTTCGCGTTTCCGCGCATTCACTGTTATCAGATGTGGCATCCTCAGCCGGACCGGCCGAGCGATGTGGGATGGCTGCGCGGGTTGATCGAGGAGGTGTCGGGGACGCTGACGGCCGAGCGCGGGGCGAAGCGCGCTGGGACGAGGAAGCCCGCGAACGTCACGAGCGAAAAGACGCCCACGCCGCCACTCGAAGCGGTCTGAACCGGTCTCGCGGCTGAACGCAAACGGGCGCCTCATGATCGAGGCGCCCGTTTCGCTTGTGTGGGTCGTGGTATCAGGCGCGCTCGAGCGCGACCGTTTTCACCACAGCCGGGCGCTGCGCCACCCGCATCTGCATGAGTTGCGCGGCCACGGCCACCGCAATCGACGAAGGCGCCTTGTCGACGATCCCCGTCACGCCGATCGGGCACGTCATCTCGTCCATGCGCTCTGGTTCCACTCCGCGCTCCATGAGCCGCCGCTCGAACTTCACGCGCTTCGTTTTCGAGCCGATCAGGCCGAACCACGCGAAATCGCGCCGGCGCATGATGCGCTCGGACAGTTCGAAGTCGAGCGCGTGATTGTGCGTCATCACGAGGAAGTACGCGCCCGCCGGCGCTTCGTCGACGATGGCGGCCGGCGTGTCGGTCGCCTCGATCTGCACGTTGGCGGGCACCTCGTCCGGGAACAGTTCGTCGCGCTCGTCCACCCATTGCACGACGCACGGCAGCATGCCGAGCAGCGTGACGAGCGCGTGCCCCACGTGCCCAGCGCCGAACAGCACGATGTGCATCGGCCCGTAGTGCGGCACCGGCGTGCTGCGGCGACCGATGATCACGCGGCCGGTTTCGTCGACGCGCACGCAATGTTCAGGATGCCGATTCATTTCGCAGCCCCGTCGCGCGCCATCGTCCGGACCGCGCGAACGCCCTTCAGGATTTCCTCGGCGGTCGCCGGCGCATTCATCGGCGGATTGAAGCGGTAGTCGGCCACGCTCGCCACGGCGTCGCGAATCGCGAAGAACACCGAGAACGGCAGCAACAGCGGCGGCTCGCCCACGGCCTTCGAGCGGTGGATGCTGTCTTCCGCGTTGCGGTTCTTGAAGAGCTTCACGTTGAATTCGGCGGGCGTGTCGTTCACGGTCGGAATCTTGTAGGTGGACGGCGCGTGCGTCATGAGCTTGCCGTCCGGCTTCCACCACAGTTCTTCCGTGGTGAGCCAGCCCATGCCCTGGATGAAGCCGCCTTCCACCTGGCCCACATCGAGCGCCGGGTTCAGCGACGCGCCCACGTCGTGCAGCGCATCCGCGCGCAGCACGCGCATTTCGCCTGTGAGCGTGTCGATCACGACTTCCGATACCGCCGCGCCATACGAGTAGTAGTAGAACGGCCGCCCGCGCAGCGCCGCCTGATCCCAGTACAGCTTGGGCGTGGTGTAGAAGCCATCGGACCAGAGTTGCACCCGCGCGAGATAGGCCTTCGAGACCAGCGTCTCGAACGGGACGATCGTCTCGCCCACGATCACGGACTCGTTCGCAAAGATCACGTCGGCTGCGTTGATTTCGCCCTTGCCGTACGTCGTCGCTGCCAGCGCGGCGAGACGCTCGCGCAACTGGCGCGCGGCGTCCTGGGCTGCCTTGCCGTTCAGGTCGGTGCCAGTCGATGCGGCCGTGGCGGACGTGTTCGCCACCTTGCTCGTATCCGTGGCGGTCACGCGCACGCGGCCGAACTCGATGCCCAGTTCATGCGCCACGACCTGCGCGACCTTCGTGTTCAGGCCCTGGCCCATTTCGGTGCCGCCGTGGTTCACGAGCACCGAGCCGTCGGTGTAGATGTGAACGAGCGCGCCCGCCTGATTGAAGTGCGTGACGTTGAACGCAATGCCGAACTTGCACGGCGTGAGCGCAATGCCCTTCTTGAGCACGTCGTTGTTCGCATTGAATTCGCGGATCGCCGCGCGCCGTGCACGATAGCCGCTCGTTTCCACGAGTTCGTCGATCAGCTCGTGAATGACGTTGTCTTCGACGATCTGGCCATACGGCGTTTCGTTGTTCTGCGTCTTGCCATAGAGATTGCGGCGTCGCACGTCGAGAGAATCGAGGCCGAGCGAGCGCGCCACGTCGTCCATGATGTACTCGATCGCGAACGCCCCCTGCGGGCCGCCGAAGCCGCGAAACGCCGTGTTCGACTGCGTATTCGTCTTGCCGCAGAAACCGGCGATCGACACGTCGGGCAGCCAGTAGGCGTTGTCGAAGTGGCACACGGCGCGCGTCATCACCGGGCCGGAAAGGTCCGCGGAAAAGCCGCAGCGCGAGGTCATGTCCACGCTCACGCCTTCGATCGTGCCTTGATCGTCGTAGCCCACTTCGTACGTGTAGTGAAAGTCGTGGCGCTTGCCGGTGACCATCATGTCGTCGTCGCGGTCGGGGCGCAGCTTCACGGGGCACAACAGCTTCCAGGCGGCGAGCGCCGCGCAGCACGCAAAGAGGCCCGACTGCGATTCCTTGCCGCCGAACCCGCCGCCCATGCGGCGGCATTCCACGAGTACGTTGTGCGACGCGACGCCCAGCACATGCGCGACGAGGTGCTGCATTTCGCTCGGGTGCTGCGTGGAGCACCACACGTGCATGCCGTCGTCGTCCTTCGGCACCGCGTAGGCGATCTGGCCTTCGAGGTAGAACTGCTCCTGGCCGCCCAGCAGCATCTCGCCTTCATGCCGATGCGCGGCGCGCGCGGCACGCGTGGACGCCTCGCCGCGCGCAAGCTTCATCGGCGGCAACACGGATTGATTGGCGGCGCGCGCCTGCTGCGCCGTGAGCACGGCGGGCAGCTCTTCGTACTGCACCTCGGCGCGGCGGGCGGCCAGACGCGCCGTATCGTGCGAAGTCGCCACCACGATGAACATCGGCTGGCCTACGTACTGCACGACACCATCGGCCAGCACCGGATCGTCGTGGATGATCGGGCCGCAGTCGTTCACGCCGGGAATGTCCTCGGCCGTGAGCACCGCCACGACGCCCGGCGTTGCGCGCACTTTGGCGAGGTTCATCGAGACGATGCGCGCGTGCGGCTTCTGCGAGAGGCCAAGCGCAGCGTGCAGCGTGCCGGCGACGACCGGAATGTCGTCGGTGTAGGTGGCGCGTCCACTCACGTGCAGATGCGCGGATTCGTGCGGGCGCGATACATGCACTTGCGCGAAGGGCTCGCGTGCCTTGAGTTCGTTCAGGAACGGTTCGGCTTGCTGGTTCATTGTTTCGTTCTCCGTATGTCTTTTCCGATTCCTGAATGTCTCAAGCCGTTTCTGCCGCTACGTTGCGCACATTGAGCGCTTGCGGCGCGAGCGGGTTGTGCGGACGCGTTTCGAGCCAGAAGCGGTACAGCGTGTTCTTCGCGGCTTCGAGGCGGTAGTCGCTCGTCGCGCGCATGTCGGAAAGCGGCGCGTAGTCGTTGCCAAGCGCGATCATTGCCGCCTGTGCGGTGGCTTCGTGCCATTGCGCATCGGCGAGCACACCTTCCGCGTGGGTCGCGCGCTTCGGTGTGGCGGCCATGCCGCCGAACGCGATGCGCGGCTCGCGGATCACATCGCCATCGGCGATATAGGCGAAGGCGGCGCACACGGCCGAGATGTCCGAGTCGAAGCGCTTCGAGACCTTGTAGGTGCGAAAACGCAGGTTCGTGCGCGCGCCGGTGCGCGTGGGCACCTTGAGCGCCAGCACGAACTCGTGCTCGGCCATGTCCTTCTTCTGATAGGCGAGGTAGAGGTCTTCGAGCGGCATTTCGCGCTCGACGTCGCCGCCGCGCAGCACCACGCGCGCGCCGAGCGCGATGAGACCCGGCATGGAGTCGCCGATGGGCGAGCCGTTCGCGACATTGCCGCCAATCGTGCCTGCGTTGCGGATGGGCAGCGAGGCGAAGCGCAGCCACATCTCTTCGAGTTCCGGGTAATGCTTCGCGAGCTCCGCATAACCGCGCTCGACGGTCACGCCCGCGCCGATCTCGATCCAGTCGTCGCTCACGTCGATGCGGCGCATCGCGTCGACCTGGCCCACGTAGACGATGTCGCCCAGTTCGCGCATCTGCTTCGTGACCCACAGGCCGATGTCGGTGCTGCCCGCGAGAATGCGCGTGTTGGGGCGCGCGGCCTTGATCGCGGCGAGCGACTCGACGGTGCGCGGCGCGTCGTAGTGCTGGCCGCGGCTCTCGTAGTGGAACGTGTCCTTGCGTTCGATCGCCTCGAGCGTTTGCGCGAGCGCCTTTACGTCGACGGGCTGCTTTGGCGCGTCGGCCTTGAACATCTGCTCGGCGGCGTCGAGGATCGGCCGGTAGCCCGTGCAGCGGCACAGGTTGCCCGTGAGCGCGTTGGCGATTTCGTCGCGCGAAGGCACGCTGCAAGCGCCCTTTCCGGCACAACCGCTTTGGCCGATGTGCGCGGCGTGCCCCGCGTGCTCGTGGCCATGCTTCTCGTAGAGCGCCCACATCGACATCACGAAGCCCGGCGTGCAGAAGCCGCATTGCGAGCCGTGGCAGTCGACCATGGCCTGCTGCACGGGGTGCAGCGAGCCGTCGGGCTGGCGCAGGTCTTCGACGGTGAAAAGTGCCTTGCCGTCGAGCGTCGGCAGAAACTGGATACAAGCGTTGACGGCCTTGAAGCTCACGCCGCCCGCCTCGTTGCGCTCGCCCACCACGACCGTACAGGCGCCGCAGTCGCCTTCGGCGCAGCCTTCCTTGGTGCCGGTGCAGCGCGCGTCTTCGCGCAGGTACTGGAGAACGGTGCGGGTGACGCCCGCGTCGCGGACTTCGCGGATGGCGTTGCGGTGGTAAAAGCGGATCGGCTGGCTCATGGTTTCTGGCTCGTCGTTGGATGCGGCTCGCAAAAGGCGTGTGCCGCTCGAGTGGACGGTTCGAAAAGTATCACTGCCAATATTGGCAACCCATAGCTACAGGAGCATGGGGGATATATCGTTGAATCGATAAATCGGTGTGTTGCAGTGCGGCTGTGCTTATGTCGCACTGTCTTGATTACGCGATTTCACTTCAGATTAGCGAATATCGGACATCTTCGACTGATGATTTCGCCACTGAAAAGCAGAGATCCCGGCACGAACGGTCGGACCGCGACGCGGCTTATGCGCGAAATGCGTCCAACGTCGCGCAATATCACGGGATCTTCGTAGCCGTGCTATTGAACGCAAAAAGCCGTCATCCATCGCCAAAAACGCGTATTCCACCGGCCGGAACAGCTTTTCAATTTCTGCATAAAAACCGGTTCCATGGGACAATCACGCCTTTCCCGCCGTTATCCATCCGCGTTTTCCCCATGTCCGCTGATTTGGCGCCCCCGCGCAAAGCCGCGTCGACGACCCTGCAGATCATTCCGGTCGTCTTTTTCACCTTCCTCTGCTACCTGACGATCGGCATTCCGCTCGCGGTGCTGCCGGGCTACGTGCACAACGACCTCGGTTTCAGCACCGTGGTGGCCGGCGCCGCGATCAGCGTGCAGTACATCGCCACGCTCTGCTCGCGCGCACTCGCGGGCCGCTCGGCGGACACACTCGGCCCCAAGAAAACCGTCACGATCGGCCTGACGATCTGCGGCGCGAGCGGCGTGCTGCTGCTGCTCGGCACGCTCGTCGATCACTGGCCCGGCCTCTCGCTCACGTTGCTGGTGGTGAGCCGTCTGTTGCTCGGCTGCGGCGAAAGCCTGTGCGGCACGGGCGCGATCCTCTGGGGCATCGGCCGCGTGGGCACGGCTCACAACGCGAAGGTGATCTCGTGGAACGGCATCGCCACTTACGGCGCACTCGCGATCGGCGCACCGCTGGGCGTCGTGATGGCGCACGCCCTCGGCTACTGGATGCTCGGCATTTCGGTCATCGCGATGGCCGCGCTCGGCTTCTGGCTCGCACGCCCCATCGCGCCGGTGCCGATCGTGCACGGCGAGCGCATGTCGTACCGCAGCGTGTTCACGCGCGTGCTGCCGCACGGCATTGGCCTGGCACTCGGTTCGGCGGGCTTCGGCTCCATCGCAACCTTCATCACGCTGTTCTACGCCGCGCGCCACTGGCCCAACGCCGCCTTCACGCTCACGGTGTTCGGCCTGATGTTCATTGGCGCGCGCCTGCTGTTCGCCAACACGATCAAACGCTTCGGAGGCTTCCGCGTCGCCATCGTCTCGTTCTCGTTCGAATGCGCGGGCCTCCTGCTGCTGTGGCTCGCGCCCACACCGCAAGTCGCGCTCGCAGGCGCGGCGCTCACAGGATTCGGCTTCGCTCTGGTGTTCCCGGCGCTCGGCGTCGAAGCGGTCGGCCTCGTGCCGCCCGCCAGCCGCGGCGCGGCGCTCTCGGCGTACTCGGTGTTCCTCGATCTTTCGCTGGGCATCACCGGCCCGCTCGCCGGCTATGTGGCGAACCTGTTCGGGTATGGGTCGGTGTTTCTCTTCGCCGCCATCGCGGCGGCTTCCGCCGTGGCGCTTTCGGTTTCGCTCCATCGCAAGAGCGTGCGTGCGCGCGCCGCGCAAAGCACGAGTGGTGCAAGCGCCCCCGCCGGGCAACAAGCGGAATAAAAAAGCTCCTCGCGGATTTTCGGGGAAACCGATTGCGGACAGGCTGTAGTCCGCCTATTTCGTTTGCGAGGACTTCCTCCAAGAGTCCAGCTCGGGGTTCTGTTTTCGGCGCCTGAAGGTGCGCAGCCGTCGTCAGCCCCGTTACAAACTGCTTCCTTGCCGTCGCTTCGCCTGATCTGCCGGTGCAGGTAAGTTGAGCACCGTCCCTTGCCGGCGTTGTCTCAGTGCCCATCAACAGATTGCAGCCTGATGGCACAAGTTCCGCATACGTTCGAAATCCGACGTGCCTCATTCTTCTAGCCTATGCTAGTACGTCTACGGTGTTCCCGTCCGAATTGACATCCCCCATCGCTATGGCTGACTCGCTTGTTCGCTAACGATTGACAACGCCGTCAATGGAGATACGCGTCATGAAAAGACTCGTAGTCCTAAATGGTCGTCACCTTAGTAACAAACATTCGGCAAGCAAGAAGCCGAACTTCACATCCCTCCCGGGCGTGCAGAGCCCCAGGCAGCAACACGAGGCATCTTGCCCTGGCGCTGAACGACAATTTCGTTGCTGGCTGATGCGGCACGGATTGGCGTCGCTCCAACCGTCAGGGTGGCATTGCTTCCTGATAGCGGTTACGTCCGCTTTCCTGGCCACTGAGGCCACCCGCTCACAAGCCATAACAGTCAACGGACCGTTTTCGTACACCTCTACCCTCACCGTCGGCACTAACGTCAGTTCTTACATTTTTAGCCCGGGCCTTGCGCAGATTACCGTCACCACCAGCGGTAACAATGCCCCCGGTGTCGTTGTCCAAGGAAATGGACAATTCACGACCCTTGCTCCCTCGCCAGGTTCCGCTTACCAATTTGGAACCGTCATTACCACCACAGGCAACAACTCATTCGGCATCAGCGACCAGGCTGCCCAGCACACTGTTGAACTGAATAGCGTACTCATCACGACCTCGGGTCAGAATGCGCATGGAATAGTTTTCCAGAATCCGAACACAAGTCTCAACGGGACGAATGTGACGGTAACCACTGGCGGATCGGGAGCAAGTGCAGTTTCCATGCCCGTTAGTGGATCGCCACCGGCGGTGAACTTTACCGACAGTACCCTCAAAAGCGAGGCTGGTGCGGTCATCAGCGCCATCGGCGGCGACATTAGTCTGACCGGCACCGCCGTCCTCGCGGGCAGCGACGGACGGTGGCTGAATGTGCTGAGCGGCAGCAGTTATGGTGTCGTCATCGATGCATCAGCCTCTACGCTAGACGGCGCGGCCATCACCAACAGCGGCGCAAGTTCGTATCTCACGCTGACGAATGGCACCACCTGGAACATGACTGGCAGTTCCAACGTCACCACACTTACCAACAATGCCAGCCAGATTGATTTCGCCCCTGGTGGTGCATTCAAAACGCTGACGACGGTGACCTACGCAGGGGTCAACGGCACCATCAGCCTCAACACATTCCTTGGTGCCGACGATTCGCCATCGGACCGGCTCATCATCAACGGCGGAACCGCGAGCGGCAATACCCTGCTGCACATCACGAATGCCGGAGGGCCTGGGGCAAGGACCACCGGCAACGGGATCGCGGTGGTGAATACCCTCGGTAGCGGCACGACGACAGAGAATGCGTTCGCCCTCGCGGACGAAGTGCGCGAGGGCGCGACCTACTATTTTCTGTTTCGCGGCGGTGTGAACGGCAATAGTCCACAGGACTGGTTCCTTCGCTCCTCGTTCGAAGTAGAGGAAGGGCCGGGGAACGGCAACGGCAACGGCAACGGCGGTAACGGCAACGGCGGCAACGGCGGCAACGGCGGCAACGGCGGCAACGGCGGCAACGGCAACGGTAGCAACGGCAACGTGACAGAAGAGGAGATTGGCACCGAGCCCCCGCCGGACAAGTTGCCGCCGGGCGTCTATCCGATCATTGGGCCGGAACTGGCCACCTACGGCGTCGTTCAGCCGGTGGCCCGGCAGATGGGTGTCGAGATGCTGGGTACGCTGCATCAGCGCATCGGCGACACGCTCACGACGCAGAGCGGTGGCGCGGACGACCAGGGCTGGACAAGGTCTGCCTGGGGACGCGTGTTCGGCGAGCAGATCGACAACCGCTACAGAGCCTACGCCGATCCGCGCGCAAGCGGCGGAGTCGGCGGCTTGCAGACCGGCCTCGATGTATGGCGCGGAAGCTTCTGGCCCGGTCATCGCGACGCTGCAGGCGTCTACTTCGCTTACGCCTATGGCAGCGTGGATGTCGATGGACTCGTCACCAACGCTGCGGCAACCGGCTACGTGCTGGAACACACCGGCTCGATGCATCTGAACGCGTATTCGGGCGGCGGCTACTGGACACACTATGGCCCCGGCGGCTGGTATCTCGACGCGGTCCTGCAGGGCACGTATTACAACGGCAACGCGGGCACGCAGTATGCCAGCCTGCCAGTCAATGGTACGGGCTTCGCGACATCGCTCGAGGGGGGCTATCCGATTCCTTTGCCACTCGGTCCGGGCTTCGAACTGGAGCCGCAGGCGCAGATCATCTGGCAGCACGTGTCGTTCAACGATGCGAACGATGGTGTGGGTGAAGTCTCCCTCGGCTCGACTTCGGGCGCGAGTGGCCGGCTCGGCTTGCGAGGAAAGTGGACCATCGAAGGCAGCCATGGCGCGGTGTGGCAGCCGTATGTTCGTGCCAATCTGTGGCGGGATTTCGGTGCACAGGCGGTCACGACCTTCGCTAGTCAGCCTGTGCCGCTAAATGTGCAGGCCACGCGACTGGAGTTCGCAGGCGGGGTCACCGCGAAAATCAAGGATCGGTTGAACCTGTACGGGCAGTTCGGCTACCAGTTCGCCGTGAGCGGAAACAGCAACGTTCGCCGTAATGGCGTCGAAGGCGACCTTGGCGTGCGCTACGCATGGTAAGCCACCCGCTAGTCGGGGACCGCTTCGGGACGGCTAGCGGCCCCTCGGGCTTGCTTGCGTCAACGTCCGCAGTGGGTCCCAGAGCCCTACCACGGAAATCTGCGAAGGGCCGTAAAAAAACCGCATCCGGCAAACCACGCCGGATGCGGCCCGGACTTCAGACGAATTCAAGCTAGAGGCGGCAACGCGCCGCCTGCCCTTACTTCTTCACCGCCGTCGGATCGAGCTTCTTGCCGGTGGCCTCGTTATAGCGCTCCACGTACTCCTCAGTGAGCTTGCGCACCGCGCGGCCGATCTTGCGATAGTCCGACTCGTTGAGGTTCGCGAGCGACACGCGGCCCGACGGATGCGGCGTACCGAAGCCCTTGCCCGGCAGCAACACCACGCGCGCTTCTTCGGCGAGACGGAACAGCAGTTCGTTGGGCTTGACCTGCTTGAGCAACCAGTCGACGAACTCACGCCCGAAGCGCTTCTCGCCCATGTACTCCATGTCGAGGATCGTGTAGTAGTCGACCTGGTTCGGATCGCCTTCAGCGTAAGGCACACCCATTTCCTCGAAGAGCGCGCGCTTGCGGTTGCGAATGAGGCGCTTGAGCGCGTTCTTGTACGCGTCGGGCGTGTCCATGAGCGAGAACAGCGAGAACATCACCATCTGCACCTGCTGCGGCGTGGAAAGGCCGGCAGTGTGGTTCAGCGCGACGGTGCGGCTGTCGGCCACCAGGCGGTCGATGAACTTGAGCTTGTCCGGCTCCGTCGTGATCGACTCGTAGCGCTTGTGGAGTTCCTTCTTCTCGTCCTTCGGAAGCTTGGCGAGTGCATGGTCGAGCACGTTGTCGCGATGCGTTGCGATTGCGCCGAGACGCCAGCCCGTCGCGCCGAAGTACTTCGAGTAGGAGTACACGAGGATCGTGTTCTTCGGCGCGAGCGCGAAGAGCGAGACGAAGTTGTCGGCGAAGGTGCCGTACACGTCGTCGGTCAGCAGGATGAGGTCCGGACGTTCCTTAATAATCTCGGCGATGTATTCGAGGCTCGCGTCGTCGATCTTCACCGAAGGCGGGTTGCTCGGGTTCACGAGAAAGAACGCCTTGACCTTCGGGTCGCGCAGCTTGTCGAGTTCCTTCTTTGAGTACTGCCAGTTGTTCTCTACCGTGGCGTTCAGGTGCACCACGTTGAGCTGGTAGTCGTTGAGTTCCGGAATCTCGATGTAGGGCGTGAAGATCGGCATGCCGAGCGCGATGGTGTCGCCCGCCTTGATCAGGAAGTTCTCGCGCATCGTGTTGAAGATGTACGTCATGGCCGCGGTGCCGCCTTCGACCGCAAACACGTCGAACTCGCCGACGAACGGATGCTTGCCGATCATCTCGCGGCGCAGGTACTGGCCGACGATGATCTCCGAAAGCTTGAGCATGCGGTCCGGCACCGGGTAGTTGCAGGCGAGAATGCCTTCGCACATCTCATACAGGAAGTCGCCCGCCGAAAGCCCCAACTGGTCGCGCACGTACGACACCGCGCCCGCGAGGAACTTGATGCCAGGCTGCCCCTTGTTCTCGCGCACGAACAGGTCGAAGCGCTCGACAATGCCTTCGCGCTGCGGGAAGCCGCCCACGCCTTCGGGCATGTAGGCGAACGAGCGCTCCGACTCGCGCATGGCGAATAGGCCCAGTTGCCAGAAGCCGTGGCGCGGAATCGTGGCGAGGAAGTTGGGGTTGCCGCGGCCCGCGTTGAGCATCGCAAGGTTGGCCGGGCGCGAGGTCGCGCCGCCGCCGGCCGCCTTGATCAGTTCGTCCTTCAGTTCGAACGGGCTCAGTGCATCGAGACCCGACTTTTCTTTTGCGCCACTAGCCTTCGCTTTCGTTGCCATGGTGTTCTCCATTGGAAGACGTTGCGTGTGCCGCGCGCTTTTTGCTTCCTTGCACGGCACGCGTTGGGTTCATGTCATGCAAGACCGACGACGAGCGGCCCGAGCAGCGTGAGCAGCACGTTCGCGATCGCGTAGGTAATGGCGAACGGCACGGTGGGCACCGCGCTTTCCGCCTTGTCGAGAATGCCGCCGAAGGCCGGGTTCGCGCTGCGCGCGCCGGACAGCGCGCCCGCCAGAATGGCGGCGTTGTTGTACTTGAGCACGTAACGGCCGAACAGCATCGTGAGAAAGAGCGGGACAAGCGTCACCACCGCGCCGAGCAGGAAAATGGTGAGGCCGCTTTGCTTGATCGTCACGACGGCTTGCAGGCCCGAGTTCAGCCCCACCACGGCGACGAACGCCGCAAGACCGAAATCTTTGAGCAGTTGCGAAGCCGCGGGCGGCATCACGCCATACATGGGGTGCTTGCCGCGCATCCAGCCGAACACGAGACCCGCGAGCAGACAGCCGCCGCCGGAGCCGAGCGTGAGCGGAATGCCGGCCACGTTCACTACGATCAGGCCAGCCAGCAAGCCGAGCACGAGGCCCACGCCCATGTAGATGAAGTCGGTCTTGTTGCTGTATGCGAGTTCATAGCCGGCAGCCTGAACGGCGCGCTTCGTGTCCGTTGCCGTGCCGTAGATCGTCACCACATCGCCGTGCTCGAGCTGCGTTTGCGGCAGAAGCGGCACGGGCTGGCCCACACGTTCGATCTTCTCGATGTACACGCCATGGCGCAGATCGCGGTCCACGTTCTGGCGCACTTCCGCAATCGTCGTATGGTTCATGCCCTTCTTCGTGAACACGAGCTGGCGCGTTTGCATCACGAGGCTCATGCCACCCGAATCCGGCACTTCCGGTCCGATCAGCGCGCCCACTTCGACCATCTGCTCGCGGCGGCCCACCACCAGCACGAGGTCGTCGCGGCTCAGCACGAAGTCGGGCGTGGCGTCGAGCAGCTTGCCCGCGCGGCGGATCTTCTCGACCGCGACGAAGTCGCTCTCGGCCACTTCGATCTGCTTGACGGTCTTGCCCGCGCCTGCCTCGACGCGGAACACGCGCCCGAACAGTTCAGGCAGCGCCGTGATCTGGCCCGGCCCCGAGGCGGCGTTGCCGCCCGACATTTCGCGCTCGGCGTCCGCGGAGGCGTCCTTGAGGCTTCGGCCCATGAACTTCGGCAGGATGTTCACGCAGACGATGATCGCGCCGAGCGAGCCGAACACGTAGGTGACGGCGTAGCCGATCGCGACGTCGGCCTGCATGGCCTTGACCTGGTCGGCCGGGAGGCCCAGACGTGCGATGGCGTCGCCGGCCGTGCCGATGATGGCAGACTGCGTCATGCCGCCCGCGGCGAGGCCGGCGGCGAGACCCTTGTTTAGGTGAAAGAGCTTCGCGCAGACGATCACAGTGGCAAGACCCGCCAGCGCCATGAACACCGCCATGGCGATCTCGCGCAACGTCTTGCGGTTGAGGGAGTTGAAGAAGCCCGGACCGGAGTCGTAGCCCACGGCATAGATGAAGACGGCGAACATCACCGACTTCACGCCGTTGTCGACGGTCACTCCCACCTGGCTTACGACGACGGCCGCGAGCAGCGAGCCGCCCACGCCGCCTAACTGGAACTTGCCGAAATTGATCTGGCCAACCCAGTAGCCAATGGCCAGAGAGAGAAATAGCGCGATTTCCGGTGATTTGTGAAAGATGTCATGTAGCCATTCCATCGTGTCCTCGCTTTAGGAAAGATCCATCCATTGCTGCTCAACCGAACTTCGCCGCGAGCCCCACCACCACGGGGCCCATGAGCGGCAAGAGGATGTTCGACAGCGCGTAGGTGATCGTGTAGCCGATCACGGGAGTCGAATTGCCTGCTACGCCAACGAGCGCACTGATCGCCGGCGTGCTGCACTGCTGACCTGCAATCGCACCGAGCAGCATCGGCGCTTCGAGTTTGAGGAACATGTGCCCGATCCAGAGTGAGAGGAGCCCGGGAATCAGCACCATCAGGATGCCGGCAAGCGGCAGCGCGAGACCGTACTCGCGCACGAGCTTGATGGCGTCGGGGCCGGCGGAGAGCCCCACGGCCGCAATGAAGGTGGCAAGGCCGAAGTCCTTGAGCACCTGCGCGGCGGCCGAGGGCAGCGAACCCACCACGGGAAAATGCGAACGCAGCCAGCCGAAGAAGAGGCCCGAGAGCAGGCACCCGCCACCCGTGCCGAGCACGAGCGTGACGCCGCCCACGTTCACGCCGAAACGCCCGATCATCATGCCGACCAGCACGCCCAGGCCCAGATAGACGAAGTCGGTTTTCTGGGTCTGCTGGATCACGTAGCCAAGGCGCTTCGCGCCGCGCGCCACGTCGCTGGGCGTGCCGACCAGCGTGAGCACGTCGCCGCGATGCACGACCGTGCCGGGCAACGCGGGCACCGTGGTGTCGAGCCGCGTGATCGCGCCCACGTAGATGCCGCGGCCCGCTTCCGGCGAGGCGCGCTCGCGCATTTGCGCGAGCGTGAGGCCGTTGACGTCGCGCTGCGTAACCATCACATCCACGCGTTTCGCAAGCAGCTTGAACAAGCCCTCGCCGGGCAGCTCTTCGCCCAGACTGCCTGCGGCTTCGATCACCGCTTCGCGGCGCCCCGCAATCAGCACGATGTCGCCCGCCTGCAGCACCGACTGCGCGGTGGCGTCGAGCTGGCGTCCGTCGCGCAGCACGTGCTCGATTGTGACGTTGTTGCCAAAGCGCGCCTCGAAGGCCGCGACAGCGGTGCCGGCCGCGGGGCCCACCTTGAACGCGCGACCAACGAGCGGTGGCAGCGCGAGCCGCTGCCCTTCGTCGAGCGCGCCGTCGCCGCCGAGCTTGCGATACAGGCGCGCGGCCTCTTCACGCAGATTCACGCGCAGGATGAGCGGTGCAATCTGGCTAGTGAAGAGCACGATGGTGATGAGGCCAAAGAGGTAGCTCACGCTGTACGCGGTCACGATGTGCGCCTGCAGCGTGCTGACCTGGGCATTGGTCAGTCCGAGCCTCGTGATCGCTTCGGAAGCCGTGCCGATCACAGCCGATTCGGTGGCCGCTCCCGCGAGCAGGCCGGCCGCGGTGCCCGCATCGAGCTTCATCACCACGACGGCGATCATGATGAGCGTCATGACCGAGACGATCTCGACGATCGACAGGAGACCGTAGCGCCAGCCGCGCCCGACGTTCGCGAAAAACTGCGGACCGCCCGTGAAGCCGAGCGCGAAGATGAAGAGTGCAAAGGCGATGTTCTTGAGGTCCGGCGAGATGCGCGCGCCGGTTTGCCCGAGCACGAGCGCGACGATCAGCGTGCCGCACACGCCGCCGAGAGAGATTGGCCCGAAGCGGATAGAACCGATCAGATAACCGAGCGCGAGGCTCACGAACAGGGCAATCTCGGGTTGCGACTTCAGCAATTCGACGATCATGTCTGGTCTGCCGATTTACGTTTTAGTTAGCCCGAAAGCATGCTCGAAAAGGAGCGCGAATGCACATTAAATAACATGCAATGCCGATGCAGGTCGTTATTTTCCCCACGTGCAACAATTCTTTCACGCAGCAGAAAAATCAATGCGCGCTTATTCCCGGCTTGTGAATTACGATGAATTCACAGACCGCAATGGCTTGCAACGCCCTACAGACAAAGGGAAATCCTGCGTGAATCTGTCATGCAATGCGGGCGTCCGCGCCCGCATGAACTCCGCAAACACGTTATCCGCAATGCACAAACAATCGATAGTGACAAAAACGCACAACACATTCCTCACTCAATACATGCCAGTTGAGTATTGGATCTTTTACAAGTAAGAAATGCTGCCGTGTGTTGAGATAGATATTGTAATTCTCACGGACTGTCAATATTATTTTTGTTAGATTGCCGTAATCGTCCATTCGACACATATCGTCCAGAACAACACAGCAAGCCGCTTCGCTCGTCAACTTCGCCAGCAGTCGCAGTGCCCCTCAACCGGTCCATGCATCGAGCATACGAGGCTACACATGAACCAGATTCACGCCATGCGCGTCTTCGTCAGGGTTGCGGAAACCGAGAGCTTTCGTCGCGCCGCGCAGCAGCTCGACGTCTCCAACGCACTCGTCACGCGCTCCGTCGCGATGCTCGAGGCACACCTGAATACACGCCTCATCAATCGCACTACGCGCAATCTCGCGCTTACCGAGGCAGGCCTGCGTTATCTCGAGGGCTGTCGTTGCGTGCTCGAGGAACTCGATCATCTGGAGCGCTCGCTCGCGCACACGGAAAGCGAGCCGAGCGGCACGCTTCGCGTAGTGGCCGCGGGCGCGCTCTCGCTCGCCACGCTCACGCCGCTCATCGACGGTTACCGGCGTCTGTATCCGCGCGTGAACGTGCGCCTCACGCTCGCCGAGCGGCCCGTGGATCTCGCGGAAGACGGCTTCGACGTGGGCATCGTCGGCGCCACGCCCGCACGCAACGGCGAGTGCGTGGAGCGTGCGCTCGGCACCACGACGTTCGTGCCCTGCGCGTCTCCCGCATGGCTCGCCGAGCACGGCGAGCCGCATACGCCCGAGCAGCTCGCACAGTGCGCGGCGGTGGCGCTGCCTCCCGAGGAGCGCAGCGCGACGTGGCAGTTCGCGAAGCCCGGCGAGCGCGCCCAACCAATCACGCTGCAGCCCGGCTACGCCGTCAACAACATGCTGATGGTGCGGCTCGCGGCGCTGGCCGGCATGGGCGTGGCGATCGTGCCCGCGCCGCTCGTCGCCGACGATTTCAACGCGGGCACGCTGCGGCGGCTGTTACCCGACTACGATATCGACGACCCCGACGCGCGCATGTCCATCGTCTATCCGAGCCGCCAGTATCTGCCCGCGAAGACGCGCCGCTTCGTCGACTACACGGTGGAGCATTTCGAACATGCGCACAACGCGTCGCCAGCGACGAACTCAGCGTCATTGCCGGCGAGTTCCGCTGGCGCGCCTGCCCGGCCGCTAAGCGTGGCGTGAGCACGCAACGGGGCGCGCGTCGTGGGCGCCCCGTCGTTTGAAAACATGTGATCGAAAACATGCCGCTTGCAAACGCGCTGTTTGTGAACATGCCGTTCGCGCGCGGCGGCACATCACAATCGGGGCGAGTTGCCGTCCACGGGAACCAGCAGACCCAGGTCGCCCGCGCCGCATAATTCGCGCAGCAATGCCGCTTCGCGCTCGTGCACTTCCACCGGCAGCCACAATGCCCCCGCCCACGCGAGGTAGCGCGCGCGATGCTGGCCATTGCGAAACGCCACCACGCCCTCGTGCGCGAGACCGAACCAGCCGGCCACCCCCGCCGCGCGGCGCTTGCTGATCGTCACGTACGGCATTTGCGGCACGCGCTCGTTCTCGGGATCGAGAAACTCGCGGATGCCGCGCACCTTGCCGCTATGCCAGTCGTCGACGGGCTTGAGCACGTAGTCGGTGTCGTCGCGGCCGGCGCACAGGAGCAGCTTGTGCAGATCGACGATCACGACGACATGGCGCGTGCCGTCGGTCGTGAACACGCGCTTGAAGCGCACGTGGTCATACGCGTCGTGGTCGGGCAACGGGACGGTCCAGAAAGGTCCACAGGCGGGATACGGCGAGGAATCCGAAACGGAGATGGTGCTGGACATGGACGTCGATTGCATGCGTGCGTTGGGGGCAAACGTAGTTCAGGAATTGAAACCGGCCTAAGCTACGGATAGACCATTAAATTTTTATGACGAATGCGCGGTGCATCGAGGACACGAACATGACCATCGAAACCTTCGGCGAGCACGTGCGCATCGAAGCGCAAGAACGTGTAGCAATTCTCGTGCTCGATCGCCCGGCGCAGCGCAACGCCATCGACAGGCCCGTTGCGAACGCACTCGCCGCCGCCTTTACGCGCTTCGAAGAGAATCCCGCATGGCTCGCGGGCGTGCTGTACGGCGCGGGCGGCACGTTCTGCGCGGGCGCGGATCTCACCGCGCTCGCCGACCCCGAACGCCGCAACGAAATCCACGCCGACGGCAGCGGCCCGGGTCCGCTCGGCCCCACGCGCATGTCGCTCAGCAAGCCGGTGATCGCGGCGATTTCCGGCTACGCCGTTGCCGGCGGCCTCGAACTCGCACTGCTGTGCGACCTGCGCGTGGTCGAAGAAGATGCGGTGCTCGGCGTGTTCTGCCGCCGCGTGGGCGTGCCGCTCATCGACGGCGGCACGGTACGCCTGCCGCGTTTGATCGGCCTTTCGCGCGCACTCGATCTGATCCTCACGGGGCGCGCCGTCGATGCGCAGGAAGCGCTCGCGTTCGGCCTCGCCAATCGCGTGGTCGCGAAAGGCGGCGCGCGCGAGGCCGCAGAGCGACTCGCCGCGCAACTGGCAGCGCTTCCGCAAGCGGCGTTGCTCGCGGACCGCCGCTCCGCGCTCGAACACAGCATGCTGCTCGACACGGCCGAGGCGTTGCGCCGCGAAGGTGCGCTCGGCTATCGCGCAGTGCTCGACGAAGGGCTCGCGCTCGCCGCGCGCTTCGCGGCCGGCGCGGGCCGTCATGGTGCACCGCTCGATCCGTAGACCATTGATCTTGAAGGCGCGCGCGCGACCCACTACATTGAAATTGATCCGCGCCGCTGCCCCCGCCTCTGCCGCCATTTGTCATGACGCTGAGTACGCCTGCGTCTAACGGCAATCTTCAGACGAACCGCCCCGGCGCCCCCTTCCCTGATGCCGCATCACGGGAGAGATCTCATGCCGACGGATCGAATCATCCGCTTCGCGGACTTCGAACTCGACGTCGAGCGGTACCAGTTGCGCCGAGAAGGTACGGCGGTCCGGCTGGAGCGGTTGCCCATGGATCTTCTGATCCTGCTCGCCTCGCGCCGCGGCGAGCTGATCTCGCGCGCGGACATCGTCGACCGGCTGTGGGCCGGCAGCCCCTTTCGCGACACCGACAACGGCCTGAACACGGCGATCCGCAAGATCCGCATCGCGCTCGCCGACGACCCCGCCAATCCGCGTCACCTCATCACGGTGAAGGGCAAGGGCTATCGCTTCGACGGCATCCTGCCCGAGTCGTCCGAGGTTCACGGTGCGTCGGCTGCCGCGCGCGACTCGCACGCGCCGCGCGAGAGCGAGCAGACGCCGCCCGCCGTGCGCATGCTGGTGCTGCCGTTCGCCAACCACACGGGCGACGCGAGCCAGGAGTGCCTGTGCAGCGCGCTCGCCGACGAGATCTCGGTTACGCTCGGCGCGCTCAATCCGGAGCGCCTGCTCACGATCGCGCGCACCACGGCGGCGCGTTACCGCGCGACGCAACAGAGCATCGGCGAGATCGCACGCGAGCTGAAGCTCGACTACGTGCTCGAAGGCTCGCTCACGCGCGCGGGGCAGCAAACGCGCATTCTCACGCGGCTGATCCGCTGCGCCGATGAAGCGCAGATCTGGAGCCGCGCACACGAGAGCGCCACGCAAGGCGCGCTCGACATCCTCAAGGAAGCGGTCGCGGCGCTCGCCGAGAACCTGGCATCCACGCTTTCCGAGCAGCAGCGCACGCGCCTCGAGCGGCGCCTGCCCGTCGATCCCGCCGCGCACGATGCGTATGTGCGCGGGCGTTTCTTCTGGTATCGCCGCGTGCATTTCGAAGCGGGCTTTTGCGCGCACCACGGCATCGACGGCGAAGACTTCGTGCGCAGCCGAACCTACTTCGAGTCCGCGCTCGAGCACGATCCGAGTTACGCGCTCGGCTATACGGGCCTTTCGAACTACTACGGATCCACAGTGGTGCATGGCTTCGTCGCACCCGACGATGGCTGGCCGATCGCGCGCTCGCTCGCCGAAAGCGCGCTCGAACTCGACCCGGACCTGCCCGAGGCGCATCACGCGCTCTCGGCCGTACGCTACTTCTACGACTGGGACTGGGACCAGGCCGAGGCGGGCTTCAAGGACGCGCTACGGCGCAATCCGAGTTACCCGGAGGCGCACAGGCTCTATGCGCGCATGCTCGTGGCGGCAGGACGCCGCGCGGAGGGCGACGCCGCGATGGAGCGCGCCGAGCGCATCGATCCGCTGGCGTTCCAGGGGTCGCGCGCGTTCGGCATGGTGATGTCGGGCAGGCATGCGGAAGTCGTGAGCGAATATCTCGCGCCGGGGCACATGGACCATCCGCCGCTCGTGTATCAGCTGCTCGCTACCGCGTTCGAAGTGAAGAAGCTGTACCCGCAGGCCGTGGACGCCACCGTGGAGGCGCTCGAGCACTGCAATCAGCAAGCGCGCGCGGCCATCATTCGCGCCCGCTGGGAAACGGGCGGCTATGACGCGGTGCTGCGCTGGTATCTGGAAGATCTGCTCGCGCGGCGCCGGGCCCGCTACACCTCGCCGTTACTCATCGCCGAGGCCTATGCGCGGCTCGCGCAGCCCGACGAAATGTTCCGCTGGCTAGAAACAGCGCTCGCCGAGCGCAGTTCGCGGCTATGCGAGTTGCGCACGAATCCGTGGTTCGCGCCCTGGCGTCCGACGGGACGCATGCGGCTCATCGAAAAACATATAGGCGGCGGCCCGACACGCTGAGCGGTTGGCGCGTATCGCGAGAGCGCGTCGCGTCGCCGTCCTGATACGTCGGTCTCCCTTGTCTGCTCAGTTGCCGTGGTAGAGCCCTTCGCTCAGAGCCTTCTGCTGACCCGATTGCTGTGAGCGCACCAGGTCCTGATAGACCTGCGCGTGCGTGATCCGCATCGGCGCGCCCGAAGCGCTCGTCGACATCGGCGAGCCACCCACGTCCTGCGCCACCGGCGGCGTGGCGGCCTGTTGTGTCTGGTCGTCGCTCTGCGTTTGCGCCAGCGCGCTACCTGCGAACAAGGCGGCCGCTGCGGCCACCGCGATGCGTACTGTGTTCATCGTCTTCATGTCATCGCTCCAGGAGGTTGCGCATGTTCGGTTCCGTCATGCGCGGGACGGGCGACGCGGCGGGCGGGCCGGATGGCGGACTGTTTCGCTCACGGAATCGTCTGGGTATCGTGCTGCGCACGAGCGCATTGCGCCATGCACGTAACCTGTAGAAATCGTCAAGAAATGTGAACGAACGTTGAACGAGGGTCGGGGAAACAAGCTGTTGTTTTCCCAACAGCACTGAAAAGCGTGCCGTATGCGTTGTGTCGGGTTTCAGTACAATTCCGCGTTGACTTAAATAAAACGGCTTTGGGCTTAAGCCCGTCGCCGAACTGCGCCGATTACTCGCCACACCACGCCATGCCCTTGCCTCTGCTCGCCCTTGCCGTTGCCGCCTTTGGTATCGGTACCACCGAATTCGTCATCATGGGCCTCTTGCCCGACGTCGCACGCGACCTGAGCGTCTCGATCCCGGCGGCGGGCATGCTCGTCTCGGCCTACGCGCTCGGTGTGACGATCGGTGCGCCCATCGTCGCCATCGCCATTGCCAACGTGCCGCGCAAGCAGGCGCTCATGCGCCTGATCGGCATCTTCATCGTCGGCAACCTGTTGTGTGCGCTCGCCCCGAACTATTCGATCCTGATGGCCGCGCGCATCGTCACCGCGTTCTGTCACGGCGCGTTCTTCGGCATCGGCTCGGTGGTCGCCGCCGGTCTCGTCGCGCCGAATCGCCGCGCCCAGGCCATCGCGCTTATGTTCACGGGCCTGACGCTCGCCAACGTGCTCGGCGTGCCGCTCGGCACGGCGCTCGGCCAGATCGCCGGCTGGCGCACCACGTTCTGGGCCGTGACGGCCATCGGCATTCTCGCGGCGGCGGCGCTGCAGGTGTGCCTGCCCGCGAAGATCGAAATGCAGAAGGCGAGCCTCGTGCATGAGTTCGGCGTGCTGAAGAATCCGCAAGTGCTCATGGTGCTCGGCATGAGCGTGCTCGCCTCGGCCAGCCTCTTTGCGGTCTTCACCTACATCACGCCGATTCTCGAAGACGTGACGGGTTTCTCGCCGCATGAAGTCACATTCGTGCTGCTGCTGTTCGGCCTCGGCCTCACAGTGGGCAGCACGCTGGGCGGCAAGCTCGCCGACTGGAAGCTGATGCGCTCGCTCCTCACGTTCCTCGCCATGATCGCCGTGGTGCTCGCCGTGTTCTCGCTGACCATGCACGACCAGATTGCGGCCATGGCGACGATCTTCGTGTGGGGCATTCTCGCGTTCGCGATCGTGCCGCCGCTGCAGATGCTGATCGTCAACCGCGCGAGCGACGCGCCCAACCTCGCCTCCACGCTCAACCAGGGCGCGTTCAATCTCGGCAATGCGGGCGGCGCGTGGATCGGCGGCGTCGCGATCAGCGCGGGTGCGCCGCTCACGGCGTTGCCGTGGGTGGGCGTGGCCACTGCATTCGCGGCGCTCGCGCTCACGCTGGTTTCGGCGCAGATCGACCGGCGCGCGCGCCGGCGCGTGGCGGTTTCGGGGCCGACCTCCTGCGCGTGATGCCTTTTTTCGATGCGGGCATGGGCAAGCGCTCATGGCATTGAGTTGCGTTGAAGCGCGCGTGCTCAACCTGAGGCACGCCGGCGCCGCGATTTTCGCGCGCACGTAGTAGCATCTCGCCCGATGAAAACCGTCCTCACCCGCGACTTTCTCGCGCTGATCCTGAGCGTGGCCGTGGTCGGCTTAGGCTCCGGCGCGACGCTTCCGCTCACCGCCCTCGCCCTTACCGACGCCGGTTACGGCACCGCCATCGTCGGCCTGCTCACGGCCGCCCAGGCGCTGGGGGGCCTCGCCGTCGTGCCGTTCACGGCGTGGATCTCCACGCGCTTCGGCTCACGCCAGGTGATCGTCGGCTCGGTGCTGACCGTGGCCGTTGCGACGGCGCTCATGCAGGCGAGCGGCAACCTGTGGCTCTGGGCGCTCCTGCGCATGCTCTGCGGCGCGGCGCTCATGCTGCTCTTCACGATCGGCGAAGCGTGGGTCAACGAACTTGCCGACGACTCGAATCGCGGCCGCGTGGTGGGCATCTACGCGACCACGTTCACGCTGTTCCAGATGTCGGGCCCGGTGCTCGTGAGCCAGATCGCGGACTACACGGCGTGGCGCTTCGCGATCTGCGGCGCGATCTTCCTCATCGCGCTGCCGATGCTCGCGGCGATCCGCTCGAACCCGCAGCCAACCGACATGCACGAGCCGCACGGAAGCTGGCGCCACGTAATGCCGAAAATGCCCGCGCTGATCGTCGCCACCGGCTTTTTCGCGCTGTTCGACACGCTCGCGCTATCGCTGTTGCCGCTCCTCGCAATGGGGCACGGCATCAACACCGAGGTGGCCGTGCTGTTCGCCTCGGTCGTGCTGCTCGGCGACACGATCATGCAGTTCCCCATCGGCTGGCTCGCCGATCGCCTGGGCCGCGAGCGCGTGCATGCGCTCATGGGCGTAATCGTCGCGGTGCTGTTGCCGCTTCTGCCCTTCGTGGTCGATACGCCCTGGCTGCGCTGGCCGCTCCTCTTCGTGCTGGGCGCGGCGGCGGGCTCCATTTATACGCTTGCCATCGTTGCGTGCGGCGAGCGTTTCTCGGGCGTCGCGCTCGTTTCCGCAAGCGCCCTCGTGAGCGCGGCATGGAGCGCGGCGAGCTTCGGCGGGCCGATTATCACGGGCGCGCTGATGGAGCACGCGGGCCACGACGCGATGCTATGGGTATTGTTCGCGGGCGCGCTGGTGTTTCTCGGCGCGCTGCGCTGGGAGCGCTCGCGAGGCCTTGCGCAAGCGCGCGCATAACGCGAGCGCGAACAAAAAAATACGGCCGATGCGCCTTCAAAGCGCATCGGCCGTTTTTGCGTTTCAGACTAAAGCGTCTTTACTTCAGCGCCGGCAGGATCTTGCCAACGCAGGCGCCGAAGCCCACGCGATAGCCGTCGCCCTGGCACCAGCCCGCGAGCGTCAGTTCGTCGCCGTCTTCGATGAAGCCCCGCGTGCCGCCGCTCTTCAGTTCGAGCGGATTCTTCGCGTTCCACGTGAGTTCGAGCAGGCTGCCGAACGAGTCCGGCGTCGGACCCGAGATCGTGCCCGAACCCATCAGGTCGCCCACGCGCGTGTTGCAGCCTGCCACGGTGTGATGCGCGAGTTGCTGCGCCATCGACCAGTACATGTGGCGGAAATTCGTGCGCGCGATGGTCGTGGCCTCTTGAACGCCTTCGGGGCGCATCAGCACTTCCAGCGAAATGTCGAAGGCGTGGTCGCCTTCGTGGCGCAGATATTCGAGCGGCTGCGGTTCCTGCACCGGCTGCGCGACGCGGAACGGCTCCAACGCGTCGAGCGTCACGACCCACGGCGAAATCGTGGACGCGAAGGTCTTCGCGTTGAACGGCCCGAGCGGCACGTATTCCCATTGCTGGATGTCGCGCGCGCTCCAGTCGTTGAGCAGCACCATGCCGAAGATGTGGTCCTCGGCGTCTTCGCACGCGATCGGCTCGCCAAGCGCATTGCCGCGCCCGACGATGAAGCCCGTCTCCAGTTCGATATCGAGCTTGCGGCAGGCGCCGAACACCGGACGCTCCTGATCGGGCAGCTTCAACTGGCCGTTCGGGCGGCGCACCGGCGTGCCGCTCACCACCACCGACGACGCGCGGCCGTTATAGCCGATCGGCATCTCGGACCAGTTCGGCAGCAGCGCATTCTTCGGATCGCGAAACATCGAGCCGACATTCGTCGCGTGTTCCTTCGACGAATAGAAGTCGGTGTAGCCCGGAATCTGCACGGGCAGATGCAGTTTCGCATCGGCGAGCTTGACGAACGCGCGCTGGCGCAGTGCCGCGTCGTCGCGCAGCGTGGCCGTTTCGCGCGCGAGCAGCGACGAAAGCTGCACTCGCACGCTGCGCCACGTATCGCGGCCAAGCGCGATGAAATCGTTCAGTGAGGCACGCGCAAACACGTCCTGCTGCGCGCTCGCGGGCAAACGCAGCAGGCCGGTTTCGTGCAGCACCGCAAGGTCGGCCACGAGATCGCCGATCGCCACACCCACGCGCGCCTTTGCATTGGCGGCGTCGCTGAACACGCCGAACGGCAGGTTCTGGATCGGGAAATCGCACTGCGCGTCGTTCGCGCGCTCGATCCAGCTCTTGCGCTTGGGGTCGAGCGTCGCCTTGAGTTCGTCAGTCATGGTGCTGTTCATTGCGGTTCCGGATTGAAGTGTTTCGTGAGGCCTTGCCAGCATTCGAAGTAATGCGCCTGCAGCTGGCTCGTTTCGAGCGCGTAGCGCGTCGGGCGGATCAGCGTGCGGGTTTCGAACATGAAGGCCATCGTGTCGCCGACCTTGTGCGGTTTCGTCGTGTCGGAGTTCGAGGCTTTTTCGAAGGTCTCGGCATCCGGGCCATGACCCGACATGCAGTTGTGCAGGCTCGCGCCGCCCGGCACGAAGCCTTCGGCCTTGGCGTCGTACACGCCGTGCACGAGGCCCATGAATTCGCTCGCCACATTGCGGTGATACCAGGGCGGGCGGAACGTGTTCTCGGCCGCGAGCCAGCGCGGCGGGAAGATCACGAAGTCGATCGAGTCGACGCCCGGCGTGTCCGTGGGTGCGTGCAGCACGAGGAAGATCGAAGGATCCGGATGGTCGTAGCTGATCGAGCCAATGGTGTTGAAGCGGCGCAGATCGTACTTGTAGGGCGCGTAGTTGCCGTGCCACGCCACCACGTCGAGCGGCGAGTGGCCGATGTCGGCGCGCCAAAGCTGGCCGTTGAGCTTTGTGACGAGCTCGAAATCGCCTTCACGGTCTTCATACGCGGCGACGGGCGTGAGGAAGTCGCGCGGATTCGCGAGGCCGTTCGAGCCGATCACGCCGAGATCCGGCAAACGCAGCAGCGCGCCGAAGTTCTCGCAGATATAGCCGCGCGCTTCGCCATCGGGCAGATCGACCGTGAAGCGCACGCCGCGCGGGATCACGACGATCTCGAACGGCTCGACGTCGAGGCGACCCATCTCCGTGCGGATGACAAGGCGCCCTTGCTGCGGGACGATCAGCAGCTCGCCATCGGTGTTGTAGAAAAAGCGGTCCACCATCGACCGGTTCGCCGCGTACAGGTGGATCGCGCAGCCGCTCATCGAGGCCGCCGAGCCGTTGCCCGACATCGTCACCCAGCCGTCGATGAAATCCGTGGGCTCCGTGGGCATGGGCAGCGCGTCCCAGCGCAGCTGGTTGGGCGGCGTGGGCGGCACATCGCCGAAATCGGCGACGAGGCGCGGCGCCCCGTTCACGCTCAAACGCGAGGCGACCGCCGTGAATGGCTGATGCACCGCGCCCGGACGGATCCGGTAGAGCCACGTGCGGCGGTTGTGCGAGCGCGGCGCGGTGAACGCGGTGCCCGAGAGCTGCTCGGCGTACAGGCCATAGGCGCAGCGCTGCGGCGAGTTCTGGCCTTCGGGCAGCGCGCCCGCCAGCGCCTCGGTCGCGAATTCGTTGGCGAAGCCGCTCATGTAGCCGTGCTGGACTTCGGTTGGGTGCCGCAAAGGTGCGTTCATTGCTGTCTCTCCACGTTCTCGGGCCGTGACATGAGGTCACGCGATTTACGGATGGTAAAACGAATTACGTTTAGTGAAATTACGTGTATACCCTGAAGGATCGACGGAGAGCCCCAGAACGCGTGTAGAGCGCTCCAGAACCCGTGTAAATAGTCGATAACGTTATGACCAAACAGTCCATCCGGCGCGGCTGCGGGCTGCTACCATCGGGTCATGCGACCCCGTGTCGGGCTCGACCGCTCTCCGCTACATCACCATGATCGCTCCCACCATTCCCGAGCTTGTTGCCCGCGCCGCCGACCATCCGTTTCTCGGCGAGCATCTGGCGATGGGCACTGGCGCGCACGCCAAAGAGGCCGTGGCGCGGCGGCGCGGCGTGGAGCTATTGAGCGCCTATGAGCCGATTTACGACATCAGCGTGCACAGCGGCGCGCAGTCGCTCACGGCCGACCTCGCGATGGCCTCGCGCTTTGGCGACGAACTCGGCTATCAGGCGGTCACGCTGCGCGAGCAGGACGGCCAGCTCACGCCCTGCGACGCATTCAGCGACACGCTCGACGATCCCGACCTCGTCGCGGTCGACCGCATGGTGCGCGCGCTGCACGCCATCAATTTTCTGGGCGGCCAGCAGCACGGGCTGCTCTTCCTGCGCGTGCACGAGCGGCTCCTGAAGAGCGTGAAGTACGACCATGGACGGCATTTTTCGAACGTGCTGGTGTCGTTCGGGCTCAACCCCGGGCGCATCGTGATCGAACTACCGTCGGCCGCGGTCGCGCACCGCACGTTCCTCGGCTATCTCACGAAGAGCTATCAGCGATACGGATTCAAGGTGGCGGGCAATCTGCCCAATGCCGGGCAGATTCTTTCGGTGTCGGACGCGCCTCGGCCCGACTTCGTGAAGATGGATGCGGCGTCCGCGCTGCGCGATTCGATGGTGAAGCCGCTAGTGAGCTACGCGGCGCGGCTGCGCATTCCGCTCATTTTCAACCGCGTGACCGATGCGGCGCAGTTCGAGCAGTTGCAGCAGTACGACGTGCGCTTCGTGCAGGGACCGGTGTTCGCGGCCCAGGACAAGGTGGTTTGAGGGTGATGCGAAGGCAGGCGCCGGGCGGCGCCTGAGAGGCGGCCTTACAGGCTGATGGGTTCCTGCTCCAGCTCTACGCCAAAGCGCGCGAGCACATCGCGCTGGATCGCCTCAGCGAGTTCGAGAACGTCCGCGCCGGTCGCACCGCCGCGATTCACGAGCACGAGCGCCTGGCGCTCATGCACTGCCGCGGCGCGCAGCGCACGGCCCTTCCAGCCGCAGCGGTCGATCATCCAGCCAGCCGCGAGCTTCACGCGCCCGTCGGCCTGCTGGTACGAAACAATCTGCGGTTCGCGCACGACGAGCGTATCGAACTGCTGCGCTTCGATCACGGGATTCTTGAAGAAACTGCCCGCATTGCCGAGTTGCAGCGGATCAGGCAGCTTCGCGCGCCGCACCGCGACCACGGCGTCGAACACGGCGCGCGCATGCGGCGCCTCGCCGGCGTTGTGCTGCGCCAGTTCGCGCGCGAGATCGGCATAACCCGCATTGGCCTGCCACACCTTCGGCAGACGAAACGTGACCGAGGTAATGACGAAGCGATCGCGCCCTTCGCGCTTGAAGAAGCTGTCGCGATAGCCGAAGCGGCAGGCAGCCGCATCGAACTCCACGGCTTTCCCCGTCGCCATTTCGATGGCCCGCACCGAGATGCAATGCTCGGCCATTTCGAGCCCGTAAGCGCCAATGTTCTGAATCGGCGCCGCGCCCACCGTGCCCGGAATCAGCGCCAGATTCTCGAGGCCCGGCATGCCCGCTTCGAGCGTCCAGGACACGAAATCGTGCCAGTTCTCGCCCGCGGCCGCTTCCACGTACCAGGCATGGCCGTCCTCAAAGGCAACGCGCTTGCCGGCCAGCGCCATGAGCAGCACGAGACCGTCGAAGTCGCGCGTGAGCACGACATTGCTGCCGCCGCCCAGCACGAGCGTGCGCAAACCTTGCGCACGCGGATCGCGCACGGCTGCGGCGAGATCGGCCTCGCTTTCGACCCGGCACGCGTAGCGCGCACGCACGTCGAAGCCGAACGTGTTGTGCGCGCGCAGCGCAAAGCCGGCGGCGAACCACACTGGAGACTTGGTGACGGGCGATTGGGCGACGGGCATCGGGGAAGAACGGAACACGGACAGCAGAGGAAAAAGGCCGGAAAGGCAGAAATAGCCGCCGGCGGACAACTTTGCACCGCGGATTAGCGCGGATCTCGCCACCGGGCGGCGGCAAGCCGCCTTGGGCAAACGCGACAGCGCCGGTAGAATGGCGTCGGTCCGTGATTATAGCGAGTGCGCGAGTTGCTGCCTGAAAATGTGGCAGCGGGCCGCGGGCACGTAGCCTGCGCCGCCGCGCATTTCGTACTTTTTGGAGAAAGCAATGCCATCGTTTGACGTCGTCAGCGAAGCCAACATGATCGAAGTAAAGAACGCAGTCGAGCAATCCAACAAGGAGATCTCCACGCGCTTCGACTTCAAGGGCTCGGATTCGCGCGTCGAGCAAAAGGAGCGCGAGCTGACCGCGTTCGCCGACGACGACTTCAAGCTCGGCCAGGTGAAAGACGTGCTGGTCTCGAAAATGGCCAAGCGCAATGTAGACGTGCGCTTCCTCGACTACGGCAAGATCGAGAAGATCGGCGGCGACAAGGTCAAGCAGGTCATCACCGTGAAGAAGGGTGTGTCGGGCGACCTCGCGAAGAAGATTGTCAGGCTCGTGAAGGACAGCAAGATCAAGGTCCAGGCGAGTATCCAGGGCGACGCCGTGCGCGTGACCGGCACGAAGCGCGACGACCTGCAAAGCGTGATCGCCATGCTGCGCAAGGACGTGACCGACACGCCGCTCGACTTCAACAACTTCCGCGATTGACGCGCTCACGCGGCAAGTCCATCGCATTGCGGGGCGGCTCAGGCCGCCCCGTTTCGTTTCGCACTCCCCCGCTTTTGCTCGCGCTCAGTCCGCTGTCACCACGAGCGGCATGAGCACCTCGCCGGTTTCCAGAAGTGTCTTGAGATTCGAGAGAATGCGCGGCCAGCCGCCCGACACCTTCTCGATGAAGATCGATCCCGGCCGCGCCATGCTGTGCGTAATCGTGAGCTTGACCGCGTGTTCAACGGGCTCGATGTCGATCGTGCAAAGCGAATCGCCCTCGGCATGGAGTTCGGCCAGGAACATGTTGCGCCAGCGCAGCACGAGCCGGCGCGGAGGATCGGACTCGATGACCGCGCCCGAGTCGGCGATGCGGCCGTCGGCAAAACGCAGCGACCACGACGACCCCGTTTGCCAGTCGCATTCGTGATGCATGCCGAACCAGTAGCGCTCGGTGAACTCGCGGCTCGTGAGCGCGTCCCACAACGCTTGCGGCGTGGTGCGAATGAACGTGACATAGACGAACGTCGAGTCGCCAGCGGCACTGCCTTGCGCGTGCTTTTCGCTACTCATGACTGCCTCCTTCGATTGACGTCCTTCCAGCCCTCAGCCGACGGCTTCCGCTAACGCGGAAAGGACGGGGATTCCTTCAGCTAGACGGTCACGTCCGACCGCGAGAATGTTCCGCGCAGCATTGCGATCGCGATCATGAGTTGATCCGCAACCACTGCACTCCCATTCTCTTATTCCAAGCCCTGCGACACCTTTCGGCCCCGTGCGAGAACCACAGCACGAACAGGTTTGGGAGGAAAACGCTTCATCGACCTCATCGAACCATACGCCTGCGTCAGCGCACTTGTACTGCAGCATGGTCCGGAACGACGACCAGCCTGCGTCCAGCACAGATTTGCTGTGCTGGCCTTTTGCAAGGGCTTGCGCGTTCACGTTGCCGACAAAGATTGCACCGTACTCGCATGCGAGGCGGGTGCTCAGTTTGTGCAGGAAGTCTTTCCTGCGGTGTGCGATCTTGGCATGGATCGCCTTTACTCGCGCCTTCTTGTTCGCACGTTGTGCGCTCGCAAGCGCGGGCTCGAGGTCGCGGTAAAATTTTTGCGCCTCCACGTTCGCAAGCGACTCGTCCGAGAAGCCGGCGAAGGTCTCGAGGCCGAGGTCAATGCCCAGCCCCTTCGTCGACTCGCATCGAGTGACGGGTTTCGCCTTGACCGTCACGTTCAGATACCAGCGTCCGCGGCTGTCTTCACTTATCGTGCCGGCGCCGAGCTTATAGCCGCCCAGGCCATAGCTGTCCCAGACACCTAGATGCAGGCCCTGGAAGTGCGCCTGCCCGTTGCGCCAGACGACCGAACGCGCCTTGAATGGAATCCAGCCAAGGCTGCGTCGCTTACCTAGACTCTTACGCCAGCGCAGCTTGACCTTGCGGTGTTGCTTGCGGCGTGTGGCGTACTCTTCGGCCACCTGCTGAAAAACGACCGACCCCACAGTTAGGCCTTCCTTTGAGGCCCCGTTCAGGTATTTCTGAAGCTCGATGCCAGAAGGGAAGCGTTGCTCTCGATTAAAAATCTTCATCGACAGCTCGTTGCAGAAATTCCAAACGAGATTCACGTCGCGCGCCATCAAGGACAGGTCACTTGCGTGCTTGTCCTTGATGCGCAATCGAAGAACTCGAACGGGAGATGTGCAGCGGGGCATGCAGGAGTCAAATCGACGGATAACTGTATATCCGCACAGTATCACACCTCGTTGACGAATGACGGGCTTCTCGCGCATCCTGGTGAGCGTTTGAGGCCGACGAGTGCGTCCCCGCCTCAATCGAGCCTGAACTGTCCCACCGCATCCGCGAGACTGGCCGCCTGGCCGCGCAGCGCCGCCGCGGCAGCCGTTGACTGCTCGACGAGCGCCGCGTTCTGCTGAACCATCTCGTCGAGCTGGCTCACCGCCCGGTTCACTTCCTGGATGCCGCGCGTCTGCTCGCCGGCCGCATTGGTGACCTCGGAGATGATCGTCGTCACGTTCGAGACATTCGCCACGATCTCATCCATTGTCGAGCCAGCGCGGCGCACGAGCTGCGAGCCCGAAGTCACGCTGGTAACGGTCGCTTCGATCAGCGCCTTGATCTCGCGCGCGGCCTGCGCGCTGCGCTGGGCAAGGCTGCGCACCTCGCCCGCCACCACCGCGAAGCCGCGGCCCTGCTCGCCCGCGCGCGCCGCTTCCACCGCCGCGTTCAACGCGAGAATGTTGGTCTGGAACGCGATGCCGTCGATCACGCCGATGATGTCCGCGATCTTCACGGACGCCTTCTCGATGTCGCCCATCGTGTGCACGACGTCGCCAATCACCGAGCCGCCGCGCGATGCGGCCTGCGAGGCCGTTGCCGCCGTCACGTCGGCCTGCTGCGCCGCGTTCGCCGACTGCGCGACCGTCGCCGTGATTTCCTCCATCGAGGCGGCCGTCTCTTCGAGACTCGCCGCCGCCGATTCCGTGCGGCCCGACAGGTCCACGTTGCCCGCGGCGATCTCGTCGCTCGCGGTGCGCACCGATTCGCTTGCGTCGCGGATGTTGCGCATCACGTCGCGCAGCTTGTCCATGAACCCATTGAACGAACGCGCGATCTGCGCGACTTCGTCGTTGCCCACGGCAGGCAGGCGCTTCGTGAGATCGCCTTCGCCGGCGCTGATCGCGTCCATCGCGTCGCGCACGCGCGAGAGGCGCTGGAACGACACGGCCGTGGCCGCCGCCACGATCGCCGCGGCCGCCACCGCGATCACCACGAGCACGATGAGCGACGCCGTGAGAAGCGAGCGCATGGCCGCCGTCGCGTCGGCGCGGTCGAAGGCGACGACCACGCGCCAGTCGGTGCCTGGAATCGTTTGCGCGCGCATCAGCTTGATGGCGCCGTTCACGTCCACCTTCAACGGTGCAGCGGCCGAGAACAATGCGTTCAGGCGATCGCCGGCCAGTTCGGGCGCGAGTTCCGATACGGGCTTGAGCGTGAGCTTCGGGTCGGGGTGCGCAACGATCGCGCCGCTCGCGTCAACGAGCATGCCGAAGCTCGCGGGCGTCGGATGAATCGAGCGGACGTTGTCGATCACGCTGTCCATCGCCACATCGCCGGAGATGACGCCCTTCACGGCGCCGTCGCGGATCACCGGCTCCGCGAATGCCACCACGAGCTTGCCCGTGCCCACATCCACGTAAGGCGGCGTGACGACGGCCTTGCCTGCCGCGACGGCTTGCTTGTACCAGGGGCGCCCGGTCGGGTCGTAGTCGGGCGGGATGCCGGTTGCGTCGGAGAACTTCGCCGTGCGGTCGGCATAACCCACGTAGACGTTCGTGAAGCCGCCCGCCGCCGCGATCTGCTTGAGCGCCGGCACGGGGTCGGCTCCGAGCACGGCGTCCTGAAGCGAGTCGATCATCCGCGTGTGCGTCGCGACCCAGTCGGCAATGCCTTGCGTGTGGCTCTCTTCGAGCGCCGTGAGCGTGCTGTCGATCGAATCCTTGTTGTGCGAGTCCGCGACGAAATAGTTGAGCGCCGTATTCGCGGCAAGCGCGGCCACGACAATGACGACGCATAGCGCGACGATGCGCGCGCGGATGGTGGAAAACATGGGAGGGAATTGCCGTGTGGGGAAATGAAGGAGGGAAGCCGTCAAACCTGGTCTGGAACTATCAGGGATTACGGCAAGCCACACGGCATTCTTGAGGGCGCAACCGCAGAAGATGCGCCATGAATCGCTTACTTATCAGAAGATGCCAGAGGATAAGCGAAATTGTCAGACAATTTGGACGCGGCATTCTCGCCCGCTTGCCGCCGCCCTACTTGCCGGCGCCCGCAGCCTTCTTTTCGCCGATACGGCTCTCCTTGCCCGCGATGAGCTTGGAAATGTTCGCGCGATGCCGCCAGAACAGCAGCACGCTCATGGCGAGGATGGCGAGCGCGACGACGCGCGGGCCGAACATGAACACGTAGTAAAGCGGCGCGAACACGGCGGCCGCCAGCGCCGCGAGCGACGAGTAGCGCGTGAAGAATGCAACGATGAGCCAGGTGGCGAGCGTGGCGACGCCGAGGATCGGATTCACGGCGAGCAGCACGCCGGCCGCGGTGGCAACGCCCTTGCCGCCCTTGAAGCGGAAGAACACGGGATACAGGTGGCCGAGGAACACGGCAATCGCGGCGAGCGCGACAGCAGTGTCGCCAAGACCGTAGCGCGGGCCGAAGTGCGCGACTAGCCAGACGGCGAGCCAACCCTTGAACGCGTCGCCGATCAGCGTGAGGATCGCGGCCTTCTTGTTGCCGCTGCGCAGCACGTTGGTCGCGCCGGGGTTGCCCGAGCCGTAGGAGCGCGGATCGTCGAGGCCCATGAAGGCGCTCACGATCACGGCGAACGAAATCGAGCCGATCAGATAGGCGATAACGGCGACGAACAGGTTGTACATGCACAAAACCCGGAAGGAATGGAACGATGCGCGCCGGACCGTGACCGGCCGGCGACGCGCGACGGCGCTCATTCTACCGAAGCGCGGGCACGCCCTGCCCGAGCGCCCCACACATACCAGGGTAATCAGGGAAGCAACGGGATCTGCCGCGAAGACGTTCAGCAAACGCCGCGTATTAGTCGACGCTCGCGCACTGCACCGGCTTCGCGTTCAGGAGCGTCGTGAGCACCGCGGGGGCGAGGCTCACGAGATACCCGCGACGGCCTCCATTGAGCCAGATCGCGTCGAGTTCGAGTATGGTCGATTCGACGTACACGGGCATGGCTTTCTTCGTGCCGAAGGGCGACGTGCCGCCCACCAGATAGCCCGAATGACGGTTCGCGACTTCGGGCTTGCACGGCTCGATGCGCTTGGCGCCGATCTGCCGCGCGAGATTCTTCGTCGACACCTTGCGGTCGCCGTGCATGAGGACGATGAGCGGCTTCGCGTGCTCGTCCTCCATCACGAGCGTCTTGACGACGCGATGCTCGTCCACGCCGAGCTGGCGCGCGGACTCTTCCGTGCCGCCGTGCTCGACATACTCGTAGGGATGCTCGCCGAACGTGACGCCCGCGCGGCGCAGCACCTGCGTGGCGGGCGTTTCGGACACATGTTTCGTTTTGCTCATCGACGCATTGTAATCGGAGGGCTCGCAAGCGCCCCGCCACGCTCACCCGCGCGGATGATGCTTCGCGTGCAGCAGGCGCAACCGCTCGCGCGCGACGTGCGTATAGATCTGCGTCGTGGAGATGTCGCTGTGGCCGAGCAGAAGCTGCACGACCCGCAGATCGGCGCCGTGATTGAGCAGGTGCGTGGCGAACGCGTGGCGCATCGTGTGCGGCGAGAGCGGCGCATGCACGCCCGCCGCCGCCGCGTGACGCTTGATGATGTGCCAGAACTGCTGACGCGTCATGCCTTCGGCGCGCGCGGTCACGAAGAGCGCGTCGGTCGTGCGTGCGCCGAGCAACGCGGGCCGCGCCTCGCGCAGGTAGCGCTCGATCCACGCGTGCGCCTCCTCGCCGAACGGAATGAGCCGCTCCTTCGAGCCCTTGCCGAGCACGCGCACGACGCCTTCGTTCAAGCCCACCTCGACGGTCTTGAGCGTGACGAGTTCGGTCACGCGCAGGCCGCTCGCGTACATCAGCTCGAGCATCGTGCGATCGCGCAGGCCGAGCGGCGTCTCGACATCGGGCGCGCCTAGCAGCGCCTCGACCTGCGCCTCGCTCAACGTGGACGGAAAGCGCGGCGCCTGCTTCGCCGAACGAATGCGCACGGTCGGGTCCGAATGCACGCGCTGCTCGCGCAGCGCCCAGCCGTAATAGCGGCGAAACACCGAAAGGCGCCGGTTCGCCGACGTGGATTTGTCGTCCTTGCGGCGCGCGCTGTAGGCAAGCAAATCGTCTTCGTGGGTCGTGTCGAGTGCGTTCGAGCGTTCGCTCGCGAGCCATTGCGCGAAGAGGCGCAAATCGCGCCGGTAGGCGTCGAGCGTGTTGCGCGAAAGGCCGTGCTCGAGCCACATCGCGTCGCAAAACGTGTCGATGGCGGTGAGGCTCGACGCAAGCGCTTCGGCCGCTGCGGGGTCGAGCGGCTGCGCCTCGTCGTCGGAGGCATCGCTTGCGGCAAGCGGCGGCGGATTCGTCGTCATCGTGTTAGCGCAGTTGAAATCGGTTCGACGTGCATTCGTGGGCGAGCAGCCAGCGCTTCACGTCGCGAAAGAAGCCCTCGCCGCCGTGATGCGCGAAACCGCCGAGCCCGCTCGCCGACACCACGCGATGGCACGGAATCACGAGCGGAAACGGATTGTCGCCGCACGCCTGCCCCACGGCGCGCGGGCTCATGCCGCCAATGCGCTTCGCGAGTTCGCCGTAAGTGAGGACTTCGCCCGCCTCGATGGCGCAGATGCCGTCCCACACGCGACGCTGGAACTCGGTGCCAAGCGGTGCGAGCGGCAGGTCGAAGCCGGCGTCGGCGTTTTCGAAGTACTGCCCGATCTGCTCAGCCGCGCGCGCGGCGAGTTCGCAATCGGGCTCGACGCTCGCCGTGTGCGTAGGCAGATAGACGATCTCGCGCAGCGCTTGCCCGACGGTGCGGATGCCGACCTTGCCGAATGGCGCGTCGATCACTGCGTTGAACATCGTCGTCTCCTTCGTGCGCGAACGTTGCACGCCATGGTGCCGCGTTGTGCGCGCGATTTCCAGCACGCCGTCGTTCGGTTTCATGTCCATGTCAGCCTCTGCGGTGTCCGTTTGCATCAAGCCGCTTCCAGCGCCCACTGCACGTGCTCGCGCACGATCGCGGACTCGTCATGCTCGCGCTCGCGCAGCGCCTTCACGATCGCCGCGCGCGCGGCATCGCCGGCGTTGTCCATGCCATCACGCTTCGCGCGCAGCGCATTGCCCATCGCCACCGCGATATTGCGCGACCAGCTCTCGTAGCCGATGCGCCGGATCGCGCTGCCCTGCATGCGCTCGTCGAACTGCGCCGCGCTCCAGCCAAACAGGTCGACGAGACTCGCGCGATCGAGCCCATGACGCACGTCGAAATCCGCGACGGGCGCGGCCTGCGCGAACTTGTTCCAGGGGCATACGAGCTGGCAGTCGTCGCAGCCATACACACGATTGCCGATCAGCTCGCGTAGTTCCAGGGGAATACTGCCCTTGAGCTCGATCGTGAGATAGGAAATGCAGCGGCGCGCATCCACGCGATATGGCCCGGTGATCGCACCCGTGGGACACGCGTCGATGCAGCGCGTGCAACTGCCGCAATGCGCGCCCGGCGTTTCGGGCGCGGCGCTGACAGGGTCGTCTGCGTCGGTGGGCAGCGGCACGTCCACGTAGATCTCGCCGAGAAAGAAGAGCGATCCCGCGTCGCGCTGCAGGAGCAGCGTGTGCTTGCCGCGCCAGCCCACGCCTGCCTTCTGCGCGAGTTCGACTTCGAGCACCGGCGCGGAGTCGGTGAACACGCGAAAGCCGAATTTGCCGATCTCGGCCTCGATGCGTTCGGCAAGCTGTTGAAGACGCGCTCGCAACACCTTGTGATAGTCGCGGCCACGTGCGTAGATCGACACGACGGCGGCATGCGGGTCGGCAAGACGCGCTTGCTCGCGCAGCCGCCAATCGGCGTGAATGCTCTCGTGGGCAACGTCTGTGCCAACCTCGGTGCCAGCTTGCGAAGCACTTTCGCGCGTCTTTCCCACCGCATTCGGCGCGAGCGTATCGATGGGCAAATAGGCCATGCGTGCGGTGATCACGCGTCGCGTGCCGGCCACAAGCTCGGCGGGCCGCGCGCGTTTCATCCCATGTTTGGCCATATAATCCATCTCGCCGTGGCAGCCTGCTTCGAGCCACGCGGCGAGGCCCGCCTCGGCATGGGAAAGGTCGGTATCACTGATACCGATCGCACCGAACCCCAGCTCGCGCCCCCACGTCCGGATGCGCGCCGCGAGCGCGGCAAGCGCCGCCTCATCGAGCAGCGCGGCCTGCCCGGCAGCAGGCGCAGACGAATCTCGCGGCGCCTGTGCTTGAGCACACGCCTGAGCGGACGCCGGGTCGAGCGCCTCCGAAGACGCGCGCGCATCCTGCGCGGAGTTGTAAGGGGAATGCGTGGGGTTCATTACGTCATTTTACGAGAATGCCCGACACGCCCGGTCACGACCACGCGCCGCTTAAGCAGGATCCATCCGCCGCCGTTCTCCTCGAACGCCGTTTCGATCTCGCCGACGCCGACGCCACCGACGCCTTCGGCGCACGCTTTGCGCATGCGCTCGATTCGCTGCGCGCGAATCATGTGAAAAACCACGGCGCGCCGCCCTTTCATGGCCTGCACGTGCAGTTGCACGGCGACCTCGGCGCGGGCAAGACCTCGCTCGTGCGCGCCACGTTGCGCGCGCTCGGCCACACGGGCCGCGTGCGCAGCCCCACCTACACGCTCGTCGAACCGTACACGGTCATGACGCCAGGTGTGCCAAATGGGGAACTCCAGCTCTATCACTTCGATCTGTACCGTTTCAGCGATCCGGCCGAATGGGCCGACTCGGGCTTTCGCGAATATTTCGCGCAAGACGCGGTATGCCTCGTCGAATGGCCGCAACGCGCGGGCGGCCTCCTCGGCGTACCCGATCTCGTGTTCTCGCTCGAGCCGGATGCAAGCGGCGAAGGCCGCGTGCTCACCGCTTACGCATACAGCGCATCAGGAAAGGCATGTCTAGAAAGATGTTAATCAAACCGTTCCGCTCGATCGAATCGGCCGCCACCGCCACGCACAACTGGCGTCGCCGGCAGATTCTGAAGGCGGGCGCCTCCACGCTCGTGCTCGGTCTGGCCGTCCCGCGCCTCGCGTGGGCCACTTCGGTCGTCGGCGTTCGTGTGTGGCCCGCGCGCGACTACACGCGCGTCACCATCGAATCGGACCAGCCGCTGCAGAACACGCAGCAACTGCTGCAGGGCCCCGATCGTCTCGTCGTCGACCTCACCGGGCTCGATCTCGACGACGCGCTCAAGAACCTCGTCTCCAAGATCACGCCGAACGATCCGCAGATCCAGGCCGTGCGCGTGGGCCAGTACCAGCCGCACGTGGTGCGCATGGTGTTCGACCTCAAGGGGTCGGTGAAGCCGCAGGTGTTCTCGCTGCAGCCGGTGGGCTCGTACAAGTACCGGCTCGTGTTCGACCTCTATCCGGCGGTCGCGCCCGACCCGCTCATGGACCTGCTCGCGCAAACCGAGCGCAAGCAGCAGCAACTCGACGCGCACGAGGCGCTGAAGGACAGCGCGCCGCCATCCACGCCGCCCACGCTCGCGGGTCCGAACACACCGCCCGCGCACGACAACAGCGACGCGTTTTTCGAGCGCTACGCGCAAAACGACGCGGGCGCCTCGCCCGGCGCGCCGCGCCCCACGCCGCCGGTGCCGCCTGCCACGGTTGTGCCGCGCCCGGGCAAGCCTGCCGTGCCGAAGCCACCCGTCATCGCCCAGCGCAACAACAACGACGACAACGCCAGCGCCGACGACAACTACGGCTTCACGACGCCAAAGTCCACCAAGGGCGGCACCACGCGCCTGTTGACGGTCGCGATCGATCCAGGGCACGGCGGCGAGGACCCGGGCGCGATCGGCAGCGCGGGCACCTACGAGAAGCACGTCGCGCTCGACATCGCGAAGAAGCTGCGCGCGAAGATCGACGCCCAGCCCAACATGCGCGCGATGATGACGCGCGACGCCGACTTCTTCGTGCCGCTGAACGTACGCGTGCAGAAGGCGCGCCGCGTGGGCGCGGACCTGTTCGTCTCGATCCATGCCGACGCGTTCACCACGCCCGAGGCGCGCGGTTCGTCGGTGTTCGCGCTTTCGGAGCACGGCGCGACGAGCGCCGCCGCGCGCTGGATGGCGAACAAGGAAAACTCGTCGGACCAGATCGGCGGCATCAGCGTGCAGACGGCCGACGCGGCCGTGAACCGCGCGCTCTTCGACATGTCGACGACGGCGCAGATCCGCGACTCGCTGCGTTACGGCGGCTTCGTGCTCAACGAGGTCGGCGAGATCAACAAGCTGCATAAGGGCTCGGTCGAGCAGGCGGGCTTCGCGGTGCTCAAGGCGCCCGACATTCCGTCGATCCTCGTGGAAACCGCCTTCATCAGCAATCCCGAAGAAGAGAGCAAGCTCAACGACGACGCCTATCGCGAGAAGATGGCGAACGCGGTTCTCAAGGGCATCAAGCGCTATTTCGCGGCCAATCCGCCGCTGGCGAAGAGCCGCATGACCTGAGCGCCGCGCGAGGTGTTCAGCGGCTAAAAAAACGCCGCGCAAGCCTTCGGGCTCGCGCGGCGTTTTTCGTTTGCAGCGGGACGTGCTTACGAGCGCGCAGCCCCGAGGCGCTGCTTGACCCAGCCGCCGAACACGTTGACGGCGAGTCCGCCCATCACGAGCACGGCGCCGCCGATTTCGGCCGACGTCAACTGCTCGCCGAGCAGCAGCGACGCCGAGGCGAGCCCGACGATCGGCACGAGCAGCGAGAACGGCGCGACCTGGCTTGCGGGATACTTCGAGAGCAGGCGGCTCCAGAGGCTATAGCCGATGAGCGTCGCGACGAACGCGAGATAGACGATCGCGCCCACCGACGTCATGCCGATGCCCGAGAGCGCGGCCGCGATGCGCTGCGGACCTTCCATAAAGTACGAGAGCACGAGAAACGGCAGCGGCGGCACGAGGCTTGCCCACACCACGAGGCCGACGAGATCCACCTTGCCCACCTTCTTCGTGACGATATTGCCGAGCGCCCACATACAGGCCGCGCACAGCGTGAGCACGAAACCGGCGATGGTCATGCCTTGCGCGCCGCCCTGCACGGACTGCACACCGATCAGCGCGAGACCGCCCGCCGCAATCAACAAGCCGACAACGTTCTGCGCGTGAAAGCGCTCGCGCAGAAACACGGCCGCAAAGCCGAGCGTGAAGAACGCCTGCGCCTGCAGCACGACCGAAGCCAGCCCCGCAGGCATGCCCACGTACATGGCCGTGAAGAGGAACGCGAACTGGCCGAGCGAGATGGTCGCGCCGTAGGCCAGCAGCCAGCGCAGCGGCAATTGCGGGCGCTTCACGAACAGCACCGCGGGGAAAGCCGCCAGCATGAAGCGCAGCGCGCCGAGCAGGAGCGGCGGCACGCCGTGCAGCCCCACCTTGATCACGACGAAATTCACGCCCCACGCGAGCACTACCACTAGCGCCAGCAACAAGTCCTTCGGCGACATCCCCTCTCTCCTTTATTGCGTCATACCTTTTCGTCGAAGCGGCGATCTTACCGCCTCCCGCCACTTCGTGACGCCCCGCACCGTGCCGCCAGCGCCGGGGCCGGCAGTGGCCTGCAATGACCCATCCGTTAGCCGCACACCGGGAAAGCCGGCGTTAGAATGAGCGCCAGCCTCGCGCGCGGATTGCCTCGCGCGCCGAATTCGCCCACGAACCAGCCAGAATCGGGCACCGTCCGACTCATCCAGGAAGCATCATGTCCTCATCGATCAAAGCGGTTCTCAAGCCTCATCAACGCGACATCGGCAATCTCTTTGTGCGGCGCGTGCTGCCCGCGCTCGCCGCACGCCTCGTCGGCCCGTTCATCTTCTTCGACCACATGGGCCCCGCCACGCTGGCGCCAGGCTCGGGCGTGGACGTGCGCCCGCACCCGCATATTGGCCTGGCCACCGTCACGTATCTTTTCGACGGCGCGCTCATGCATCGCGACAGCATTGGTTCGAGCCAGAAGATCGTGCCCGGCGACGTGAACTGGATGACGGCCGGGCGCGGCATCGTCCACTCCGAGCGCACGCCCGACGAGGACCGCGCCACCGGCCTCACCATGCACGGCATCCAGACGTGGGTCGCGCTGCCGTTCGAGCACGAAGACACGGAGCCGTCGTTCTTCCATCACGCCGCCGCCACGCTGCCCGAAATCGAGCGCAACGGCGTGACCATGCGCGTGATCGCGGGCACGGCGTTCGGCGCGACCTCGCCGGTCGAGACCTTTTCCGGCACGCTCTACGTCGCCGCAGATTTCGCGCCGGGCAGCGCCTTCGCGCTCGATGCGGAGCATGAAGAGCGCGGCGTCTATCTCGTGGAAGGCGATCTCGCGATCGACGGCACGCCGCTCGAACAGCACACCATGGCCGTGCTCGCGCCGGGCGAAACCGTCACGCTCTCGAGCGCAAATGGGGCACGCGTGATGCTGCTCGGCGGGGAAAAGCTCGAAGGCGAGCGCTTCATCGAATGGAACTTCGTGGCAAGCTCGCGCGAGAAAATCGAAGCCGCGAAGGAAGCGTGGACGCGTCAGGAAATGGGGCATGTTCCCGGCGAAACGGAATGGATTCCGCTGCCGGAAAAGAAGCCGCGCTGAGGCTTTCCGCTTTCAGGGGACGATTGAAACCTGCGCGTTTCGTCCCCAACTAGCGACATAACGGATTTCTCAACGAGGACGCAATGGACACCACTCTCGCCACTTTCGAAAAAGACGTGATCGAAGCGTCGGCGCTAGCGCCGGTGCTGGTCGACTTCTGGGCGCCCTGGTGCGGCCCTTGCAAGAGCCTCGGCCCGATGCTCGAAAAGCTCGAGGCCGACTACGCGGGCAAATGGAAGCTCGTGAAGGTGAACGTCGACGAGAACCAGGAACTCGCCGCGCACTTCGGCGTGCGCAGCATTCCGCACGTCGTGGCGTTCGCGGACCGCCAGGCGGTCGATCAGTTCGTGGGCGTGCTGCCCGAAGGCCAGCTGCGCCAGTTCCTCGACGGCCTGATCCCCGACGGCGCCGACGCCGCGCGCCAGGCTGCGCAGGAAGCGCTGGCCGAAGGCCGCCGCGACGAAGCCTATGAAGCGCTGCAGGCCGCGCTCGCGTTCGATCCGGGCAACGACGAAGTGCGCATGGACCTGATCGAGATGCTGCTCGCCGACAACCGCGCGGACGACGCGCAAAAGGAAGTCGAGCTGCTCTCGCCCAAGACCACGCAGGGCATCGACGCGCGCTTCAACGCGATCAAGACGCGCCTCGACGCGCTCGACGCCGCTGCCGACCTGCCGCCCACCGACGCGCTCGAAGCGCAGGTCGCGGCCAACCCCGGCGACCTCGAAGCACGCTTCGATCTGGCGAACGCGCTGATCGCGCGACACAAGTATGCGGACGCGCTCGAGAATTTGCTGGAGATCGTGAAGCGCGACCGCGCGTTCCGCGACGACGTGGGCCGCAAGACCATGCTTTCCGTGTTCGATCTCGCGGCGCATCAGCCGCAGCTCGTGAGCGAGTGGCGGCGCAAATTGAGCGCGACGCTGAACTAAGACGCTGAACGACAAGTGAGCGCAGAGGACGCCGAGTGCGTCCTCTGCGTCAGTTTCGCTCCGCTACGCCTGAACACGACCATACTGGTCGTCGAAACGCACGATGTCGTCCTCACCGAGGTAGCAGCCCGACTGCACCTCGATGATCTCGAGCGCCGTCTTGCCCGGATTCTCGAGCCGATGCGTCATGCCAAGCGGGATATAGGTCGATTCGTTTTCGGAAAGCAGGAGCACCTCTTCGCCACGCGTCACGCGCGCCGTGCCGCGCACCACGGTCCAGTGCTCCGCGCGGTGATGATGCATCTGCAGCGAGAGCCGGCCGCCCGGCTTCACAACAATGCGCTTGACCTGAAAGCGCTCGCCCTGATCGACCGAGTCGTACCAGCCCCACGGGCGCTCCACGCGCCGGTGCTGGCGCGCCACCTCGCTATGCTCCGCCTTGAGCTTCGCGACCACCGCCTTGACGTCCTGAACGCGTTCCTTCGCGACAACGAGTACGGCGTCCGCCGTCTCGACCACCACCATGCCCCGTACGCCCACGCAGGCGACGAGCCGGCCGTCCGAGTGCACGAAGGTATCCATCGCATCCTCGAACAGCACGCGCCCGCGCGCGACGTTGCCGTTTTCGTCCTTCTCCGAGACCTGCCACAGGGCATCCCACGCCCCGACGTCCGACCAGCCCGAACGAAGCGGCACGACCACGCCAGCGAGCCGCGCATTTACGCCGACCGATTCCATCACCGCGTAGTCGATTGAATCGGACGGACAGGTCGCGAGTGCGTCGCGATTCAAGTGGACGGTGCCGTCGGCGTCAACGACGGCGCTCTCGAACGCCGCCGCGCACTGCGCCGCGATGAGCGGCCGGCTGTGCGCGATCGCCGCGAGCCAGACAGATGCGCGCACAACGAAAATCCCGCTATTCCAGAGATAGTTGCCCGAGGCGACGTAGCTTGCCGCGCGCTCCGCATCGGGCTTCTCCACAAAATGCTCGATGCTGCGCGCCCCGCTGCTACCAAGCGGCAAACCCGCGCCGATGTAGCCGTAGCCCGTTTCGGCACGCTGCGGCGGCACACCGAGCGTCACGATGGCGCCGCGCGCGGCGTGCGTTACGGCTTCTTCGAGCGCGACAGTGAACGCGGCGCTATCGGCAATCAAATGGTCAGCGGGCATGGCAACGAGCACGGGATCGCCGTCGGCGCTTGCGGCAAGCGCCGCCGCCGTCAGCGCGGGCGCCGTGTTGCGCGCGAGCGGTTCGAGCACGAAGCGCGCGGCCATGCCGCTGCGGCCGAGACGGTCAGCAGTCAGATGGCGCAGGTCCTCGCTACTCACGACAAACGGCGCAGCCTTGCGAACGGCTGTATGCGCGTCAGGCGATGTCGCGCCAGCGTGCAGGAACGCGCCATCGAGGCGCCGCACGGTCGCCTCGAGAAGCGACTCGCCGTCGAGCAGATCGATCAGTTGCTTGGGACAGTGTTCTCGCGAAAGCGGCCACAGCCGCGTGCCGGAACCGCCCGCGAGCACAACGGGTTGAACGATGAGCTCGGCTTCGCCTTCGTTGATAGCGGCCATCAGGCCGGCAGATGTTGCATCGTTGTTCATCTGGATCACTCCCCCCGTTGCAATGCCCGTGGTCTCGTTATGGTTCTCGTACAGGTGACATTTGAACAAGACGTGCCGAGCGAATCTGTACGCGCAACCACATTGATTGCAGGGGACGTGACGAAACATTTCTGCGCGACGGCGATGCGGCCCATCGTTATGTGCGGCAACGCACGAAGCGCGAAGATGGCCGCGCAATGTGATGTTTCAGATCCGAACGTTTTTGCGAGAGTGTCAGCGGAACCCCAACAGAATTGAATCAAAAACGCGTCGCTTCAGAGGCTCTCGCACAACGCCCTCGAAACACTGGCCCGGCGATGTTTCACCCAGGACTCATTTCCGTTCACCGCCAGGCAGAGTGCAAATATCACAACAAATCAAAGGGTTGCCCGCGACAATCTTCAGCAGGTTCGCAAGCCGGGTAGCGCGGATGCTGTACAGAACTGAAACAATAATGCGGCAATGCGCGCTCTTCGAAACGGCTCGCGCCGCGCGAACCCGCAAACTTCCTCGCTTTCGCCCCCGCTGGCACAACCCCTGCTAAGTAGAGTTCGCCACCGGGCGTAGATGCCGACAAACGAGATCGGAAAAACGCTAAGGGCTTATGGGGCCGGCGAATGAATGTATAGCCGTACGGGTAACGGCGATAACAACAAGTTCAAAAACCGGAAACAGAAAAAACAGGAGGCGGCACACGCCGCTTTACGCGAGGACCGATCATGTTGACCCTTCAATCCGATCTGCACGGCAACCATCTGCTGGGCGCACTTCCGTCTCACGAGTGGCAGGCGCTGGCGCCGCATCTCGAGCTCGTCCAACTGCGCACAGAGCAACTGCTTTGCGACTGCGGCCAGCGCATTCATCACGTGTATTTTCCGACGACGGCCGTCATTTCGATGCTCACGACAATGGAAGACGGCAGCTCCGTCGAAATTGCAGCCGTGGGCCGGGAAGGCATGACCGGTGTGCCAGTGCTGACTGGCGGCGAGACGATGCCGAATCGCGTGCAGGTGCAGAGCGCGGGCTTTGCCTACCGCATCAGCGCACAGGCGCTCAAGCAGCAATTCGCGCGCTCCGAGCTCCTGCGCCGCATTACGCTGCTTTACATGCATGCGCTGCTCACGCAGGTCGCACAGACGGCCGCCTGCAACCGCCACCATTCGCTGAGCAAGCAGCTCTGCCGGTGGCTGCTGATCGAAGTCGACCGCGTCGATTCCAACGATCTGAGCGTGACCCAGCAGCTCATCGCCGACATGCTTGGCGTACGGCGCGAAGGCGTCACGGAAGCGGCGGGCAAGCTGCATGACGAAGGTCTCATCCATCACAGCCGCGGCAAGATCCGCATACTTGACCGCCAACGCCTCGAAGCTCGCGCATGCGAGTGCTACGGTCTCGTGCGCCGCGAGTTCGATCGCCTGCTGCCGCGCCTGCACGAAGCGGAAGCGGTGGAATAAGCGACCACCGCGCGTCGTTCGCTTTTCGGCGCTATGCGAAAGCGTGCCTCACGAGGCACGCTTTTTCGCATTCTTGCGGTCCGGGTTCAGCGCGTGTTGGCTCGATGCGCCAACGCCCGCAGCACATACGAGGCCGCCGCGAAACCAAAGCTCGCGGTCACGCACACACTCGAGCCGAAGCCCGCGCAGTTCAGCCCCACCGGACCGTGATGGCCCGGCGATGTGGTCACGTGCTCGGCCTCGGCGTCGATATCGCACACAGCCGCTTCCGGATAGATGAGCGGCTCGTCCGAATACACGGCGCTTACCTTGAACTTGGCCTTCGGCCCGCGCGGAAAGCCGTGCTGCTTGCGCAACTGGCCGCGCACCTTGGAAAGCAGCGGGTCCTGGATCGTGAGCGCGAGATCGTCGATGCGGATGCGCGTGGGGTCGAGCTGCCCGCCCGCGCCGCCCACCGTGATGAGCGGCACGCGGTGTTCGACGCACCAGGCGATCAGCGCGGTCTTGGTGCGCACGCTGTCGATGGCGTCGATCACATAGTCGAAGCCACCGCCCAGCAACTCGCCGAAGTTCGACGGCTCCACGAAATCCTCGACGAGACGCACATCGCAGGCCGGGTCGATGAGCTTGATGCGCTCGGCCATGGCCTCGACCTTGGGCTTGCCATAGTTGCCGTCGAGCGCGTGGATCTGGCGGTTGGTGTTGCTCTCGGCCACGTTGTCGAGGTCGATGAGCGTGAGCTTGCCGATCGCGCTGCGCGCTAGCGCCTCGGCGGCCCACGAGCCTACGCCGCCAATGCCGATCACGGCGACATGGGCGCGCTCGAACGCGTCGAGCGCGGGTGCGCCATAAAGCCGCGCGATTCCGCCGAATCGGCGGGCGCGGTCGGCAACATCGTCGGCAGGGCTCGGGGTAAGATCGACAGAGCCGGCGGCAGGGGAAATCGGGGTACTGGACATGGCGGTAGGCAATCGTAAGCGGACCGCTCGCACGCTGCTGTCGCGGTCCTCGCAAGACCCGTATTTTGCCTGATCGCGCCAAACGAGGCCGGGCGCCTCCGCTCCCTGCCTGTTCGATATACTTGTCCGCATTGAAGCGTCTGCATAAAAGATGACATCCCTCGCCGATCTCCGCAAGACCTACTCGCTCGGCTCGCTCGACGCCGCCGACGTCGATCCCGATCCGATCCGCCAGTTCCAGACCTGGTTTGCCCAGGCGCTCGACGCGAAGCTGCCCGAGCCCAACGCCATGACGGTCGCCACTGTCGACGCACAGGGCCGTCCCGCCGCACGCATCCTGCTCATCAAGGGCGTGGACGAGCGCGGCTTCGTGTTCTTCACGAACTACGAGAGCCGCAAGGGCCGCGAGCTGAGCGCGAATCCGCACGCAGCGCTTCTCTTTCACTGGATCGAGCTGGAGCGTCAGGTCCGCGTCGAGGGCAAAGTCGAGCTCACGAGCGCCGAGGAAAGCGACGCCTACTTCAACTCGCGCCCGCTCGGCTCGCGCATTGGCGCGTGGGCTTCGGAGCAGAGTACGGTGATCGCGAACCGCGAGACGCTCGAAGCACGCGAGCGCGAAATCGTGGCGCAGTATGGCGAGGCGCCGCCGCGCCCGCCGCACTGGGGCGGCTACCGGCTCGTGCCGCAGGCCATCGAGTTCTGGCAAGGCCGGCCGTCGCGGCTGCACGACCGCATCCGCTATACGCGTGAGAGCGCGAGCGCTGCGTGGAAGATCGAACGTCTCGCGCCTTGATCGCATGCGCGCGGCGTAAGTGCTTTACGCCGCGCGCATCTTGTCTTTCGTTTCATCGCTTTCGTTGCACGCCGTTCAGTAGCTCGCTGTTACCTTAACGCTGTTGCCAAAAAACCTGCATCGCAATTCGCTTTTGTCATTGGGCTTCAACCGTTCATCTGACATGGAGAGAAACGCATGTTCTGGGAGAAAAAACTCGCACAGTGGGTAGACGAAGTGCGCACGAAGGCCGACCTGCCCGCCCGCCTCGTGCTCTGGAGCGGACAGCAATACGACTTCGGCCACTTCGCCGCGCCTGCGGTCACGCTCAAGGTCAATAGCGCGTCGGCACTGCCGCTCCTGCTCACGCCGAGCCTCGACAATCTCGGCGAGGCCTACGTGAAGGGCAAGATCGACATCGAAGGCAAGCTCGCCGACATCATCAACATCAGCTATTTGCTCGCGCGCAACACCGTCACGAGCGCCGGCAAGCTTGCGCGCGTGCGCCGCTATTTCACGCACTCGAAGTCCACGGACAAGCAGGCCATCCAGTACCACTACGACGTCTCGAACGAGTTCTACAAGCTGTGGCTCGACGAGAACATGGTCTATTCGTGCGCGTACTTCGAGAACGGCGACGAAGATCTCGCCACGGCCCAGCTCAAGAAAATCGACCACATCCTCACGAAGATCCAGGTGAAGGAAGGCCACACGCTGCTCGATATCGGCTGCGGATGGGGCGCGCTCGTGTTGCGCGCGGCCCAGAAGTTCGGCGCGCGCTGCGTGGGCGTGACGCTCTCGCAGAACCAGTTCGATCTCGCCACCGCGCGCGTGAAGGCCGCCGGGCTCGAAGGCCGCATCGAGATCCGCCAGCAGGACTATCGCGACATCCAGGGCCAGTTCGACCGCATCACGAGCGTGGGCATGTTCGAGCACGTCGGGCGCAAGAATCTGCCGGGCTATTTCCACAAGGTCCACGACCTGCTCGCCGACGACGGCGTCGCCATGAACCACGGCATCACCTCGTCGGACGCCGAATCGGGCGAAACGGCGCTCGGCGGCGGCGAGTTCATCGACCGCTACGTGTTCCCCGACGGCGAGCTGCCGCACATCGGTCTCGCGCTCGAAGCGGCGCAGCGCGGCGGCCTCGAAGCGGTTGACGTGGAAAGCCTGCGCCGTCACTATGCGCACACGCTCGATTTGTGGGCGGAGAATTTCGAGGCGCGCGCCGAGGAAGCGAAACAGCTCGTCGACGACGAGAAGTTCCGCATCTGGCGCGTTTATCTGGCGGGTTGCGCGTACGCGTTCGAGCACGACGACGTGTCGATCTTCCAGATCGTCTGCCGCAAGGCCGGCCGCAGCGCGACAACGCTGCCGTGGTCGCGCCGGTATATGTACGAGAAGCCGCTCTGACGCGGGCGGCGGCGCGGCTCGCCGCGCCGCCAGCGAACCGACTGTTCCCGCAGTTGCGCCCGGCCCAGGCGGCTTTGCCCCACCACCGCCATCACGACGCCACTGCGCGACGCCACTGCATGAACGAACGCGACGACGGCCACGACCTGTTTGGCGACATGACGGGTGTGCCGGCCAACGACTCCGGCCGCGACGACGCCCGCCCGGCCACGCGCCGCAACGCGCCGAAAACCGAAGCCCGCGCCGAGCCGCAGCCCGACCTGTTCGGTTTCGCGGCACCGGTGCCCACGCCTGCGGTGAAACGCACCTCGAAATCCGCCACAACGCACGAAGACGACGCCGAAGTGCAAGCGCGCGACGAAAGCGAGCCGCGCCCCAAACCGCCGAAAAAGCCCACACCTAACCCCGACGCCCCCAAGCGCCGCGGCCGCGGCGTGCTGCCCGCCGTCGCGACGCAAGACACGCTCGACGTCGCCGCCGCGCTGCCTGCGAGCGTGCGCCTTGGCACCTCGTCATGGTCGTTTCCGGGCTGGCGCGGCATCGTCTACGGCGAGGACTACAGCCAGTCCAAGCTTGCCCGCGACGGCCTCTCGGCCTACGGCGCGCATCCGCTGCTGCGCTCGGTGAGCATCGACCGCTCGTTCTACGCGCCGCTCACCGTCACCGACTACCTGCGCTACGCACAGCAGGTGCCGGACCACTTCCGCTTCATCGTGAAGGCGCCGGCGCTCGTCACCGACGCCAGCGTGCGCGGCGAGCGTGGCGAGCCCGTTTCGGCGAACCCGTGCTTTCTCAACGCGGAGCTGGCCGCGCGCGAATTCGTCGAGCCGTGCCTCGCGGGCCTGGGCGGCAAGGCGGGCGCACTCGTGTTCCAGTTCCCGCCGCTGCCCGATCAGCTTCTGGCCGACCCGGCGGCGTTCGTCGAACGGCTCACGGCCTTCCTCGCCGCGCTGCCGCCACTGCCCCAATCAGCCGGGCCTGCCGCAGCCGGCGACGGCCCCTGCTACGCCGTCGAAATCCGCGACGCCATCCTGCTCACGCCGCGCTTCGTACGCACGCTGCGCGCCGCGGGCGTGCGCTACTGCGTGGGCCTGCACGCGCGCATGCCGGACCCGCTGCGCCAGGCCGCCGCGCTTGCGCTGATGGACGGCGAAGCCCCGGCCGGCCCGCTGATCGTGCGCTGGAGCCTGCACAGCGGCTTCAAGTACGAGCAGGCGAAGGCGCGCTACGAGCCGTTCGACAAGCTGGTGGACGAAGACCCGCACACGCGCGTGACGCTCGCGGAACTGGCCGCGCGCTACGCGATGGCGGGCCAGCCCGTGCTGATCACGACGAACAACAAGGCGGAGGGATCGGCGCCGCTCACGTGCGGGAAGCTCGCGCGGGCCATTGCGGACGAGATGGATCGGCTACGTGGGGAAATGGCGCTGGACGCCGCGCAAGACGCCACGCCGGACGAAGCACCGCCCGGCGCGCAAGAAGAACAACAAAACGAGGACTGAGACGCGGGGCGGCACCGAGGCCGCCCGCTTTTGCCACTTACTCTGCCTTGAGCCGGTGCGCGAACTTCTGGCGGAACTTCGCGACCTTCGGCGCGACCACAAACGAGCAATAGCCCTGGTTCGGGTGCTGTGCGAAGTAGTTCTGGTGATACGCCTCGGCGGGGAAATAGTTGCCGTCGAGCGGCAGCACCTGGGTGACGATCTTGCCGTCGTACACGCCTTCGGCGGCCAGCTCGCGGATCGCCTGCTCGGCCGTCTCGCGCTGCGCCTCGGAGTGCGTGAAGATCGCCGAGCGATACTGCGTGCCCACGTCGTTGCCCTGGCGGTTGACCTGCGTGGGATCGTGAATCGCGAAGAAGATGTCGAGAATCTCGCGATAGCTGATTATCGCGGGATCGAAATCCACCTTCACGACCTCAGCGTGGCCGGTTTCGCCGTCGCAGACCTGCTCGTAGCCCGGGTTTGCCACGTGGCCGCCCGCGTAGCCCGATTCCACCGCGTTCACGCCCTCCACGCGCAGATACACCGCCTCCAGGCACCAGAAACATCCGCCGCCCAGGGTGGCCGTTTCGACTGTCTGACTCATGCTGTTCGCTCCTTTGATCGTGGCTGCGGACGCAATGGCGGACACAACTGCGCGGTGCCCCGCGCGACCCGCCATCCGCCGCTTCCGCTAAAATTGTGACAATTCGCCGAATTTCCACATGACGTTGATCCCGATTTCTGCTCCCGCCGCCGCGCGCGCGGCCCGCGCTGTCCGTATAGGCCTGCACCGATGACCCGCCGCGCCACCCCGCCCAATTTCGACGACGGCGCATTCCGCCGCGCGCTTGGCCAGTTCGCCACCGGCGTGACCGTGATCACGACGCGCGCGCCGGACGGCACGCTCATCGGCATTACGGCCAGTTCGTTCAACTCGGTCTCGCTCAATCCGCCGCTCGTGCTGTGGAGCCTCGCCACGCGCTCGGCATCGATGCCCGTGTTCCGCTCGAACAGCCATTATGTGATCAATGTGCTCGCCGCGTCGCAGCTCGACCTGTGCAAGCGCTTTGCGACCGTGAAGGGCGACCGTTTCGAGGGCGTCTCGCACGCGGCCGGCGACACCGGCATGCCCGTGCTGGACGGCGCGATCGCGTGGTTCGAGTGCCACAACCGCAGCCGCTACGACGAAGGCGACCACGTGATTTTCGTCGGGGAAGTGGAACGCTGCGGCGTGCGCGAAGACGGCACGGACGCTTCGCCGCTCGTGTTCCACGGCGGCGCGTTCCACCAGCTCCAGTCGCTTTGATCCGGCGCGGGGCGCACGTCCCCGCGTTCCCGTTTATGCCGGCGCGCTCTTCGGCTCGCGCTGCGCGATCAGATCCACGGGCACGCCCACTTCCACCTTGAGCGTCGTGAGCACGATGTTCGAGCGGATGTCCATCACGCCCGGCGCCTTATACAGCTTGTTGAGCACGAAGTCCGAGTAGTGCTTGAGGTTGTGCGCGAGCACGCGCAGCAGGTAGTGCGTCTCGCCCGTCACCACATACGCCCCCACCACCTCCGGCCAGTCGCGCAGCGCCGTGACGAAACGCTCGTGCCAGCTTTCCTGGTCGTTGCGCATCGACACCTGCACGAACGCCTCCATCTCGAAGCCGAGAATCTCCCGGTTCAGGCTGGCGCGGTAACGCTCCACCACGCCCTGCTCCTCGAGCAGCCGCAAACGGCGCAGGCACGCCGATGGCGAGAGCGAAATGCGCTCCGCCAAATCGAGATTGCTGATCCGCCCCTCATTCTGCAGCACGGCGAGAATACGGCAATCGGTAGCATCAAGCGAGATTGCGTTCATATTTGGTCTCCATTCCCGTCTTAAGACAAATTATGTGCCAACAACCGAAGTTTGCGGCGTTTTTTTCGCAAGCACATTTCGCGGGGAGTTGCCTATCATTCGAAGCATCAGGAGACGAAGCAACTTTGAGATGACACAGATCAAAGACATTTCCCCGCGGATTCACCCCGAAACGCCCGTCTGGCCCGGCGATACGCCCGTTGGCGTCGAGCGCGTGTGGCGCATGGAGGCGGGCTCGCCGGTCAACGTCGCGCGCGTGACGCTTTCGCCCCACACCGGCGCGCACACGGACGCCCCGCTGCACTACGACGCCGAAGGCGCGCCCATCGGCGAAGTGCCGCTCGACACGTATATCGGCGCGTGCCGCGTGATTCATTGCGTGGGCGCTGCGCCGCTCGTGCTGCCCGCGCATGTGGAAGGCGCACTGCCAGGCATCCCGCCGCGCGTGCTGCTGCGCACTTACGCGCACGCGCCGCAGGACCACTGGGACAGCAAGTTTTGCGCCGTCGCGCCGGAAACCATCGATCTGCTGGCCGCGCACGGCGTGCGGCTGATTGGCATCGACACGCCTTCGCTCGACCCGCAGGAATCGAAGACGATGGACGCGCATCACCGCATTCGCGCGCACGGCATGGCGATCCTCGAAGGCGTCGTGCTCGACGACGTAGCCCCCGGCGACTACGAACTCATCGCGCTGCCGCTTAAGTTCTCGACGCTCGATGCGAGCCCCGTGCGCGCCGTGCTGCGCGAGTTGCCTTAAGTTGCCTCAAGCCGCCGCCGACTGAATCCCCTCAATCCGCCACACAACGAAACGTTAGACATGAACGACCGCAACGAAGCCCTGGCAGCCGATCGCGCCGATCCGCTCGCCGCCCTGCGCGAGCAATTCACGCTCGCGGCCGGCACCATCTATCTCGACGGCAACTCGCTCGGCGTGCCGCCCTCGGCCTCGGCCGCGCGCGCGCAGGCCGTGATCGGCGGCGAATGGGGCGAAGGCCTCATCCGCAGCTGGAACACGGCGGGCTGGTTCGCCATGCCCAAGCGTCTGGGCAACAAGCTCGCGAAGCTGATCGGCGCAGCGCAAGACGAAGTGGTCGTCACCGACACCATCTCGATCAACCTCTTCAAGGCGCTTTCCGCCGCGCTGCGCGTGCAGAACGCGCGCGACCCGAAGCGCCGCGTGATCGTCTCGGAGCGCTCGAACTTTCCGAGCGACCTGTACATCGCGCAAGGGCTCATCGAACAACTCGACCGCGGCTACGAGCTGCGCCTCGTCGACGATCCTTCCGAGCTGCGCGCCGCGATCCGCGAAGACGTGGCCGTGGCGATGATCACGCACGTGAACTACCGCACCGGCGAGATGCACGACATGCGCGCGCTCACCGAGCATATTCACGCGCAGGGCGCGCTCGCACTGTGGGATCTCGCGCATTCGGCGGGCGCGGTGCCTGTGGACCTGAACGGCGCGAATGCCGACTACGCCGTGGGTTGCACGTACAAGTACCTGAACGGCGGCCCAGGCTCCCCCGGCTTCGTGTGGGTGCCCAAGCGCCATCAGAGCGCGTTCTCGCAGCCGCTCTCGGGCTGGTGGGGCCACAAGAAGCCGTTCGAGATGAGCCCCGAGTACCGCCCCGACGACGGCATCGCGCGCTTTCTCTGCGGCACGCAGCCGATCATTTCGATGGCGCTCGTCGAATGCGGTCTCGACGTGTTCCTGCAAACCGACATGCAGGCCATCCGCCGCAAGTCGCTCGCGCTCACGGATCTCTTCATCGAACTGGTCGAGACGCGCTGCAAGGAGTACGGCCTCACGCTCGTCACGCCGCGCGCTCACGCGGATCGCGGCTCACACGTGAGCTTCGAGCATCCGCACGGCTATGAGGTGATGCAGGCGTTGATCGCGCGCGGCGTGATCGGCGACTATCGCGAGCCGCGCGTGCTGCGCTTCGGCTTCACACCGCTGTATCTGCGCTACGTCGACGTGTGGGACGCCGTGGAGACGCTGCGTGACGTGCTGGCCACCGAAGCCTGGCGCAAGCCCGAATTCGCCGAGCGCGGCGCGGTAACCTGAGGAGCGGCAGATGAACGATCACATGCAGATTCCGGGTATGCCCGACGCGGGTGAAACCGCGAGTGAAGCCGCCGGCGCCGCACGCGGCGGCTGCCCGTTCGGGCACGGCACAGGCGCGCCCGCTCCCGCGACGCAAGCACCAGCGGCTGAGGGCGAAGGCTGGCACGAGGCGCAGCTCGACTTCTCGAAGTCGATGAGCTACGGCGACTACCTCGCGCTCGATGCCGTGCTGAACGCGCAGCATCCTTTGTCGCCCGATCACAACGAGATGCTGTTTATCGTCCAGCATCAGACGAGCGAGCTGTGGATGAAGCTCGCGCTTTATGAGTTGCGCGCGGCGCTGGCGAATGTGCATCGCGATGCGCTGCCGCCTGCGTTTAAGCAGTTGGCGCGCGTATCTCGGATCATGGAGCAGCTCGTGCAGGCGTGGAATGTGTTGTCCACACTCACGCCCTCCGAATACACGGCCATGCGGCCGTATCTAGGCGCGTCGTCGGGCTTCCAGTCTTACCAGTACCGCCAGATCGAGTTTCTGCTCGGCAACAAGAACGAACAGATGCTCAAGCCGCACGAGCACCGGCCCGAAATTCTCGAGCAGGTGAAAGCGACACTCGAAGCGCCATCGTTCTATGACGAAGTGATCCGCCTGCTCGCGCGGCGCGGCTTTGCGATCGCGCCCGAACGCCTGAACCGCGACTGGACGCAGCCCACTACACACGATGCCACGGTCGAAGCCGCATGGCTGGAGGTGTATCGCAATCCTTCGGAGTACTGGGATTTGTACGAGATGGCCGAAGAGCTCGTCGATCTCGAAGACGCGTTCCGCCAATGGCGTTTCCGCCACGTGACGACAGTCGAGCGCATCATCGGCTTCAAGCAGGGCACGGGCGGCACGAATGGCGCGCCGTATCTGCGCAAGATGCTCGATGTCGTGCTGTTTCCCGAGCTTTGGCACGTGCGTACGGTGCTGTAACGCAAATCGCCGCGCCCAAAAGCAAAAATGCCCGCCAATCGATGGCGGGCATTTTTTTGCGCCGGAACGCGTGAGGCTTAGACCACCACGGTCTGCGCTTCGCCTTCCTTGCTTTCGCGCACGAAGCCGATCTTCCAGACCTGCTCGCCAGCGGCTGCCAGCAGCGCAGCGGCTGCATCGGCTTGATCCGCCGCCACAACCACCGCCATGCCGATGCCGCAGTTGAACACGCGGTGCATTTCCGCATCGGCGACGCCGCCGTGCTTTTGCAGCCACGTGAAGAGCGGCGGCAGCGGCCATGCGGCGTGATCCAGCTCGGCCGTGAGGCCGTCGCGCAGCACGCGCGGAATGTTTTCGACGAGACCGCCGCCCGTGATGTGCGCCATGCCCTTCACGGTGATGGTTTCCATCAGCTTGAGCAGCGGCTTCACGTAGATGCGCGTGGGCGCCATCAGCGCGTCGGCGAGCGAGCGGCCGTCGAAGTCGGCGGCGAGGTCCGGCTGCGCGCGCTCGATGATCTTGCGCACGAGCGAGAAGCCGTTCGAGTGGATGCCGCTCGAGGCGAGGCCCAGCACAACGTCGCCCGGGGTGATCGTGCTGCCGTCGATGATCTTGCTCTTTTCGACCGCGCCCACCGCGAAGCCCGCGAGGTCGTACTCGCCGTCGGGGTACATGCCCGGCATTTCAGCCGTTTCACCGCCGATCAGCGCGCAGCCCGAAAGCTCGCAACCCTGCGCGATGCCCTTCACGACCGTGGCCGCCGTGTCGACATCCAGCTTGCCGCAGGCGAAGTAGTCGAGGAAGAACAGCGGCTCGGCGCCCTGCACGAGGATGTCGTTCACGCTCATCGCGACGAGATCCTGGCCGACCGTGTCGTGTTTGTTCAGATGAAACGCGAGACGCAGCTTCGTGCCCACGCCGTCGGTGCCCGAAACCAGCACGGGCTCCTTGTACCGCTTCGGCACTTCGAAGAGCGCGCCGAATCCGCCGATGCCGCCCATCACGCCTTCGCGCAGGGTCTTCTTCGCAAACGGCTTGATGCGGTCGACGAGCGCGTCGCCCGCGACCATGTCGACGCCAGCGTCGGCGTAGGAGAGGCCTTGTTCCTGATTAGCGGGGCCGGATTTCGGTTGATTCATGGGGAAGCGCCAGAAGGTCGGTAAAATGCGATTTTAACCGATTGACGGCGCCCCGCCGCCGCGGGTGGAGCGAGATTTGGAACGCGCCTGCCCTGCGCCTCACGACCGGAAACCGAGTTTTGCCGCAGAACACACCGTACTTCGCACCGCATTTTGCACCGCAGCCGCGTCGGGCCGCTCTCTGGACCGGGTCCGCGCTCGCCCTCGGCAACGTGCCGCGGCGCTCGCGGCCCAGTGATCTCCGCAGTTCTCACGAGAGCACGCTTCACTAGAACCGATTCCGTCCAGACACACCGTGCAGCGACAGTTAACGCTCGATCTCGGCACCCCGCCGCCATCGACCTTCGACAACTTCCATATCGGCGCCAACGCCGAGCTGGTCGCGCGCCTGCGCGGTCTGGACGCCGCGCTCATGGCGGGCCCGATCGCCGATCGCACGTTCTACGTCTGGGGCGAACCGGGCAACGGCCGCAGCCACCTGCTGCACGCGCTCGCCGACGAAGCGCCGCCGGGCCACGTGCGCTATCTGGGCCCGCAAAGCGCGCTGGCCGCGTTCACGTTCGATCCGCGCGTGACGATCTACGCGGTGGACGACTGCGACTCGCTCTCGGGCGCCCAGCAGATCGCGCTATTCAACCTGTTCAACGAGGTGCGTTCGTACCCCGCATGCGCGCTCGTCGCGACGGGCAATGCGCCGCCGATGGGTCTCGCCGTGCGCGAGGACCTGCGCACGCGCCTGGGCTGGGGACTCGTGTTCCACCTCGCGCCGCTCTCCGACGAGGGCAAGGCGGCCATCCTCAAGCTCGCGGCGCGCGAGCGCGGCATTGCGCTGGCCGACGACGTGCCCGCCTACCTGCTCACGCACTTCCGGCGCGACATGCCGAGCCTCATGGGCTTGCTCGATGCGCTCGACCGCTTCTCGCTCGAACAGAAGCGCGCGGTGACGCTGCCGCTCCTGCGCGCGATGCTCGCCAAGGGCGTGGGCGATCTGGTCGGCGTAGCGAGCACGCTAGCGGCGGAAGACGTGCTTTCCGGCGAAGAACCGGCGCAAGCGGACAGCGCAGACGAAGATGAAGGCGGCGACGCCGAGGCGCAAACGCAACCCGCCGAAGACGACGAGCATTCTGCAACACCGGAGCTCTTCTCGAGCGAGCCGGAACCGCCAGCCGCAGAGCCCGACGACGCCCAGCCCTACGAGGCCCCGAAAGCACCGGCATTGCAGACGCGGTCATCTGCGCCCGCGCCCTTCGACAAACCGACTGACAACGTCGAAGGCGAATTGGGGGCCAAATATCGTCACGTCGTCCACAAGGAACTGGGCACCGAGCTCAAGGGCGAAGTCGAAGCCGACGTGAGCAACGAAATGAGCGGCGAGCTGCGCGGCGATCTCGATGCGCCGGACGCAAGCGCCGCGAACGCTGGCGAAGCGCCGAAAGAAGCATCGGCAGACGCCCCGGCATCGGCACCGCCCGATCCGGCCAAAGCGCAAGACACCGAACCGCCCGGCGCGTGCGACACGCCCTCCGGCCCCGAATCCCCCGCGGACCCCGCCGCGCCAACGCCGCCCGCCGGCGGCGGCACCGGCGTCCCCCGCTTCAAGTAAAATGAGCGCCCATGGCTAACCTTGCACTTTTTGACCTCGATCACACCCTGATCCCCACCGACAGCGACCACGAATGGGGCCGCTTCATGGTGAAGCTCGGCATTGTCGACGGCGAGCGCTTTGCGGAGCAAAACGACCGCTTCTACGCCGACTACAAGGCCGGCAAGCTCGACATCCACGCTTACCTCGTCGCCATGCTCACGCCGCTCGCGAAATACTCGCGCGCGCAGCTGAAGGAGTGGCACGACCAGTACATGCACGAGGTGATCAAGCCGACCATCCTGCCGAGCGCGGTCGAGCTCGTGAAAAAGCACAAGGAAGCGGGCGACCTCTGCTGCGTGGTCACGGCCACCAACGAATTCATCACGGCGCCCATCGCCGAGGTGTTCGGCGTGGACAAGCTGATCGCGTGCGAAGTCGAAACCGTGGACGGCCATCCAGCATCGGCCTTCACGGGCCGCCCGACGGGCACGCCGAGCTACCGCGAAGGCAAGATCGTGCGCGTCGAGCAGTGGCTCGCCTCGCTCGGCAAGAGCCTGTCGGACTTCGAGCACAGCTACTTCTATAGCGACTCGCACAACGACATCCCGCTGCTCGAAAACGTCACCGACCCGATCGCCACCAACCCCGACGACACCCTGCGCGCTCACGCGCAACAAGCGGGCTGGCGCATTCTCGATTTGTTCCAAGCCCAGTGATCAAGAAACTCATCCGCAAGCTGTTCGGCCAGGACGACGCCGAAGCGGCGCAAGACACCGAAGCCCCCGCCGCCGACCCGCACACCGCCTCGCATGAAGTTGCAGGCACCACCCGCGCGCGTCGCAAGCCGGCCAGCGCGCAGAAAGCCACGAAGCCGCGCGCAGGCAAAGGCGCGCCCGATCCGGCCACGCCCGTCATCCTTTCGGCGGACATCCACGGCATCAATCCCGCGCTCATCTCGCGCAACGCGGTGCGCGTGACCGAAGGCCTGCAGCAAGCGGGTTTCCGGGCGTTCATCGTGGGCGGCGCGGTGCGCGACCTGCTGCTCGGCGTCGCGCCCAAGGACTTCGACGTGGCCACCGACGCCACGCCCGACCAGGTGCAGAAGCTGTTCCGCCGCGCGCGCATCATCGGCCGGCGCTTCCAGATCGTGCACGTGCAGTTCGGCCAGGAAATCATCGAAGTGTCGACGTTCCGCGCACTGGTGGACGCTCCGCCCGCCGATGCAGCGCCCGCTCCGGCGCCTGCCAAGCGCATGCGCCGCGACGAACTCGACCGCAAGACGCACGCCGTGGATGCGAGCGGCCGCGTGCTGCGCGACAACGTCTGGGGCGAGCAGCACGAAGACGCCACGCGCCGCGACTTCACGATCAACGCGATGTACTACGACCCGGCTACGCAGACGGTGCTCGACTATCACAACGGGATGGCCGACATGCGTGCGCGCCTGTTGCGCATGATCGGCGACCCGGCCACGCGTTACCGCGAAGACCCGGTACGCATGATGCGCGTGGTGCGTTTCGCGGCGAAGCTCGGCTTCGAGATCGAAGAGCACACGCGCGAGCCGATCACGAAGCTCGCGGACCTCATCAACAACGTGCCGGCGGCGCGTCTTTTCGACGAGATGCTCAAGCTGCTGCTCTCGGGCCACGCGCTCGAGTGCCTGAAGTGGCTGCGCAAGGAAGGGCTGCATCACGGCCTCCTGCCGCTGCTCGACGTGATTCTCGAGCAGCCGCAGGGCGAGCGTTTCATCACGCTCGCGCTCTCGAACACCGACGCGCGCGTGCGTGCGGGCAAGCCTGTCTCGCCTGGCTTCCTGTTCGCCACGCTGCTTTGGCACGACGTGCAGCAGCGCTGGCAGCAGTACACGGCCGCGGGCGAAATCCCGGTGCCGGCGCTCCATCGCGCGATGGACGACGTGATCGACGCGCAAACGGAGAAGCTCGCGATCCATCGCCGCTTCTCGTCGGACATGCGCGAGATCTGGGGCCTGCAGCTGCGCCTCGAAAAGCGTGGCCGCGGCGCGATCAAGCTGCTGGAACACCAAAGATTTAGAGCGGGGTATGATTTCCTCCTGCTGCGCTGCGAATCGGGCGAGCTGGACGCCGAAGTCGGCCAATGGTGGACGGACTTCATTTCCGGCGACAACGCCGCGCGCGAAACGCTTCTCGCGCAAGGCGGCAAGGAACGCTCGCCGCGCAAACGCCGCCGCCGCGGCGGCGCGAAGAGCCGCAAAACGGGCGAAGGCGCTGGGTCGGAAGCCGGCACGGCCGGTGACGAGCAGGAAGCCAGCAGTGCAGACTATGACGGCCAAGCCGGTCCGCACGAGGACTGACGCCGTGGGGCGTCGCGGCATGCCGCGACGCACACGTGTCGAACCGCAACAACAGTCGCAGGAAGTGAAGCCATGACGGTTGCCTGGCTGGGAGTTGGCGCGAATCTGGGGGATGCGCGCCAGACCCTCAAAGACGCGGTGGTGTGCCTCGCACAACAGCACACCCTCACCGTCGTCGCCAAATCGAGTCTGTACCGCACCGCGCCCATCGACGCGGGCGGCGACGACTATTTCAACTGCGTCGTGAAGATCGAGACGAGTCTCGACGTGCACGCGTTGCTGGCGCTGTGCCAGCGCGTGGAGCATCACTTCGGCCGGGAGCGTCCCTTTCGCAACGCGCCCCGCACGCTCGACATCGACATCCTGCTTTTCGGCGACTACACCATCGGCGAACCCGACCTCGTCGTGCCGCACCCGCGCATGACGGGCCGCGCGTTCGCGCTCGTGCCGCTCGTCGAGATCGATCCCGAACTCGTGATTCCGGGCCAGGGGCCCGCCAGTGCGTTCCTCGCCGCCGTGGCCGACCAGCGCATCGAGAAGGTCAAGCCGCTGTGCCAGTGCATGGGCGCGGCACCTGCGCCGGACACGCCGCCCTCCGGCAACTGCCGATGAGCACGACACCCCTGCCCGTCGTCAGCGCGCGCGCCACGCGGCCAGCGGCGCTCCAGTACATCGTGATCGAAGGGCCGATCGGCGCGGGCAAGACCACGCTCGCCACGCGTCTGGCCGAGCGCTGGTCGATGCAGACGCTCTTCGAATCGAACGCCGAGAATCCGTTTCTGGAGCGCGTGTATCGCGATACGGCGCCGTCGTCGCATGCGCTCGCGGCGCAGTTGCATATCGCCTTGCAGCGCGAGCAGCTTTCGCGCGAAGTGGCCGCGCGCCGCGGAACCGGCGCGGCGCTCGTGACGAACTTCCTTGCCGAACGCAACGACCTGTTCGCACGCCTCACCCTCGCTGAAGACGAACTGCCGCTTTACCGTGCGCTCGCCTCGCGGCTCACGTCGTCCGCTCCCGCGCCCGACCTCGTCGTCTATCTGCAGGCGAGCCCCGAGGCGCTGTACGCGCGCATCCAGAAGCGCGCAGTGCCGCGCGAGCTGTCTATCTCGAGCGCGTTCCTGCGTGCGCTCTGCGACAGCTACAACGATTTTTTCTATCATTACGATCATGCGCCGGTGCTCACCGTCGGCGCGGAGCATCTGGATCTGCTCGATTCCGATGCGGACCTCGCGCTCGTCGTCGAACGTATCGAGACGATGCGCGGCCGCAAGGAATCGTTCGTCAAGGGCACGTCGCTATAGCTTGTCGCGCCGACCGGCGCGATCGAGCGGCGCAGCCCCTCTCCCGTTTTCCCTTTCCCAACGGATTTCCCCATGACTTACCTGCAGGAAACGAGCCGCAGCGCGGTCACCGTGCCCAAACTCCAGGCCATGCGCGACGCGGGCGAGCGCATCGCCATGCTGACCTGCTATGACGCAAGCTTCTCCGCGCTGTGCGACCGCGCGGGCGTCGATACGGTGCTGATCGGCGACTCGCTCGGCAACGTGCTTCAGGGCCACACGACGACGCTGCCCGTCACCATCGACGACATCGCGTATCACACGGCGTGCGTGGCGCGCGCGCAAACCAAGGCGCTGATCATCGCCGACTTGCCGTTCGGCACCTTCGGCACGCCCGAAGACGCGTTCGCAAACTCGGTGAAGCTCATGCGCGCCGGCGCGCAGATGGTCAAGATCGAAGGCGGCGAATGGCTCGCGCCCACAGTGAAGATGCTGGTGGAGCGCGCCGTGCCCGTGTGCGCACATATCGGCCTCACGCCGCAGTCGGTGCATGCGTTCGGCGGCTTCAAGGTGCAGGGCAAGAGCGACGCGGCCGCCACGCAAATGATTCGCGACGCGCTGGCGCTGCAGGATGCGGGCGCGCAACTCGTGGTGATCGAGGCCGTGCCCGCGGCGCTCGGCGCGGAAGTCACGAAGCAGTTGCGCATTCCGACCATCGGCATCGGCGCGGGCGTGGACTGCTCGGGCCAGGTGCTCGTGCTGCACGACATGCTCGGCATTTTCCCCGGCAAGCGGCCGCGCTTCGTGAAGGATTTCATGACGGGCCAGCCCGACATCGAATCGGCTGTGCGCGCGTATGTGCAGGCCGTGAAGGAAGGCACGTTCCCAGGACCCGAGCACGTGTTCTGATCCCTTGGTTTTGCTTGGCAGAATGAAAAAAGCGCGCTCCATGTGGAGCGCGCTTTTTTTTGTGGTGCGCCGTGATGCGCTACGGCCGCATCAACGAATCAAGCGTGCCGGCACGGCGCCGCGCAGCGCATTCGTCAGCAGCAAAGCTTCGGCGTTGAGCACGTCGTCGCGCGTGAGCACGCGCTCCTGTGCGCCGAGCGCCTCATCGTCGAGCAGCACGCCACGCATCACGCCCGGCAGCACGCCTGACGCGAGCGGCGGTGTGAACCACGCGCCTTCGCGCTTCACGAACACGTTAGAGCGGCCGCCTTCGGTCAGCTCGCCGCGTTCGTTGAAGAACAGCATGTCGAAACCGCCCAGCGCTTCGGCCTCGCGCCATGCCCGATCGAATTCGGCGCGGCGCGTGGTCTTGCGCAGCAAGAGCGCGTCGGCGGATTCGGTCGGTTGGAAGCCGTGATCCGGCGCGAGCAGCACACCTACGGTGTCTTGCGAAAGTGCCGCAAGCGGCGCGCTGGTGAGCGTAGCCGCCCCGCTCTTGCCGAGTGCAAGGCGCACGCGGTGTGGCGCGTGATCGTCTGCAAACGTGGCGCAGGTTTCGTCGATGCGCGTGCGCAAGGCCTCGACATCGCACGGAAAACCGAGCCACGCGGCACTCGCCGCGAGTCGCGCGAGATGACGCTCGACGTGTCGCACGCCTTCGGCGCGCGTCGCGTACATCGTTTCGAAGCATTCGATGCCCGGATCGGCGTCGGTCAGAAAACGGGCTTTCAAGCGGCACTCCTCATATTCGTCAGCGGCCACGCTGTCGAGCACGATGCCCGCGCCCACGCCCATTTCGCCGCGCCGCGTGGCTGCCGCCCCCCTGGAGGGCGCCTCGAGCGTCAACGTGCGGATCACAACCGAGAGGCAGAAGTCACCGCAACTTTCATCTTTAGACGGTGCTTCGAGCCAGCCTATTGTGCCCGTGTACAGCCCGCGTGGCGCATGCTCGAGCGCTTCGATCAGCTCCATCGTCCGGTGCTTGGGCGCACCCGTGATCGAGCCGCACGGAAAGAGCGCACGCATGGCGTCGGCGAACGTCGTGCCGTCGCGCAGCGACGCTTCCACGGTCGAGGTCATCTGCCAGACGGAAGCGTAGGGTTCCACGCTGAAGAGCGCCGGCACGCGCACCGAACCGGTTTGCGCGACACGCGAGAGGTCGTTGCGCAGCAAGTCGACGATCATCACGTTTTCGGCGCGGTTCTTCGGATCGCCTGCGAGAAAACGCGCCGCGGCGGCGTCTTGCTGCGCATCTGCGCAACGTGCCGCCGTGCCCTTCATTGGTTTCGCGCGCAACGTTTTGCCGTGCTTCTCCACGAAAAGCTCCGGCGAGCACGAAAGCACCCAGCGGTCGCCCGGCAACGCGATCAGCGCGCCGTAACGCACGCGCTGACGCTCGCGCAAGCGCCGGTAAAGCGCGAGCGGCGAACCGTACGCTTCGAAGCCGAGCCGGTATGTGTAGTTGATCTGATACGAGTCGCCCGCGCGCAAAGCGTCCTGGACAGCGGCGATGTCCTGCTCGAAACGCTCGCGATCGACGCCGATCGTCACGCCCGCCACGCCTGCTGGCGCCGGTGCGTCATTGCCCTCTTGCGCGGCGAGCCACGCATCGGCTTCCTCACGCGAGAGCTTTTCGCAGCGTTCGAACAACAAAAAACGCAGCGCGGCGTGGCCGTGCTGCGTTTCGATGGATGAGGCGGTATCGCGCTTTGCGAATTCGAGCGTGCGCCCGAACTCGTAGTCGCCGATCACGAGCGCATGAAGTCCCGCACCCAGTTCGGCGTTCACCTGCGCGCACATCGCGTCGAGGTCCGCCGCGCGCTCGCAAGCAAGTTCGCGCACGAACCCCGTATAAAGGCGGCTCGAACGGCTAGCCGCCGTCGAGTCGCCGTCGTCGAGCAGCGCGAACATCGCGACACCCGTCGCGCCGCCAGGATTGACTGCCATTGCGATCACTACCTGCTACTGCGTGTTGATGCCGAAAAACGGAAGCCGAAAAAGCGCATCAATCGCGCATCAATCGAAAAAGCTCTTCACGCGGTCGAACCAGCTCTTGCTTTGCGGGCTGTGGCGCGAACCGCCTTCCACGAGCGACTTTTCGAATTGCTGGAGCATTTCGCGCTGGTGATCGGTGAGCTTGACCGGCGTTTCCACCTGGACATGCACATAGAGATCGCCGGCGATGCTCGAACGCAGGCCCTTGATGCCCTTGCCGCGCAGACGGAACGTCTTGCCCGACTGCGTGCCTTCAGGCACCGTGAAGCTCGCGCGGCCCGCCAGCGTCGGCACTTCGATCTCGCCGCCCAGCGCCGCCGTGGTGAACGGAATCGGCATCTGGCAGTGGAGGTCGTCGCCGTCGCGCTCGAACACCGCGTGCTGCTTGATGTGGATCTCGACGTACAGATCGCCCGACGGCCCGCCGTTGATGCCAGGCTCGCCGTTGCCGGCCGAGCGAATGCGCATGCCGTCGTCGATGCCCGCCGGAATCTTCACTTCGAGCGTCTTGGTTTCCTTAACCTTGCCCGCGCCGTGGCAGTTCGTGCACGGCTCAGGAATGTAGGAACCCGTGCCGTGGCACTTCGGGCAGGTCTGCTGGATGCTGAAGAAGCCCTGCGACATGCGCACCGAACCCGAACCGTGGCAGGTCGGGCAGGTTTCGGGCTTCGTGCCGGGCTTCGCGCCCGAGCCGTGACAGACTTCACAACCGCTCCAGCCCGGCACGCGGATTTGCGTCTCGTAGCCGTGCGCCGCCTGCTCCAGCGTGATTTCCATGCTGTAGCGCAGGTCCGCGCCGCGATACACCTGCGGGCCGCTGCGCTGGCCGCCGCGGCCGCCAGCCGCCTGGCCGAAGATATCGCCGAAGATGTCGCCGAAAGCGTCCGCGAAACCGCCGAAGCCCTGCGCGCCCGCGCCGCCCATATTGGGATCGACACCGGCGTGCCCGTACTGGTCGTAAGCCGCGCGCTTTTGCGAGTCCGACAGCATTTCGTAGGCCTCTTTGGCCTCCTTGAAATGCTCTTCCGCATCCTTGTTGTCCGGATTGCGGTCGGGGTGGTACTTCATCGCGAGCTTGCGATACGCCTTCTTGATTTCGTCGTCGCTCGCGTTCTTCGCGACGCCCAGAACCTCGTAGTAATCCCGTTTCGCCATATCGGTTCAACGCCGGCCGTGTGCTTCGCGGCCCACGCCGGCTCCTCTTGAATGCTGGATCTGGTGACCCGTTTGCCGTTCCTTCGAACATCCGCACGAGCGCTTCTCACGCCGCGGCGGCCCCTGAAAGAGAACGGCCTCCATAAAACAAATGTGCCCGGAGAGCCAGAAGGCTCGCCAGGCGCTGCAATGCTGACACGCATCGTAACCGATGCGGCCGCTTTCGTAGCACCACGACCGTTCGCTGATCAGGCGAAACGGTCATGGCCGCCACGAACCGGCTTAGTCCTTCTTGACTTCCTTGAACTCGGCGTCGACCACGTCGTCCGCGTTGTTCTGCGCTGCCTGCTCGGCACCGGCTGCACCTGCGGCACCCGCACCGGCTGCACCGGCCGCGCCTGCCTGCTGTGCCTGCATGTCGGCGTACATCTTTTCGCCGAGCTTCTGCGACGCAGTGGAGAGCGCCTCGACCTTCGCCTCGATCGTCGCCTTGTCGGCCGACGAGCTCTTCAGCGTTTCTTCGAGGTCCTTCAGCGCGGCTTCGATCGCTTCCTTCTCGCTGGCTTCGATCTTGTCGCCGTACTCGGCCACGGCCTTCTTCGTGCTGTGAACCAGTGCGTCGCCCTGGTTGCGCGCATCGGCCAGCTCACGCAGACGGTGATCTTCTTCCGCGTTCGCTTCGGCGTCCTTCACCATCTTCTCGATTTCGGCTTCCGACAGACCCGAGTTCGCCTTGATCGTGATGCGGTTTTCCTTGCCGGTCGCCTTGTCCTTCGCGCCGACGTGCAGAATACCGTTCGCGTCGATGTCGAAGCTCACTTCGATCTGCGGCACGCCGCGCGGTGCGGGCGGAATGCCTTCGAGGTTGAACTCGCCCAGCAGCTTGTTGCCCGCTGCCATTTCGCGTTCGCCCTGGAACACCTTGATCGTCACGGCCGACTGGCTGTCGTCCGCCGTCGAGTAGACCTGTGCGTGCTTGGTCGGGATCGTGGTGTTCTTGTTGATCATCTTCGTCATCACGCCGCCGAGCGTCTCGATACCGAGCGAGAGCGGGGTGACGTCGAGGAGCAGCACGTCCTTGCGGTCGCCCGACAGAACCTGGCCCTGAATCGCGGCGCCAACGGCCACGGCTTCGTCCGGGTTCACGTCACGGCGCGGGTCCTTGCCGAAGAACTCCTTCACCTTTTCCTGCACCTTCGGCATACGCGTCTGGCCGCCGACGAGAATCACGTCGTCGATGTCGCCGACCTTCACACCTGCGTCCTTGATCGCCACGCGGCACGGCTCGATGGTGCGCTCGATCAGGTCTTCGACCAGCGCTTCCAGCTTGGCGCGCGTGATCTTCAGGTTCAAGTGCTTCGGACCCGAGGCGTCTGCCGTGATGTACGGCAGGTTGATTTCGGTCTGCTGGCCCGACGAGAGTTCGATCTTGGCCTTTTCAGCGGCTTCCTTCAGGCGTTGCAGCGCGAGCACGTCCTTCGAGAGGTCGACGCCCTGCTCCTTCTTGAACTCGCCGATGATGTAATCGATGATGCGCTGGTCGAAGTCTTCGCCGCCGAGGAACGTGTCGCCGTTGGTCGAGAGCACTTCGAACTGCATTTCGCCGTCCACATCCGCGATTTCGATGATCGAGATGTCGAACGTGCCGCCGCCGAGGTCGAACACGGCGATCTTGCGGTCGCCCTTTTCGGCCTTGTCCAGACCGAACGCGAGCGCGGCTGCCGTCGGCTCGTTGATGATGCGCTTGACTTCCAGACCGGCGATACGGCCGGCGTCCTTGGTGGCCTGACGCTGGCTGTCGTTGAAGTACGCGGGAACCGTGATCACGGCTTCGGTGACCGGCTCGCCGAGGTAGTCTTCAGCGGTCTTCTTCATCTTGCGCAGCACTTCGGCCGAAACCTGCGACGGCGCGAGCTTCGAGCCATGCGCTTCGACCCAGGCGTCGCCGTTGTCGTGCTTGACGATCTTGTAGGGCATCAGGCCGATGTCCTTCTGCACTTCCTTCTCTTCGAAGCGGCGGCCGATCAGGCGCTTGACTGCGTAAAGCGTGTTACGCGGGTTCGTGACCGACTGGCGCTTGGCCGGCGCACCGACCAGCACTTCGTTGTCGTCCATGTAAGCGATGATCGACGGCGTCGTACGTGCGCCTTCCGAGTTCTCGATCACCTTGACCTGATTGCCTTCCATCAGCGCCACACACGAGTTCGTGGTGCCGAGGTCGATACCAATGATTTTGCCCATTTTTGTCAAATCTCCAGAATTTGGTCGCTGTGCGGACGCCGCTTTCGCGCTGCGCAGGTAACTGCATGCTCGAGCCGCGTTTTCCCTTGTGCGCGGCTGGCGTCCACTTCAATACGGAACTGCTGCCCAAATAAGTGCCGTTACGGCGATTTCAAGGGGTTTGGGCTATGCGTTCCATCATTTTTTTCAATCGCGGGGCCGTTTTCTTCATTCCGGCCGCCGCGTTCCTTGCATTTGTCTTACTTCGGTGCCGAAACGGTCACGAGCGCCGGACGCAGCACGCGGTCGGCGATCACATAGCCCTTTTGCAGCACGCTGACTACCGTGTTCGCATCCTGCTCGGACGGCACCATCGAGATGGCCTGGTGGCGGTGCGGGTCGAACTTCTCGCCCACGGGGTTGATCGCGAGGACACGGCCCTTCTCGAGCGCGCCGCTCAGCTGCTTGAGCGTGAGCTCGACGCCCTCATTGACCTTGGCGAGGTCGTCCGAGTTATGGGCGAGCGCGGCTTCGAGGCTGTCCATCACCGGCAGCAGATGCTCGGCGAAGTTTTCGATCGCGAACTTGTGCGCCTTGGCGACGTCTTCCTGCGCGCGGCGGCGGACGTTCTCCGTCTCGGCCTTGGCGCGCACGAAGGCGTCCTGCAATTCGGCGACCTTGGCTTGCGCTTCGGCCAGTGCAGCTTCGGCCTCCACAGCAGCGTTCTGGTCCACGCCGCCCTGGGCTGCCGCCTGCTGGGCCGCGTCGGCCGCTTGCGGCTGCTGGGCTGCTTGCGACGCCTCGTCCGCGGGCGTGGGGTTCTGGCTCGTCGGGTTCTCTTGCGTGTTTTCCATGTCGCTGAACGTCGTTGAATAGTGAAAAAGGGAACAAAGCTTCGGGCGCCTTGGCGCGGGCCTCACTGCTCTCGCCGACGACCGTTGTGCCGGCGCGACAGAGGCTTTGTACATTGCGACAGCACATGGGTGCCGGATCGCTTGTTTCAAGGGGCTCTCGTGGCTTTTTTATACACAGGCCGAAGCCGCGAAATCGCCAGTTACAACCATTACTGCACCGCCGCAAAAATGAAATTGAGTAAGGGACATCCCTGACCTACACTCAGGAATGGATGCTGCTCATGGCGTGTTTACCCTGAAGGCAGCATCGCACCGAACAGGCCCGGATCCAGCCGATCTTCTATTAAACGAACGCGCTAACCGGGCCTCGAAACTGGCCGTTTTGCCGCGATCCCTAGGGGAGTACCGTGAAACTGACCTTTGCCATATCGGTGGTCGCTCTGGTACTCATCGCCGGAACTACGACCATCTGCATGTCGGGCGCCGTGAACGAAAACACGACGGAATACGGGGGCGTGCACGCTACGATGGAAGCGCTCTTCAGCCCTCACGCGAAAGTTTGTCGATAGTGCGGCGGTCGCGCTTGGTCGGCCTGCCCTGCAACACGGCAGCCGGTTCGCGAAAGAGCCGGCGCCGGTCCTGCTCCACCGCGCGCCTCTCGCGCCCGGCTTCGGTTTCCGCATAAAGCGTCTGCGCGATGCTGGCAGGGCCGCGCACGTCGCAAATCCCCAGCACTTGCACTTCCCACACCACGTGATCGATCTCGATTTCGACGAGGTCGCCCACGCGCACGTCCTTCGACGCCTTCACGGCGTCGCCGCCAATGCGCACGCGCCCCTTGGCCACGGCGTCGGAGGCGAGCGAGCGCGTCTTGAAGAAACGCGCCGCCCATAACCATTTATCGATGCGCAGCCGCGCGCCAGGTTCAGTCGAAATCTTGTAGTTCATCAGATGCTTTCCAGATGCGCGGCTCGGTTCGCTGGTCAAGCCGCCGCGCCTGCGTGCGCCGCGGCCTGCACAGGCCAGCCCTGCAGGTGCTGCGCAACGATCTCGCCCAGCGCCGCAATCCAGGCGTGCGAAGCGTTCAGGCACGGAATACGGTGGAACTCCTTGCCGCCGCCGTGCAGGAATTCATCGCGCACTTCCATGCCGATTTCCTCGATGGTTTCCAGGCAATCCGCCGTGAAACCGGGGCAGAACACGTCCGCACGACGCACACCGCCCGCGCCCAGTTCCCGCAGCGTGGGCGCTGTGTACGGCTGGAGCCACTGCGCCCGCCCAAAGCGCGACTGGAACGTCACCCGGCATTCGACCGGTGTCAGCTCCAGCGCGTGCATCAGGAGCGCGGCCGTTTGCTGGCACTGGTCGTGGTACGGGTCGCCGAGGTCGAGCGTGCGGCTTGGCACGCCGTGAAAGCTCAGCACGAGGCGGTCGCCCGCCGCGAAATTCGGCTTGCCGTGTGCGTGCCAGTACTGATGCACCTGCGCCGCGAGCGCCGCGATGTAAGCCGGATGGTCGTGATAGCCACGCACCGTGCGGATTTCCGGCTGGTTGCGCATGCGGCGCAATGCAACGAAGGCCGCGTCGAACGCCGTGGCCGTGGTCGACGCCGCATACTGCGGGTACATCGGCATGAGCAGAATGCGTTCCGCGCCCGCCAGCTTGAGCTGGTTCAGCATCGCCGGAATGTCGGGCGTGCCGTAGCGCATCGCGAAATCGACGAGGACCGTGTAGTCGTTGATCTGCAGCAGATGGCGCAGGCCGTCGGTCTGCTTTTGCGTGTGCACGCGCAGCGGCGAGCCCTCGGGCGTCCAGACCGCCGCGTACTTCTTCGCCGAAGAGCGGCCGCGAAACGGCAGGATCAGCGCGCGCAGGATGACCTGCCAGACGGGCGCAGGAATCTCGACCACGCGCGGATCGGAGAGAAACTGCGCGAGATAGCGGCGCACAGCGCGCGGCGTGGGCGCGTCCGGGGTGCCCAGGTTAATGAGCAGCACGGCGACGCGATGCGCCGCGGCGGACTGCGAAGGCCGCTCCAGGTCGAAACGCATAGGCGATCAGTGGCGCCGCGCGAATGCGCAGCAACGGTTGCACGAAACAAACATTATAGCGGGCGGTCCTGGCGGGCCAAACCGACCCGTAGTGCCATGGAGCTGCACATTGCGCGTTGGCCATTCGGCCGATGGCGCGCGCCGCGCCTTTCGGGGATGATCTTCGGGAAGGCAGGTGTGCCCGATGCCCGATGCGGCGCTCAGTTCTGGCTGAGCGTGAGCGAGAGCAGGCGCGCGGTGATATCGACGATCGGGATCACCCGGTTGTACGCCATGCGCGTCGGCCCGATCACGCCGAGTGTGCCGACGATCTTGCCGTTCACCTCGTAGGGGGCCGTCACGACGCTCATTTCCTCGATCGGCACGAGTTGCGACTCGCCGCCAATGAAAATCTGCACGCCCTGCGCGTGGCTCGAGACGTCGAGCAGTTGCAGGAGGCTGGTTTTCTGGTCGAACACGTCGAAGAGCTTGCGCAGGCGCGCCATGTCCGAAGAAAGGTCGGCGACTTCGAGCAGGTTGCGCTCGCCGGAAATGAGCAGGGTGTCGCCGCCTTCGGGCTCCTCGGTGCTCGCGGTCACCGCCGCGTGCATGAGCGTGGTCATGTCGCCGCGCAGCGCGTCGATTTCCTCGCGCAGGCGGCGACGCACCTCGTCGAACGACAGGCCCGCGAAGTGCGCGTTGATGTAATTCGAGGCTTCAATGAGCTCGGAAGGCGAGAAGTCGCGCTGCGTCGCCATGATCCGGTTCTGCACGTCGCCTTCGGGCGTCACGATGATGAGCAGGATGCGCTTGTCGGACAGGCGCATGAACTCGATCTGCTTGAACACGTGGCTGCGCCGGGGCGTGAGCACCACGCCCGCGAACTGCGAGAGGTTCGAGAGCACGCTGGCCGCCGCCGCCACCACTTTCTGCGGCTCGCCGGGGCGCAGCGTGGTCTTCACCGCGCGCGTGACCGCGTCGTCCTCGGAGCCGGGCTCGACGGTGAGCATGGTGTCGACGAACAGGCGATAGCCGCGCGGCGTGGGCACACGCCCGGCCGAGGTATGCGGGCTGGACACGAGACCCAGCTCCTCGAGATCCGACATGACGTTGCGGATCGTCGCCGGGCTCAGCTCCAGGCCGGAATAGCGCGACAGCGTGCGCGAGCCGACCGGCTGACCTTCGGCGATGTAGCGCTCGATCAGCGTCTTGAGGAGGGTTTGTGCGCGGGGATCTAGCATGACTCAAAATTTTAGCCTAATGGCGCTTTGGCCGCGAGTGCGCCGCCAGGCCGGGCCCGGCGGGCAGGTCCGCAGCGCGGGGCGGGCCGATAGCGGGCGCCCGGCCTGGCGCAGGAGCCCGCCCACGACACCGCGCACGGCACTTCGCGCGCTGCTGTCATCGCCGTGTCACCGGCTTCGGGCTGGAAGACGCGGCGCACAAGGCCTGGCGGGCCACTCGCGGCTTGCGCCAGGTTCTTTTCGTGACCTGACTATGGTGTAATGCCGGCATGCAGATCCAGAAGATCCAGAGCCAGTTCAAGACTGTTGCGCTCGTTGGGCGCAGCAATACGCCAGGCATCGCCGAGCCGCTGACGGCGCTCGCCCAGACCATTTCGAAGCGCGGCTTCGAGGTGGTGTTCGAAGCGCAGACCGCAGAGGAAATCGGCGCGCAAGGCTATCCGGCGCTGCAGCCCGCCGAAATCGGCGCGCGCGCGGACGTGGCCGTCGTGCTCGGCGGAGACGGCACGATGCTCGGCATCGGCCGCCAGCTCGCGCCCTACCGCACGCCGCTCATCGGCATCAACCACGGGCGGCTCGGCTTCATCACCGACATCGCGTTCTCCGAAATGCAGGAGGTCGTGCCGCAACTGCTCGCGGGCTCGTTCGAGCGCGAGGAACGGTCGCTGCTCGAATCGCGCATCACGCGTGACGGCGACCCGATCTACCACGCGCTCGCCTTCAACGACGTAGTCGTGAACCGTAGCGGCTTTTCAGGCATGGCCGAACTGCGCGTGAACGTGGACGGCCGCTTCATGTACAACCAGCGCTCGGACGGTTTGATCGTCGCGACGCCCACGGGCTCGACCGCCTACGCGCTCTCGTCGCAGGGGCCGATCCTGCATCCGCAGCTGCAGGGCATCGTGCTCGTGCCGATCGCGCCGCATGCGCTCTCAAACCGCCCGATCGTGCTGCCCGACGACTGCAAGGTGAGCATCCAGATCGTGGCGGGCCGCGACGTCAACGTGAACTTCGACATGCAGTCGTTCACGGCGCTGGAGCTGAACGACGTGATCGAAGTGCGCCGCTCGCGCCACACCGTGCCCTTCCTGCACCCGGTCGGCTACAGCTACTACCGCACGCTGCGCAAGAAGCTGCACTGGAACGAGCATCCCTCGCTGCAGGGCGATCCGGAGGACTAAAGCCGCGTCTTCGCGTGAAGCGCGCGTGGGCTGCAACGTATTTGCCACGCAGGTGCCATGCAGCCAGCAGTGCCACGGTCATCAAAGCCAACCCAAAAAAAGCACAACCAGACGCCATGCTTCGCCATCTCTCGATTCGCGACTTCGTGATCGTCGCGGCGCTCGACCTCGAATTCGACAACGGCTTCACCGTGTTTTCCGGCGAGACGGGCGCGGGCAAGTCGATCCTGATCGACGCCCTCGCCCTCACGCTCGGCACGCGCGCCGACGCGAGCGTCGTACGCACGGGCGAGAGCCGCGCCGACATCACCGCCGAGTTCGATGTGCCCGCGCACGCCGCTATTTGGCTCGACGAGCAGGCGCTCACGAACGGCGACGGCGAGCAAACGGTCATGATGCGCCGCGTGGTGGACAGCGGCGGGCGCTCGCGCGCCTTCATCAACGGCACGCCGGCCACGCTCGCGCAGTTGCGCGAGCTAGGCGAGATGCTCGTGGACATCCACGGCCAGCATGCGCACCAACTGCTCATGCGCCCCGACGCACAGCGCGAACTGTTCGACACCCACGCGGGCCTCATAGATCTCGCCGCCACCGTCACGCGTGCATGGCGCGAGGCGCGCGACGCGCGTCTTGCACTGCAAAGCGCCATGTCGCGCGACCGCGAACTGCAGCTCGAGCGCGAGCGCCTTGCGTGGCAGCTTGCCGAGCTCGACAAGCTCGCGCCGCAGCCGGGCGAATGGGAAGAAGTGAACGCGGAGCACGTGCGGCTTTCGAACTCGGCCAACCTGATCGAAGGCGTGCAAGGCGCGCTCGCCGCGTTATCCGAATCCGACGAGGCGATGCTCTCGCAGCTAAACTCGATCGTCTCGAAGCTGCGCAGTCTCGCCGAAGTCGACGCCGAGCTCAACGACGCGCTCGCCGCGCTCGAACCGGCCGCGATCCAGATCCAGGAAGCGGCGTACTCGCTTTCGCATTACGCGCAACGCCTCGATCTCGATCCGCAACATCTCGCGCAGGTCGAACGGCGCCTCGACGCGCTGCATTCGACGGCGCGCAAATTCCGCCTCCCGGCCGAGACGCTGCCCGAGGAACACGCGGCGCGCCGCCAGCAGCTTGCGGCGCTCGACGCCGCGTCCGATCTCGACGCCCTGCGCGCCGCCGAGCAAAAGGCGCAAGAAGCGTATCTCGTGCAGGCGCGCCAGCTCTCGAAGGCGCGCGCCAAGGCGGCGAAGGCGCTCGGCGCGGCGGTCACGCAAGGCATGCAGGAACTGTCGATGGCGGGAGGCAGCTTCGAAGTCGCGCTCGTGGCGCTCGGCAGCTCGAATGGCGAGCCGATCGGCGGCGCGCACGGTCTGGAGCAGATCGAATTCCGCGTGGCGGGCCATGCCGGCGTGCCGCTGCGCCCGCTCGCGAAGATCGCCTCAGGCGGCGAACTCGCGCGCATCAGCCTCGCGCTCGCCGTGATCGCGAGCGCGGCGAGCCCAACGCCCACGCTGATCTTCGACGAAGTCGATACGGGCATTGGCGGCGGCGTGGCCGAAGTGGTGGGGCGTTTGCTGCACCAGCTCGGACGCGCGCGCCAGGTGCTGTGCGTCACGCACCTGCCGCAGGTGGCGGCGCGTGGCGATCACCACTTTCAGGTGGCGAAGTCCGGCGACGGCAACGGCGGCACGGTCTCGGCCGTCACGCCGCTCGACCGTGGCGGCCGGGTGGAAGAAGTCGCGCGCATGCTGGGCGGGCTGGAGATTACCGCGACGACCCGGCGGCATGCGAAGGAGATGCTGGCTGCGTGAGCGAGACTGCGCCTCACGTATCAGGCACACCAGCCATCGACGCGTAGCGCGCTCGCGCTACGCCTCCCCTCGCTCCCCGAACACCCGCTTCCACAACGCCAGCACCACCTCGCGCTCGCGCGCGACACGCGCCGGATCGACCCGCGCCTTCTCCATGCCGTCGAGCCGCAACTGGTGCTGCAGCTTGCGATAAAGCCGGTACGCCGAGCCTATCGTCTCGGCCTCCTCCTCGCTCATGAGCCCGAAGCGCGACACCTCGCGCAGCAGCGCGATATTGCCCGTATTGCGGATCAGCTCGGGGTCCTGCGCCGCGTGCAGCAGCACCCAGTACTGCACGAGAAACTCGATGTCCACCATGCCGCCGCGATCGTGCTTCAGGTCGAAGAGCTCGGTGCGGTTCGGGTGGCCGTCTTCTACGCGCTGGCGCATCTCCACGATTTCCTTCGCGAGCGGCGCTGCGTCGCGCGGCGTGGTCAGCACCTGCACGCGGATCGCCTCGAAGGCGCTGCCGATCGCCGCATCCCCAGCCGAGAAGCGCGCGCGCGTGAGCGCCTGGTGCTCCCAGACCCACGCCGTGTTCGCCGCGTCGCCTTCGCGCAGCTGGTAGCGACGGAACGCATCGAGGTCCGTCACGAGCAATCCCGACTCGCCGTTCGGCCGCAAGCGCAGATCGACGTCGAAGAGCGTGCCGGCGCCCGTGGCCGTCGTGAGCCAGGTGATGAGGCGGCGCGCGAAGGTCGCGTAGATTTCCGAGGCGCGCTCGTCCTCGTCTTCGTAGAGAAAGATGATGTCGAGGTCCGACGCATAGCCCAGCTCCTTGCCGCCAAGCTTGCCGTAGGCGATCGCTGCGAAGCGCGGCACCTCGCGATGGCGCTTGGCGAGCTGCTTCCACACGGTCTCGATCGTCACGTCGAGCACGGCGTCGGCAAGCTCGGAGAGCCGGTCGCTGACGTGCTCGACCGTTAGCCGCCCCGCCAGATCGTTGAGCAGGATGCGGAACACCTCGGCCTGGTGCGCGTGGCGCAGCAGGTCCATCTGCAGTTCGACGTCGGCGGCGGCGGCGAGGCGCGCACGCAACAAACGCGAGAACTCGGGCCAGTCGAATGGCGACGCAACCGCCTCGTCGTCGAGCAGTTCGTCGAGCAGTTGCGGATGGCGGATCAGATAGCCCGCCGCCCAGCGCGACCCGCCCAGCACCTTGAGCACCCGGCTGAGCGCATCCGGATATTCGCAGAGCAGCGCGAGATACGCGCCGCGCCGGATCACGGCTTCGAGCAGGTCGAACATGCGCGCGAGCGTGTCGCCGCGGCGATCACGCGGCTCGAGCGTTCGCGCGGCTTCGAGCGCGCGCTGCGCGACGCTGTCGAAGCGCTCGCGGCTCTTCTCGGGCAGCCCCGCATAGCGCGCCGACTGCCACAGGCCGCGCAGGCGCGCAAGCAACGGTGCGGGGTCGTCGATACCCAGTTCCGTGAGACGTTCGAGCAACGAGTCCTCGGCGCCCTCTTCCATGAGCGCGCCGCTCCAGACCCACGCCGCCGCGCCGTCTTCGGACGCGCCACAGCCGCCCTCGCCGCCCACCTTGTCCGAGAAGATCTGCACGAACTGGCGCTCGACCTTGTCGCGGTGAGCGTCGAGCGTCGCCATCAGCGCGGCGTAGTCGGCGAAGCCCATCGACTTCGCGAGCGCCGCGCGCTCCTCGGCATCGACGGGCATGGCGTGCGTTTGCGCGTCGTCGCGGTACTGCAGGCGGTGCTCCAGTTCGCGCAGAAAGTTGTAGGCGAGCGTGAGCTCGCCGCACACTTCTGACGCGATCAGTCCGCGCGCGGCGGCGTAGCCGAGCACGGCGAGCGTGGGGCGTACGCGAAAGCCCGCGTCCTGGCCGCCGCGAATGAGCTGGAACACCTGCGCGCTGAATTCGATCTCGCGAATGCCGCCGCGCCCGAGCTTGATGTCGTCGGCCTTGTCGGGGCGCATCATGGCGCGCCGCTGCGCTTCCTGGCGGATCTGCAAGTGCAGCGAGCGAATCGCGCTGATCACGCCGAAGTCCAGATAGCGCCGGTACACGAACGGCTTCACGAGCGCATCGAGCTGGCGCGCGAGACGCAGCGCGCTGTCGCTCTCGTCCTCGGATACGAGCCGCCCCTTGATCCACGCGTAGCGTTCCCACTCGCGGCCTTGCACATAGAAGTACTCTTCGAGCATGCCGAGGCTGCACACGAGCGGCCCGGAGTCGCCGTTCGGGCGCAGGCGCATGTCGACGCGAAACACGAAACCGTCGGCCGTCACGTCGGAGAGCGCAGCGATCAGGCGCTTGCCCACGCGCGTGAAGAAGTCCTGCGTGGCGATGGGCGAGCGCTGGCCGCCCGTGGTCTCGCCGTCGTCCTCGTACACGAAGATCAGGTCAATGTCAGACGAAACGTTCAGCTCGCGCCCGCCCAGCTTGCCCATGCCCACCACGCCGAGCGTGAGACGCTCGCCATTGGGTCCACGCGGCTCGCCAAAGAGCGTCTCCAGGTCGGCGCTCACGCAGGCGAGCGCGCGCTGGATCGTGACTTCGGCGAGATCGGTCATGCTGCCGGTCACTTCGGCGACGTCGGCCACGCCGCCGAGATCGCGTTCCATCACGGCGCAGATCACTTCTACGCGCAACTGGCGCAGGACTTTCTTCAACTGCTCGTCGCTGAGCGGCGCAGCGGGTGCGGCGCTTGCTTCGCCAAACAGTTGCCCACTCAACGCGTCGAGCCGCGCGACGATGCGTTCGCGCGAGAGCGGTGAGGCGGCCAGCGCCTCGACCTGGCTGGCCAGTTCGGGACGCGCGGCGTAAGCCCGTGCGGCATAACGGGAATAGCTGGAACTCAGAAGAGGGATGTCGGTCATGAAGTGCTGCTTGCCGGGAAGGCTCGCTGTTCGCCGCAGTGGTTTCGTTGCGGTTGCGTTGCGCGCGCCTGGGTTGATGACGGTGTCGATGCGACGATGCCGATATCGGTCGTTCGACCGCGAGGGTTCGCCCGAAGCCGCGCTCGCACCGCCCACTGGCGCTCGCGGTTCGCTTGGCCGATGCGTCCGGCATAGCCCCCGCTGCAGTGCAAGAAATCATGCGTATCGCGCGCCGCGCGGCCATCCCGGCTTCCCCGGATGGGCGTTTTGACGGCCCTCTGTGATACATTTCGTCGTTAGAACGCAACGCTACCATACCGCACCCGCCGCAGCATGTCCGAGCGAAACGATCACGCCGGCCTACCCCCATCTGGACATGCCAGTCAGGCTACGGAGCCTGGGGGACCGCACCATCATCACCCGGTCCTGCGCCACACGCTACGCGTGCTGGCGATCATCGCGCTCGTCCTGTATTTCATCGTCTCGGTCCTCCTGCTCGGGCTGCGCTACGTCGTCTTGCCCTACGTGGACAACTTCCGTCCGCGCATCGAGCAGCTCGTTTCCTCGAAGATTCACGCCGAATTCCGCATCGGCAAGCTCGCGCCGCATTGGTCGGGCTTCCAGCCTGGCATCGACGTCACCGATCTGACGATTCGCGACCGCCACGGCAACATCGCGCTCGACGTGCCGCACGCCACGGCCTCGGTGTCGTGGCGCTCGGTCGTGCTGCTCGAACCGCTGCTCTCGAGCATCGTAGTCGAGCAGCCCGACGTGCATATCGCGCGCGAGGACGACGGCACGCTCACCGTGGCCGGCGTGCCGGTGCCCACCGCACACACGGGCAACGCCACCTTCACAACCTGGCTCATGCGCCAGGAGGCCATCGTGCTGCGCGGCGGCACGCTGCGCTGGCACGACGCCACGCGCGACGCGCCCGACCTCGCGCTCTCGCACATCCGCCTCGCGATTCTCAACGACGGCTACGATCACCGCCTCGCGCTCCAGGCGCCCGCGGAGGGCACCGTGCTGCATGGCCCGCTCGACTTCCGCGCGCACTTCACGCACGCGCACTACGCGCAGGCCGGCAAGCCCATCAGCTGGACGGGCGACACTTACCTCTCGACCGGCCCCGTCGATCTGCCCACGCTCGCGCGCTACATCGACTTCCCGATCGCTACCTACGCCGGGCGCATCGACAACTCGATCTGGGCGCACTTCGCCAACGGGCGCATCCTGGAGGCGAGCGGTGCGCTCGAAGGTGTCAACGTTTCGCTGCGCACGCGGCCCACGCAGCCGTTGCTCGACTTGCCGGTCACGCGCTTCCACTGGAGCCTGGGCATCCAGCCCGGCGACTACGCGCTCAAGCTGCGCGACTTCCACGCCGAACTCGGCCAGCCGCCGCTCGACGACGGCACGCCGCTCACGCGCTCGCTCGCGCTCACCACGCTCGACGCGCGCTTTCGCCAGCAAACGCTCCAGCACGGCCAGTTGATGAGCGTGAAAGGCGACCGCATCGATCTCGGCATCCTCGCCGAGTTCATGCGCGCGCTGCCGCTGCCTGGTCGCGTGCAGGGCGCGCTCGTGCGCTTCGACCCGCGCGGGCTGGTGGCGAACTACGACCTCTCCCTCGAGCGCGCGAAGCCCGAGTCGGGGGAAGCCGCCGCCGAGCAGCGCTCGACGAGCGTCGAGCCGGTCACCCACTATCGCTTCAAGGGCGACCTGCAGGGCATCAGCGTGAATGCGCAGGAGCCGGGGCCGGGCCTCACGCCGCGCGGTCACCCGCGCGCGGGCCTGCCGGGGGTCGAGAACCTCTGGGGGCACATCGACGCCGACGAGTCGCACGGCACGATCGACCTCGACACGAACGACGTGGCCATCACGCTGCCCGGTGTGTTCGACAATCCGCGCCTCACGTTCGACCGGCTCTACGGCGCCGCCAAATGGACCGTGGCCGCCGAGCGCGAGCCCGGCAACCGGATGAAGGCGTTCACCGTCGACGTCGCGAACCTGGGCGTGGGGAACGCCGACGCGCGCGCGAAGATGACCGCGCACTACACGAACCCCGGCAAGGGGCGCGGCTCGCTCGACCTCGTCGCGCACTTCGACGAGGCGAAGGTCACGGCCATCCCGCGTTACCTGCCCACCGCCATCAGCGAGAAGACGCGCACCTACCTCGGCCACGGCTTGCAGGCGGGGCTCTCGAAGGGCGCGACGATCGAGATCCACGGCGACCTCACCAAATTCCCCTACTCGCGCGACCCTGACGCCGGCCAGTTCCGCATCGTCGCGCCGTTCACGGGCGGGCGCTTCGACCCGTCGCCGTTCCCGCCGCGCAAGATGCGCAGCGGCGCGCCGAACGTCTGGCCGGCGTTCGACGGCATCGACGGCGTGTTCAACCTGCACGAGAACAAGCTGCGCTTCGACGTCGATCGCGGCCATTACCGCAACTTCGTGCTGCGCAACGTGAGCGGGCGCATCGAGGAGCTGGGCATCAAGGGCTCCGATATCGTCATCGAGGGCAGCGGGCGCGGACCGCTCGCGGACCTGCTCGACTACGCGGACAACAGCTCGATCGGCTACATGTCGAAGCACGCCACCGCGAAGGTGCGCGCGCAAGGGCAGTCCACGCTCGCGCTCAAGCTCACGATCCCGCGCCATCCCATGCCTAAGGTGCTGCTCGCGGGCGCCATCGGCTTCGAGAACAACACGCTCACGGCGAAGAACGTGCCGCCGGTCTCGAACCTCACCGGCCGGGTGCGCTTCACCAACCACAGCGCCAATGTCGACCGGCTCACGGCGCGCTTTCTCGGCGGCGACGTGCGCGCGAGCGGCGGCATGCGCGACGACGGGCACTATGCGGTGAACGTGGCGGGCGACGTCGCGGTCGATGCGGCGCGCGGCCTGAACCTGCACGGCATGGCGGCGGCGGCGCTCGGGCGCCTTTCGGGCGCGGCGCCCTACTCGCTTTCGGTGGCCGGCCAGCGCGGCCGCCTGCCCGACGTGAAGGCCAATGCCGATCTCACGGGCCTCGCGCTCGATCTGCCCGCGCCGTTCGGCAAGGCGGCCGGCACGCCGATGCCGCTGAACTTCGAATTGCAGCCGGGCGCGGGCACGCCCGCCGAAACCGCTACCGACGCCCGCGCCGACGACGCAACCTTCGAACATGCGGAACTCACGCTTGGGCCGCTGGCCGCCCGTTACGTGATGCGCCGCCATCCGGGTCACGTTCCGGAGGTGGTGCGCGGCGCGATTGGCATGAACCGGCCGGCGGATCTGCCCTCGGAAGGCGTGACCGCCGCCGTCGATCTGCCCACCTTCGACGCCGACGCCTGGCGCGCCGTCGTGCAGCAGTTGCGCGGAACCGCGGCAGCGCAGGCCCAAGGCTCGACGCCTGCCCGCACCGCGGCCGCGCCGGCTGCGGCGAGCGGCGCCCAGGCGCCGGTGCCTCCGCCGCGAACGGCAGCGGAAAGAGCCGCAGAGCGGATGGCTCAAAACGCGGCCTCGGAAGCGGCAGCCGCATCGGAATCGGCTGCGGCCAACACCCCCGCTGCTGCCGCGCCGCAAAACCCGGCATCGGCCACCACGGCGGCAGCGGCGGCACCCACCGCAGCCTCGTCGCCGCTCGCCCCCAACGGCGCGGTCGGCCAGTTCCTGCCTTCGCGCTTCGCCATCCACGTCGGCATGCTCACGCTGCTCAAACGCCACTGGGAGAACGTCGTGCTCGGCGCGTCGCGCACCGGCGAGCGCGGCAACGAATGGCAGGCCAACGTCGCCTCCAACCAGGTCTCGGGCCACGTCTCGTGGAAGCCGGGCGCCGTGCCGGGCGCCCCGGGCACGCTCGAAGCGCGGCTCGCGACCCTGACCGTGCCCGCCGCCACCGAAAACGACCTGCTCGGCCAGGCGATGTCACAGCCCGTGCAGAACATGCCGTCGATCGACCTCGTGGTGAACCAGCTCATCGTGCGCGACCACGATCTCGGCCGCCTGCAGGTGAACGCGCACAACTTCGACGACAACGGCGTGCCGGTCTGGCAGCTCGACCAGCTCGACATCAGCAACCCGGACGCGCACCTCACCGCCACGGAGAACTGGCGCGCGGTGGGCGACGCAGCCGCCGGCGACGATTCGGCCGCCGCCGGCATGCAAACGCCACGCCGCACGGCGCTCGACTTCCATCTCGAGATCAAGGACGCGGGCGCGCTGCTCGTACGCGCCGGCAGGCCCCACGTGCTCAAGAACGGCTCGGGCACGCTCGCGGGCAACCTGGAGTGGCAAGGCGGCCCCACGCGCATCGACTTCCCGTCGCTCAACGGCCACCTCACGCTCGACCTGCATCACGGCCAGATTCTCAAGGTCGATCCGGGCGTGGCGAGGCTGCTTGGCGTGCTGAGCCTGCAAAGCCTCGCGCGCTTTGCAACGACGGACTTCCGCGACATCATCGGCCAGGGCCTGCCCTTCACCAGCGCGACGGCCACCGCGCAGATCCAGAACGGCATTGGCAGCACCAACGACTTCAAGCTCATCACCGCCCCTGGGCGCGCGACGATGACGGGCAGCGTGGACCTCGCGCACGAAAGCCAGGACCTGCGCGTACACGTGGTGCCGACGGTCAGCGCGGGCGCGGGCGTGGTCGCGGCAACCATCATCAATCCGCTCTTCGGGCTCGGCGCCCTGATCGGCGACATCGTGCTCTCGCAAACGCTCGAACACGCGTTTGCGATGGACTTCGCGATCACGGGCCCGTGGGCCAAACCGCACGTCGAGCGGCTGCATAGCGATCAGGGTAAGATGGACGCGCAGGCGCCGGCCGCAGTGCACTAATTTGCGCACCGAGCGGGCCGCGCCGCGGGCACGCAGTATGCGCGCGAGGCTCCCCGAACCCATTCAAGATCTGCCGATGAGCGCTCCCTCCCCCGACTCGTTTCGCGTCGCCGCGCTGCAGATGGTCAGCACGCCCGATCGTGAGCGCAATCTCGCCGAAGCGGACAAGCTGATCGCCGAGGCCGCCGCCGCAGGCGCGCGCCTCGTGTTGCTGCCCGAATATTTCTGCTTCATGGGTCACAAGGACAGCGACAAGCTCGCGATCCGCGAACCGCACGGCGACGGGCCCATTCAGCGTTTTCTCGCCGATGCGGCGAGGCGTCATGGCGTGTGGGTGATCGGCGGGACCTTGCCGCTGAAAGCGCCCGAAGAAACCCGCGTGCTCAACACCACGCTCGTGTTCGACCCGAGCGGCGAGGAGCGCGCGCGCTACGACAAGATCCACCTCTTCAGCTTCGAAAAAGGCGCCGAATCGTTCGACGAAGCGCGCACGATCCGGCCGGGCGACGAGGTGCGCACGTTCGAGGCGCCGTTTGGCCGTGTCGGCCTGTCGGTCTGCTACGATTTACGCTTTCCCGAGCTGTACCGGCGCATGGGAGACTGCGCGCTGATGGTCGTGCCTTCTGCGTTCACTTACACCACGGGCCGCGCACACTGGGAAATCCTGCTGCGCGCCCGCGCGATCGAGAACCAGTGCTACGTGCTCGCCGCAGCGCAAGGCGGCACGCACGAAAACGGCCGCCGCACGTGGGGCCACAGCATGCTGATCGACCCGTGGGGCGAGATCGTCGACGTGCGCGACGAAGGCGCGGGCGTGGTGGCCGGCGACATCGACCTGCAACGCATCGCCAGCGTGCGCGCGAGCCTGCCCGCGTGGCGGCACCGCGTGCTCGACTGCGAATGAACACCATCGAATTCCAGGCGAATTCCATGTCCAGGGCGCTTGATTTCGCAGCACCTCGCCCGAATCTCCATTGACAGACTCATCGATTGATCCCAAAGAGCGCATGAACATCATCGAACCCGGCATCCGCAATCTGGCGACCGCGAAGGACCTGCTCCTCACGCCCTACGGCCTCGACGAGGCAGTGCTCACGCGCACGCTCGGCGAGATCTTCACGCATCGCATCGACTACGCCGATCTCTACTTCCAGAGCACGCGCAGCGAAGCCTGGAGCCTCGAGGAAGGCATCGTCAAGTCGGGCAGCTTCAGCATCGACCAGGGCGTCGGCGTGCGCGCCGTGTCCGGCGAGCGCACCGCTTTCGCCTACTCCGACGACCTTTCGCCCGAAGCGATCCGGCAAGCTGCCATCGCCACGCGCTCGATCGCCAAGGCCGGCGGCGGCAAGCAGAAGATCCAGGTGGCGAAGTCGCTCACGGGCATTGCGGGCCGCGATCTGTACCTGCCGTCCGACCCGTTGACTTCGCTCGACGCCACCGAAAAGGTGAAGCTGCTCGAGCGCATCGAAGCGATGGCGCGCGGGCGCGATCCGCGCATCACCCAGGTCATGGCCGCGCTCGCGGGCGAGTACGACGTCGTGCTCGTCGCACGCAGCGACGGCGCGCTCGCCGCCGACATCCGCCCGCTCGTGCGCGTCTCCGTCACGGTGATCGCCGAGCAGAACGGCCGCCGCGAGATCGGCAATGGCGGCGGCGGCGGCCGCTACGACTACGGCTATTTCACCGACGACATCCTCTCGAAGTACGTGGACGACGCCGTGCACGCCGCGCTCGTGAACCTCGAAGCCCGCCCGGCGCCGGCAGGCGCGATGACCGTCGTGCTCGGACCGGGCTGGCCCGGCGTGCTGCTGCACGAGGCGATCGGCCACGGTCTCGAAGGCGACTTCAACCGCAAGGGCTCGTCGGCGTTCGCAGGGCGCATTGGCGAGCGGGTGGCCGCGAAGGGCGTGACCGTGGTGGACGACGGCACGCTGCCCAACCGCCGCGGCTCGCTCAATATCGACGACGAAGGCAACCCCACGCAGTGCACGACGCTGATCGAAGACGGCATTCTCAAGGGCTACATTCAGGACTCGCTGAACGCGCGCCTCATGAAGATGCCCGTCACGGGCAACGCGCGCCGCGAGTCGTACGCGGCGCTGCCCATGCCGCGCATGACCAACACGTACATGCTCAACGGCGACAAGGACCCGCAGGAAATCATCGCTTCGGTGAAGAACGGCCTCTATGCCGTGAACTTCGGCGGCGGCCAGGTGGACATCACGAACGGCAAGTTCGTCTTCTCTGCCTCCGAGGCGTACATGATCGAGGACGGCAAGATCACCTACCCCGTGAAGGGCGCGACGCTCATTGGCAGCGGCCCGGAATCGCTCAAGTACGTGAGCATGATCGGCAACGACATGCGTCTGGACTCGGGCGTGGGCGTGTGCGGCAAGGAGGGCCAGAGCGTGCCGGTGGGCGTGGGCCAGCCGACGCTGCGCATCGACCGCATGACGGTGGGCGGCACGGTTTAAGGGCCGGACGAGAGTCGAAGATTTGATGCGTGGCGATGCGGAAAACCCGCATCGCCACGCGGATATCCTGCATCGAATCCTGATTTTTCGCCGATAATCCGCTTTTTTACGCAACCCCGCTTGCCAGCCACGAGAAGTGCGGGTTATAAAGGCAGTCACCTTTTCGACGTAACGAACCGCAGTCACAACGTTCCGACCCAACCGCCATGTTCGCCACGAAGTTTTATTTTTACTTCTTTTGGTATCTCAGACCGCTGGCGGATCGAGAGGGTTGATAGTACGCGCAGGACCCCGAACACACGAGAAACCGCCAGCCAAGCCTGGCGGTTTTTTTTTGCCCCGCAGTTTCGACAAGTTACGAGCCGCAATTTCATCTAACCGGATTTGAAGCACCGTCCACGCGACACACGCTACGCACAGGATCAGGAGAAAACGACCATGCCCCCGCACAACACCGACGATGTCCGCATTCGCGAACTCAAGGAACTCACGCCGCCCGCTCACCTGATCCGCGAATTCCCGTGCTCGGAAGCCGCCTCCACGCTGATCTTCGAATCGCGCCGCGCCATGCACCGCATCCTGCACGGCATGGACGACCGCCTGATCGTCATCGTCGGGCCGTGCTCGATTCACGACACCAAGGCCGCGGTGGACTACGCGAAGAAGCTCGTGGAAGAGCGCAAGCGCTTCAAGAACGAGCTCGAGATCGTGATGCGCGTGTACTTCGAAAAGCCGCGCACGACGGTGGGCTGGAAGGGCCTCATCAACGACCCGTTCCTCGACAACAGCTTCAAGATCAACGACGGTCTGCGCACCGCGCGCGAACTGCTCGTCTCGATCAACGAGCTGGGCCTGCCCGCCGGCACCGAATACCTCGACATGATCAGCCCGCAGTACATCGCCGACCTGATCTCGTGGGGCGCGATCGGTGCGCGCACAACGGAATCGCAGGTGCACCGCGAGCTGGCTTCGGGGCTGTCGTGCCCGGTCGGCTTCAAGAACGGCACGGACGGCAACGTGAAGATCGCCGTGGACGCGATCAAGGCCGCGTCGCAGCCGCACCATTTCCTGTCGGTCACGAAGGGCGGTCACTCGGCCATCGTCTCGACTGCAGGCAATGAGGACTGCCATGTGATTCTGCGCGGCGGCAAGACGCCGAACTACGACGCAGAGAGCGTGAACGCCGCATGCAGCGATATCGGCAAGGCGGGTCTCGCCGCGCGCCTCATGATCGACGCGAGCCATGCAAACAGCTCGAAGAAGCACGAGAACCAGATTCCGGTGTGCGCCGATATCGGCCGCCAGGTGGCTTCGGGCGACGAGCGCATCGTCGGCGTGATGGTCGAGTCGCACCTCGTGGCGGGCCGCCAGGACCTGAAGGAAGGCTGCGAGCTGACCTACGGCCAGAGCATCACCGACGCGTGCATTGGCTGGGACGAAAGCGTGGGCGTGCTCGAAGGTCTCGCGCAGGCGGTGAAGCAGCGCCGCATTGCGCGCGGTTCGGGAAACTGAGCGCAGTAGCGTTGGGAACGCGCGGCGCGGTGACTCAAAACCGCGCTGCGCGATGATTCACAATCGCTCTGCGCGCTCGGGCCGCACGGCGCCGATGCACAGATCGGCAATCCCGATCACGTTGCCGATCAGCCTGCCGCGCCGGTCGAGATGCGCCTCGGGGCGCACCGACTTCACGCAGTTCATGCTCAGCGCGCGCAGGATATTGCTGGTCGCTTCCTTGCGTGACATCACGCCCTTGTTGCACAGGTACATCGCGTTGACCACCTGCGAATAGCCGAAGCGCCGGCCCGACACGCGCCCGCCTCGCAGACCGAGGTGCACACCGAGCAGATAGTCGCAGTACACGACCCCGCCCCGGCGCGCGAGGCGCCGCGAGAAGTCTTTATCTTCCAGCCAGCCGTACAGCACGAGACGCTCGTCGAAGCGCAGATCGGCGATGGCTTGCGCGCGGCACGCCATATTGCAGCCATACAGCTCCACGCAAGGCCGCAGCGGCGGGCGTCGCATCACCTCCGCTTGCGCACCGTCCACGAGCGCGACTGCCTCTTCCCACGCGATCGGCTGCGTGTTCGCGCCATCGCGCAGCGTGCGGCCCGAAAAGCCCACGAGATTCGCGTCGCGCTCGAACAGCTCCACGCAAAGCTCGATCCAGTGACGCTCGGGCGCGAAGTCGTCATCGAGGAAGATCACCACATCCATGTCCGGCGCGAGTGCATCGAGCGCGCGATTGCGCTGCACGCTCGAACCCGCGGTGCCGACGATCTCGTTCACGCGCAAACCGTTAGCATCGTAAGGTCCGATGTCGTCGACGCTGCTGCCAGAGAGGATGATCTGATCCGGCCGCACCGTTTGCCGCGCGAGCAGACGCACGACCCATGCAGTGGCCGTTGGCCGCCCCTTGGTCGCGATCACCACCGCGACGCGCATGCGCGCCTTCGCACCGGCATTGGGACCCGCATTTGCACCATTCGGGCCCATGGAAGACGCGAGATCATCGGTTGCGAGCGTTGTCATCGGGTTCTCCGCATTCCGGTGGTCGTTTCGACTCGAATCGAGGTTAGCACGAGGCCCGCGCACTGCCAGTCGCGCCGGATTCAAGTTGTCCGAAACGATCTATTCAACGACTGATTCCAACTGTTTGTGAACGAGCATGCATGCGGGCCGCAGTGCGACCGGTGTCTGTATTGGCCGCGAACCTTTTACCGCTTCTCTTTTGCGTTAATTAATTCCGTATTTATTGCACTTTTTCTGCGCATTTATCGATTACGCATCGCCCATAGCGCAGCACCGCCCGGTAGATTCGTTCAATAGCAATTTTCGGATTCCTCTTTTGATAAGACTCGCCTACAACTGCTAAAAGAGTTTGCGCAAATATGACCGACTAACCCGCCCCACCGGAAAGACCCTCTCAACATGACTGCGTCGACACGTCGGAGCCAGCCAGTGGACCACGAGATCGTCTCTTCCGGGACAACGGTTTGCGAAACCGAAACCGGAGCGCGGCTCAAACGCCCAGTGGTCTTCTACGTGCAGCCGTTGATCGCGCGCTATCGCATCGAAGTCATCGAGTCGCTCAACCGTCTTTTCTCCGTCAAGGTGTTTGCGTGCTCCGAGGGCGTGGAAGCCAACGGGTTTTCGCGCGAAAAGCCGGCCTGCGACGAGTTCGTCGAAACGCACATCGCCAGTTTCGCGGGCCTGCCCTCGCGGCGTATTCGCATGCAACGCCGCGTGCTGAGCCACATCGTTCTCGAACGTCCCGCCGCAGTCCTTATCTTTGCAGACGTCCGCTATCTCTCGCTGTGGCTCGCGCTCCTCGCCGGACGCGTGATGCGCGTGCCCGTGCTGATTCACGGCCAGGGGCTCTACCGGCATGAGAGCGCAGGACTCATGCGCACGGTCTGCTACCGCCTCGCGGTCGCGCTCGCCGTGCGCTACGTCTGCTACACCGAGGCCTCGCGGCGCTCGCTCGTCGCCATCGGCTGCCCGCTAGCGAAGCTCGTCGTCGCAAACAACGCGCTCACGGTCTCGTGCGCGGTGGAGCCGGCAATCAAGACGGGCGCCGAGAGCGGCGTGCTCTTCATTGGCAGGCTGCGCGAAGGTTCGGAGATCGAACCGCTCATCGACGTGGTCGGCCAGCTCCATGCCGAAGGCAGCGACATCACGCTCCACGTGATCGGCGACGGCGAGCACGGCGAGCGCCTGAAACGCAAGTACAGCGATCGCGGCTATGTGGTCTGGTATGGCGCGGTGTTCGACGACGACGCGATCGCGACCATCAGCCGGCGCTGCCGCGTGGGCTGCTATCCGGGCTCGGCGGGCCTGAGCGTCGTGCATATGTTCGCGTTGAGCCTGCCGCCCATCGTGCACGACCGCTTGCCGCTGCACATGGGCCCGGAGCCGGGCTACGTGGAAGACGGCCGCACCGGTTTCTTTTTCGGGCGCGACGGCGGCACACAGGCGCTTGCCGCCACGCTACGGCGCATCTGGTCGATGCCGCCCGAGGAAATGCGCGCCGCCGCCGCAGCCGCACACGCGGTGTATTGCCAGCTCAATTCGCCCACGCTAGGCCATCAGCTCGCCGAGATCGTCGAAGCGGCGCTGCGCGCCTGAGTCCCCGCCTGGCTGGCTTGCTTCTGTGCTTACTTCTGCCGCGAGACGCGAACCAGCATCCACGCCGCACAGGAAGCGAGTCCGAAGGTCATCGACCAGGCCACGCCCGTCACGCCAAAGAGGTGCAACGAAGGCGGCACGGACACGATGAGCGCCACGACCTGCAGGAGTGACGCGACCGTGACGGCACGCGCGTCGCCCACGGCGCGCAGATACGAGGCGAGCACCGAGTTGAGCGCGCTGATCGCCATGTTGATGACGAAGATGCGAAAGAGCGGCACGGCCGAGAGCCACGCGGCGCCGAGCACGAGCGAAAAGAGCGGCTCGGCGGCGAAGCGCAGCACGATCACGACACACGCCAGCCCCGCCACAGCCGCCATGAGATAGAAGCGGAACAGCCGCGCGGCCGATTGCGGGCCGCCGCGATGATGCGCCGCGAAGGTGGGAAAGAGATACTGCGACAAGGCGAGCGCGGCGTCGGCGAGCAGCATCTGCGCGAGCTTCGAGGACATCTGCCACGCGCCCAGTTGCGTCGGCCCGAGCAGCTTGCCCACCACCACCTTGTCGAACTGGTTGGTGATGAGAATGATCACGCTGCTCGCCCAGATCCAGCGGCTAAAGCCCACGTAGTGGCCGATGCCCGACCAGCGCAGCCGGATCGGCGGACGCGGCGAGAGCGCGATCCACGTGACGACGCTCTTGAAGGCCTCGCCGATCATCATGCCGAGCAGCAGCGAGTACGGGCCCGCGCCCGCGAATGCGAGCGCGATGCCGAAGCCGCAGTCGAGGACCGAAGACGAGATCTCGATCGCCGCTATATGCTGGAAGTGGCGCTCGCGCTGCGTGATGAAATACGCGGGCGAGGCGAGCCCGCGCAGGAGCGGCAGCAGCGCGGCGAGCTGCACCAGCCCGATGGCGCCGCCCAGGTGAAATTGCGCGTCCATGAGCGGCGCGCTCGCGACGAGCAGCAAGCCAATCAACAGGCCCCGCGTGGCGAGCGTGGTCCAGACGGCGCCGGCCTCGGCGCGAGTCGGCGGCGACTGGCCCTGTATGACGGCTTGCGCGAGCCCGGTGTCGGAGAGCGCTTCGGCAATCGCGACCGCAAGCAGCGCGACGCTCGCGAGACCGATGGCGGACGGTCCGAGAATGCGCCCGATGACGAGGAATTTGACGGCCACGAGGCCACGCACGACGACCTGCTGCAGCAACACCCAGGTCGCTGCGCCGGGTCCGAAACCTGCCTTGATCGGTATTGCTGGCAGCCGCATTGCGCGCAAAATGCATCTCCTGTTTTTCGATCCCTGGGCTGGAGCTTTCGCCCCACTTTTGCCCCCGCTTTTGCCCCCGCTTTTGCCCCCGCTTTTACCCCGTTACCCTGGTCCCATCAAGCATGTTTGGGAACGCGTTTTCGCCACCCGTTCTGGACGTTACCGCGCCGCAGCGCCCACTACGCGCCATCTACCAGGCCGAATCGGACGGGGCGGCCATCCGTGCCGTGGCGATACGCAAGACGACCATCCAGGAACATGAATACTCGAGCGATCGGTATATCCCCAGGCATTTTCGGACACCCTGCCCCGCAATCTGGCGCATGCCGCTTGCGCAGCACTGCTATTTTGTTCGTAATAATGCTCATCGGGCCCCCCGCATGGAAAACGCGTCGACCGCCAGATATCGCAATGCCGACCCCAACAGCCCCGACGCCGCCGCACTGGCCGACGCCGAAGGCGACACGCTCGTAATGTCCGAGCCCCCCGGCACGCACGCGTCGGCGGGTGGCGACTGGATCGCCATCATCGAGCCGAACTTCACGGGCCACCGCTGGCGTTACGTCGAGTGGATCGCGCAAGCGTGCGTGGAAGCCGGCCACCGCTGCCTCGTCGTCACCGATACGGAGTACGCCTACCATCCGCTCGCGCAGCGCATCGTGCGCGAAGCGCGGCCCGATCTGCGCCTCGTGCTGCTCGACCTGCACACCGTGCCCCCCGGCCCGCATTTCGTGGCGAGCGTGTACATGCGCTTTCGCAACTTCTATGCGCGAGCGTTCCGGCAGGTGAACAAAACGATGCCCGTGCGGCTCGTCGTGGCGCCCTACGCCGACTACTTCTTCTACACGCTTGCGGGGTTCGACTCGCCATTCGGCGAAACACCGTGGATCGCCATCGTCATGGGCATGACGTTTCATCAAGCGCGCATCGGCTTGCGCACGCCGCGCCGGCGGTTCGTCGATATGGCAAAAGCGGCGCTGTTTCGCCGCGCCATGCGCTCGCGCGGGCTGCGCGAACTCTTTACGATCGACCCGACGCTGCCGGACTGGTTCGCAACGACGAAGCCCCGGCGCGCCGCCCCGCTCAGCTATCTGGCCGACCCGTTTCCCGAAATCGAGGGCATGGACCCGCTTCTTGCGCGCGAGCGACTGAAGCTCGACGCGCAGACGCGCTATCTGCTCGTGTATGGCGCAATCGGGGAACGCAAGGGCATTCGCGAACTGATGCTCGCGCTCGAGCACAAGCCCGATGCGCCGCGCCTCGTGATCGCGGGCCAGCAGGACGATGAAACGCACGCGTTCATCGACGCCCACGCGCCGAAACTTGCGAGCAAGCCGGTCATCTTCAACCAGTTCATCTCCGACGAGATGGAGCGCGAACTCTTTTCCGCCTGCGACGCCGTGTGGCTCGGCTACAAGCAGCACTACGGCATGAGCGGCGTGCTCGTGCAGGCTTACCGTTTCGGCAAGCCCGTGGTGGCCAGTGCCGACGGCCTGATTGGCTGGTATTGCCGCGACGGCGCGCTCGGACCGCTCCTCGACGACCTCGAGCCCGCCACGATCGCGCACGCGCTCGATGCGCTCGCGCAGCGCTGGCGCGCCGGCGCGAATGCCGCGCAGCCCGCGGGCGACCACCTCCTTGCGTGCAACACGCTCGCTCAGTTCAAGCACACGCTGCAGGCCGCGATGGCATGAGCGCAGGCAAGCATTGAAAAATATTCAGTAAGCCGAATCAGGACTGCTCACGCAGACTCAGGCAACGCCTTCGATCTTGTTGTCCGCGGCGCTCGCGTTGTGCCGCTCGGCCGGCACGGCCGCGCGCATGTCGGGAAACATCGCGTCGCGCAGACGCAGGAACGGGAACTCGACAGCGCGCGTGGTGAGATAGCCCAGCACCGAAGCGATGAAGAACTGCGCGAAGATCACGACGGGCCAGGCGGCGAGCGGCGGCACCCCGAGCGCGCTCGCCTTGTGGATCAGATAGTCGCCGGGCGCGAGCGCAAGCGAGTGCCACAGGTAGATGCCGTACGAGTAGACGCCGAGCCACGCGAGCCCGCGATAAAGCCACGTCGTGCGCAAGCTGCCCGAGTGTTCGAGTATCAGCATGATGAGCGCGCAAAAGCCGACGGCCTGAATCGTGTAGCCAATGCTCTCGTCCAGCGCTTCATGGCGCGTCGCGAACACGAGCCAGGCGAGGAGCACGCCCACCGCGCCGAGCAGCCAGCGCTTCTTCGCGACGAGCACGCGCCAGACTTCGGGCTTCATCCAGTAGATAGTCGCGAGGATGACCCCGACGAGCAGGCTGTCCATGCGGTACTGCGTGTAATTGAACGCCCCGACGAGGTCGCCGTGAGACACCGCGACGCACCGCGCGCCGAGCACGATCGCGCAGAGGCCGACCATCACGCCGATCAGCGCGTTCGCGCGCAGCCGGAAGTGCGCGAGCACAATGAGCAGCGCGGGGAGGAACAGATAGAAGTGCTCTTCGACGGCCAGGCTCCACGTTTGCGCAATGGAGGTGCCGAAGTAATTCTGCATGTGCGTGAGGTTTTGCCAGAGGAATGTATCGGGCCGATGGCGGCCCGCCAGCAGGTGAAAGAAGATCAGCGCGTAATAGGCGGGCCAGATCTTGAAGATCCGCCGCACGATGAAGCGGCGCGCGCCGATGTGGCCCGTTTGCGAATATTGGCGCAACAGCAGCCCGCCCACGAGAAACCCGCTGAGTGTGAAGAACAGGTTCACGCCTTCGTGGCCGAAGCTTTTCAACGGGAATTCGATCCAGCGCACCCACGGATGGTCCGTGCGCACCGTATGGAAGTGGTAGCCCATCACGACAAAGATCGCGATGCCACGCACGAAGTCGAGCTCGACGGAACGCCCTTTCGTCGACAGACTCACTCCGTGTAGTAGCTTCATGACCCTTCCCTCGCTTCGTCCATGCCGGATTCTTTCGCAAGGCAGACGATGAAAGACTTACTGCTGCCGGCCCCATCATGGGCACAGGCGCCGTGCAGCGTGCGCCAAGTTCCCGCCGTTCTCAGCCAGGTGTGTGGAGCAAACCACACGGCAAATCAGAATTTTTTTCCTGCCGCCACAACCCTGCCGCTTCCCGCCACGCACATGCGCAAGCCGCTTGCGGCGTTTTATATTGAATCGAGCCTTCGCTTGCGGCGCGCATGAATCTTGCGCAACGTATGCGACCCTATGCACCGCACCGGGAGAAACGCCGATGCGAAACAAACACGCTGCACTCTGGCTCTGGGTGTGTCTCGTGCCTCTCGCTTTCGACTACAAGGCACCGGACTCCCAGTTCGGCCACGGCGCGCAATGGCTGGCCGTCGTTCCGGCACTGGCAGGCGCGCTCATTCTTGCGATGATCGGCCCGCGCTTCGCGCGACCGATCCAGTTCCGCTCGTTCGTCACGGGTGCGCTGGTGGCGAGCCTCGTCGGCAGCCTGATTGCGCAAGTGTTGCAGCACAATCCGGTTGGCCAGTACCTGCGCGTGATACTGCCCTTCCTGCTGTTCGCACTCGGCTATTGGGCCATGTGCCGCCCGTGGCACATCGTTCGCATCATGCAGATGCAGCGCGCGCTTTATTACGCGAACGTGCTGTGCCTCGTGTTCACTTTCTTCTTCGGTTTGCTGGCCGTAGGCGGGCCGCTCGCCGACATTCGCTTTCGCATTGTCTCGCCGACGATGCTCGCGCTGCAGGCCATGCTGTTGCACCAGTTCATCGTCGCCCGGCGCTTCAACATGACGATGGTAATCGTGTTTCTTGGCACGTTGATCGTCGAATTGCTGAGCGTCACGCGTAGCCTGCTGATCGCAACCATCCTGCTCGCCATGTTCGCGGCGTGGCTCGCCTCGCCGTCGGTGAGCCATCTGATCAAGTCGTTTTTCCGCACGGCTATTGCGCTTTCGTTCGTCGTGGCGCTGGGCGTGGGGACAGCGTGGCTCTTCCCGTCCATCACGGAACACTGGACGCAGCGCGTGACGGCCGCGCAAAACGCAGAGTCCGACCGCGATCCGACCACGGTCACGCGTATTGCCGAGATGCGCGACCAGTACGACCAGGTCACCGAATCGGTGGAATCGGTATTGTTCGGCAAAGGTTATGGTCACCTCTACCGCTACTCGCCGATTTACTACCAGTACGTGAACCAGACGTTCAGCAAGGACGATTACTTCAACACCAGCGACTGGGTGGCGGGCCACAACTTCTGGGTGTATCAGCTCTACGCCGAAGGTATCGTTTTCGGCTTCTGCATGCCGCTCGCGGTGATTGTCGCGCTCATTGTCGCGGGCAACGCATTCAGGCGATGGCGCCGCATTGCGCCGCGTCACCCGCTGCTCATGCCGCTCAGCATGGCATTGCTCGTGCTCGCCGCGCTGCCTGGCGCGTCGATCGGCGGCAATCCGCTCGGCACGCGCTTCTCGGGCCTCGTGTACGGCCTCGCGCTCGGGCTGATTGTTTCGCTGTATTCGCAGCTTCATTACCGCATCGATCTTCAACGCAAGCGCCAGCGCCTGCAACCGTCCTACGGGCGCGAGCCTGCCTTCCGACCCACGGCGCCCGCGGCGGCGCCGGTGCCGCTCAACACGTATGCGACTCCGGAGCCCCGATGAAAATCCTGCACCTCGTGTCCACGGTCGACCCTCGCTCGGGAGGCCCGATTGAAGGCGTGCGCCAGAGCGGGCTCGCGATGACGGCGCTCGATCACCAGATCGAAGTGGCCTCGCTCGACCCGATCGACGCGCCTTACGTGCGCGAATTTCCGCTGCCGCTTCACGCTCTGGGTCCGGGCCGCGGCCACTACGGATACAACCCAGGCTACGTGCCGTGGCTGCGCGCGAACGCAAGGCGCTTCGACGCGGCGATCGTGCACGGGCTCTGGCAATACCACGGCTTCGGCGCGTGGCGCGCGCTGCGCCACGCCCAGGTGCCGTATTACGTGTACACGCACGGCATGCTCGACCCATGGTTCAAATCCACCTACCCGGTCAAGCATCTGAAGAAATGGGCTTACTGGCCTTGGGCCGATTTTCGCGTGCTGCGCGACGCCGCCGCCGTGATCTTCACGACCGACGAAGAACGACTGCTCGCGCGCGAATCGTTCTGGCTGTACCGCGCGAACGAGCGCGTCGTGCCGTTCGGCACCAATGCGCCGGGCGAGGACGCCCACACGCTGCGCGAAGCCTTCCTGCAAGAGTCGCCGCATCTGCGCAACAAGCGCATCGTGCTGTTCCTCGGGCGCCTGCATCCGAAGAAGGGTTGCGACGTGCTGGTTCACGCGTTCGCCGAGCATGCGCGCGAAACGCCGGATGCGCATCTGCTGATGGCCGGCCCCGACAAGGGCAACTGGCAGCCCGCGCTCCAGGCGATCGCGCAGTCGCACGGCATTGCGCACCGCATTAGCTGGCCTGGCATGCTGCAGGGCAACCTCAAGTGGGGCGCGTTCTTTGCAAGCGACGTGTTCGTGCTGCCCTCGCATCAGGAGAACTTCGGCGTTTCCGTGGCGGAAGCGCTGGCCTGCGGGTTGCCCGCGCTCGTCTCGGACAAGGTAGGCGTGTGGCGCGAGATCGACGAGGATGGCGCCGGTTTCGTCGCGCCCGACACGATCGCCGGCACGCAGCGCAACTTCGCGTCATGGCGCGCGCTCGACGAACCCGCGCGCGACGCGATGCGCGCGCAGGCGCGGCGCACGTTCGATGCGCGCTTCGCGATGGACGGCATGGTGCGCTCGCTGCTCGGCTTGTTGCAGGAACATCCGTCGCACGCTGGCGCACGATTTCGCCCAGAGCGCCCGATGAGCGCCGTGGCGCAGGGCGAGCCCGCGGAGCAAACCGAATAAGTGAAAAAGAGTCGATAAATAAAGGCATCAGACATCAGATAGCGGAAATGGTAGGGATTGGCAGGGGTGACGAGGCAACGCAGCTGAAGCGTAATAACGAGTCGAACGATGAGCCCGCGTTGCAATTTCGTGGCGATGTGCGAATCCTGTGAGCAAGGGGGCAACACTATGTTAAGCAGCACACCTGATTGTTCGGGCGGCGAGACCGCGCGTGTCACTGCAGCAACCGCAACGCAACGCGCGAGCAGTTTGCGCAGCTTATTGGCGAGCCGCGCACGGGCGGCCATGGCAACGATGGTCACCATGGCGGCGGCCACGGCACTGATTTCGGGCTGCGCGCTGTCACCCGGCATGTCGGCGCCATCGAGCGTCACACAGGCGAAGGCCGCAACCGACTCCGCGCGCTCGGGCGGCAAGGGCGATCAACCGCCGCCGGGCGCGCTCATCGAGATCAACAACGAGTTGGTCGCGAAGGAAGCCGCATCGAGACCGACGTCTGTCCCGGCCAACGTCGAGACGCTCTTCGGCACGCCCAAGCCTTACACGCTTGGGCCCGGCGACGTGCTGAGCATCGTCGTATGGGATCACCCCGAGATGAACCTGCCGACGAATGGCGGCGGCGGCGGCGGCGGCACGCAGGATCAGAGCGCGAGCCAGGTGCAGTCGGGCTATACCGTCGACTCGTCGGGTGCGATCCAGGTGGCCTACGTGGGTCCGATCCACGTGGCGGGGCTTACCGAAATGCAAGCCCGCGACCTGGTGTCGAAGAAGCTCGCCTATTACCTGAACAAGCCGCAGGTCACACTGCGCATCGAGTCGTATCGCAGCCGGCGCGTGTATGTGGATGGCGAAGTGCGCACGCCCGGCCTCATGGTGCTCAACGACATGACGATGTCGCTGCCCGAGGCGATCAACCGCGCGGGCGGCTTCACGGCATCGGGCGACCGCTCGCGGGTTAGCGTGACACGCAACGAGAAGACGATCATGGTGAACATCCCCGACATGATCAAGAAGGGCGTGAATCCGGACAAGATCCTGCTGCAAAACGGCGACCTCGTGCGCGTGTATTCGGCGAACGAAAGCCGCGTGTTCGTGCTGGGCGAAGTCGGACACCCTGGGCCCCTGCCATTCGATAACGGCCATCTCTCGCTGAACGACGCGCTAGGCAACGCAGGCGGCGTCAGCCAGGGTTCGGGCGACGCTTCGCAGGTGTACGTCGTGCGCGGGCAGAAGGAGGGGCACCGTCAGGTCTTCCACCTCGACGCCTCGTCGCCGGAAGCCATGGCCACGGCCGACGAGTTCGAGCTGCAGCCGAACGATGTCGTGTTCGTCGACGCCTCGGCGCTCGTAAAGTGGAGCCGCGTCATCAACCTGATCCTGCCGAGTACGCAGGCAGCCGCAGCGGGCCGGGCGGTGGGTTACGGCGGGTACTAGCCGGTTGGGGTTCGTATGAGTGACGAGCAGGCCTTCGGGCCTGCTCGTACCGTTTCTGGGAGGCACTTTTGAGGCGGTGTTGGGCCTCGGTCGAGGCGCGCGTGAGGTGGGCGCGAAGGCGCGCTGCGTTACTTGCGCTCCTTACCTTCGTCGAAGCGCCAGCGGATAAAGCGGCACGGATTGCCCCCATACACGCCGCCGGCTTCCAGCGAGCGATGCACGACCGAGAGCGGGGTGACGACCGCCGAGCGTCCGATCGTCACGCCCATTTGCACGACGCATTTCGACGAGACCCACGCGCCGTCCTCGATCACGATCGGCTCGACATGCAGGTCCATGTTCGTGCGCATGTCGTGCGATCCGGCGCTCAGAAACGCGCCCTGCGAAATGCAGACGTTCGAGCCGATGCGAATGGGCGCCTGGTTGTAGATCCACACGTCCACGCCGATCCAGCAGTTATCGCCCATTTCCAGGTTCCACGGCGCCTTCACGCGCATGGGGTGCACGAGGCGGCAACCCTCGCCGACCTTCGCGCCAAAGAGGCGCAGCAAGCCCACGCGCAGCGCGGAGAGCGGCAGCAGACGATTGTCGAGCACACAGGTCTCGACCAGATACCACGCTGCCTGCACGAGCTTGCCCCGGCGACCGACGTAGTTGCCCTTGCCCGCACGGCTCAAATCGATCACGCGGATTTCCGCGGCCTGAGTGCCTTGAGTACCTTGAGTACCTTGCGGCGGCACGCCCGCTGCGGGTGGCGCCTCGCCGGCCCCGTCCCTGCGCCCTGGCGCGCTGACGCCCCCTTTGAGGCGCCCTAAACCTTCGACCGCTTCCGTCATGAACGCTCCTTGCCCATCCGGGTCGGTTCCTGTTGGTGCCCTGCCTGAGCCCTGATTGTGCCCTGCTGGTTGCAGGCCCTGCCGCCCTTACAACGGGCCGCACCGAGCCGCGATTTCATTATCCGGCGCCCGCCACATCGACTCGCGCGCGTGGCCGACACGGCAGGGGTTTTGGCGCAGCGGGGCGACGCGGTGTGGGGCAACATGAAGGCTTGACGCCGCATGGTTCGCGGCGCGCGGGATCCATGCCATGTCCAGTTTTTATCGTCATCAGCTTGCGCCTTATGTCGTCGCCGCCGCGCTTCAGGCGGCGTGCGTCGCATGGCCGTGCGCAGCGTTTGCGCAAAATGCCCCCACCAGCGGCTCGTCCGCCAGGTCGAACGACTCGAGTTACCAGAGCGACCAGAGCGAAGGCCATACCTCCGCCGTGCAACGCCAGCAACTCGACGAACAGCGCCTGCTCGGCGGCCCGAGCATGTCGTCGGGCAGCCCGTACAGCGTGAGTCCGTACAGCAGCAACGGCGCCTCGCCGAGTGACGCGGAAGACGCGCTCACGAACGAAAAGCACATGCACGTCGTGCCGCCAGGGGATCACGCGGCGAGTGAGGCGAGCGCCATCGGCGGCAGGGACGGCGGAGCGAGCGCATCGAGCAGCGGCAGACGCGCCGCGAATCAAAGCAGGATCGGGTCGAACGGCAGGTCTCGCGCCGGCAACGCGGTGGCGAAGAGTTCGGCAGGCAGCGCGGCAGGTGGACATCGCTCGAGCGCCGGATACGACTATGGCGCGAGCGCAACCTCGCCGACCGCCCAGGTCTATGGCAGTCCGTATGGCAGCCCGTACGGATCGCCGAACCAGTCCAACTCGGAACTCTACAAGTCCCCCTGGTAACTTCCTTGCGCACGCGCTCCAGGGCTGCCCAAGGCCGCTAGCGCAGCCTTGGGCGACGTCCATCACACGTCGGACTGCTCGACCTCCGGCAACGTCGATCCGCCTTTACCCGTTTGTCTGGCCGCCTGCCGCCCGCCTTGCGGAGAAGAAGCGCCGCTTGCCGCGGGCTGCGGCTCGACTCGCGTCTGACCCGCCGGTTCGGCAGCCTCACCCGCGATCCCGGCCAGCCTCGCTTCGAGCACGTCGACGATCGCTTGCGGCGACAGCATGCGCTTTGCGTAGCGTCGCGCGGCGCGGCCCAGCTCGGCGCGCCGCGCAGGGTCGCCGGCCAGTTCGACGATCGCCGCCGCCAGCGCTTGCCCATCCTCGGGCGGCACCACGATCCCCTTGTTCGAGACCACATCGGACAGACTCGTGCCGGGCCGCGCCATGGCAACCACCGCACGGCCGCTCGCGAGCATGCCGGTGAGCTTCGAGGGCATCACGAGGTCGGCGGCGTCGTTGCGCTGCGGCAGCACGTGGATATCGGCCACGTTCAGCAGTTCGTTGAGCATCGACACCGGCTGCAGCGGCAGCACGTGACAATTCGAAAGCGGCTCGCAACGCGCCATGAGGTCTCGCCTGGCCGCGCCGTCGCCGCAGAAGACGAAGCTGATATCGGTGCGCGCGGCGAGCGCCGTGGCGACGTCCGCGAGAATTTCGATGCCCTGCTTCGCGCCCATGTTCCCCGAGTACAGCACGACGGTGTTCTCCTGCGGGATGCCGAGGCGCCGCCGGAACGCGCTCGGATACGGCAGCGGGAAGATCGCGTGGGTGTCCACCCAGTTCGGCAGGCACACGGCGCGCGAAGCGTCCACGCCCTTGTCGACGGCGCGCTCGACCATGCGCGCCGAAATCGACGAGACGACGTCGAAGCGTCGCAGCAGCCAGCGTTCGCCGGTGAGCGCCGCGCGCCCGAGACGCGAGCGCTGGCCGCCTTGCAGGAGCCCCAGATCGAACGCCGCATCGACTTCGAAGTCCTGAATATGCAGCCAGCTGCTCGCACCAGCGGCGCGCGCGAGCATGAGTGCGCCGGGCGCGCAAAAGAGCGTCGGCACGATCAGCATGACGGCCTGCGGCCGCCACGCCGCGAGCCGCGCGAGAAGCGGCAGCGACGAAAGCGCGAAGCTCGCCAGATGTACGATGCGTTTGAGTCCGCCCTGCTGGGAGGGCACCCACAGCGGCGCTCGCCACACGCTCACGCCGCGCAAGGTCTCACGTGAATACCGCCCCGCGCGATAGCCTTCGTGCACGTGCCACTGCGGGTAGTAAGGCGGCGCGCAGATCACGCGCACCTCGTGGCCGTGCGCCGCGAGCAGTTCCGCCATTTCGGCTGTGTATTTGCCGACGCCCGTCACTTCGGGCGCGTAATTCAGACCGTAGATCAGGATTCTCATTGCGTGGCTTCCGTCCCTGAGCTGCTAATGAGCTGCTTATATTCCGCTTTTCATCGTCTCGCGCGCCGTGCGAAAAAAAGCGGGCGTCGTGCATCCGGTCCGCGCACGACGCCCACCACCAACCAGACGCCTCTTCCCTTTCGCCCCTCGAGCCGATCGGTTAACAGCCATCGGTCCCGTCAGGCCACATCAAACCCGCATGCCCGCCTCGTACGCCGGCGCGGCATAGGTTTGAAGAAAGTCGTCGTAGGTGCGGGCGAGCCCCTCCTGGAGGCCAATGTGCGCGTGCCAGCCCAGATCGCCCAGGCGCGACACGTCGAGCAGCTTGCGCGGCGTGCCGTCGGGCTTGGTCGAATCGAATACCAGTTCGCCGTCGAAGCCCACGACGTCGCACACGCGCTGCGCGAGGTCGTGAATCGACAGGTCCTCGCCAACGCCGACGTTGTACACGCCATCGCCGGTCTCGTGCTCCAGCACGAAGATCGTCGCATCGGCGAGATCGTCCACGTGCAGGAACTCGCGGCGCGGCCTGCCCGAACCCCAGACAGTCAGCGTGCGCTGGCCGTTCCTGCGCGCCTCGTGCGCCTTGCGGATCAGCGCGGGCAGCACATGGCTGCTGCCGAGGTCGTAGTTGTCGTTGGGGCCGTACAGGTTGGTCGGCATGAGCGAGACGAAATGCGTGCCGTACTGGCGGTTGTACGCTTCGCAGAGCTTCAGGCCCGCGATCTTCGCGATCGCGTAGGCCTCGTTGGTCGGCTCGAGCGGCGAGGTCAGCAGATAGGTTTCGCGGATCGGCTGCGGACATTCGCGCGGATAGATGCACGACGAGCCGAAGAACACGAGGCGCTCCACGCCCGCGTTGTACGACGCGCGGATCACGTTGGTCTCGATCGCCAGGTTGTCCCAGGCAAACTGTGCGGGCTGCGTCGAGTTCGCGAGGATGCCGCCCACGCGCGCGGCCGCGAGCAGCACGGCGTCGATGGTCTCGCTTTCGAAAAAGTCATCGACGGCAGACTGGTCGGTGAGGTCCAGTTCAGCATGGGTGCGCATGACGAGGTTCCAGTAGCCATTCGCCTGCAACGCGCGCACGAGCGCCGAGCCCACCATGCCCCGGTGGCCGGCCACGAAGATTCGGGAGTTCTTGTCCATGCGTTCACTCGTGATGTTCGAGAGCCTGGAATCCGGCCAGTTTGACGAGCGCATCGCGCCGGGCGGCCTGATAGTCGGCTCGCACCATTTCCTTGACGAGCGACTGGAACGTCGTAACGGGCTTCCAGCCCAGTTTCTCCTGAGCCTTCGACGCGTCGCCGAGCAGCGTCTCGACCTCGGTCGGGCGGAAGTAGCGCGGGTCCACACGCACGATCACGTCGCCCGGTTCGAGGCGCATGTCGCGCGAACTCACATGGTCGACAATGCCGACTTCGTCCGCGCCGCTGCCCTCGAAACGCACGGTGATTCCCAGTTCCTCAGCGGCCGCACGCACGAAGTCGCGCACGCTGTACTGCACGCCCGTTGCGATCACGAAGTCTTCAGGTTGCTCCTGCTGGAGCATCCGCCATTGCATATCGACGTAATCTCGCGCGTGGCCCCAGTCGCGCATGGCGGAAAGGTTGCCGAGATACAACATCTTCTGAAGGCCGACCGCGATGCGCGCGATGGCGCGCGTGATCTTGCGCGTGACGAACGTCTCGCCGCGCTGCGGAGATTCGTGATTGAACAAGATGCCGTTGCACGCGTACATGCCATACGCCTCGCGGTAATTCACCGTGGTCCAGTACGCGAACAGCTTCGCCACCGCATACGGACTGCGCGGGTAGAACGGCGTGGTTTCGCGCTGGGGCACTTCCTGCACGAGCCCGTACAGTTCCGAGGTCGACGCCTGATAGAAGCGCGTTTTTTGCGTCAGTCCGAGAATGCGGATCGCCTCCAGAATGCGCAGCGTGCCGAGGCCATCCGCGTTGGCCGTGTACTCGGGTTCCTCGAACGACACCGCCACGTGGCTTTGCGCGGCGAGGTTATAGATTTCATCGGGTGCGACGCGCTGGATCACGCGCAACAACGCCGTGGAATCCGTCAGCTCGCCGTGATGCAGGTGTATGCCGGGTTCCGGGTCGTGCACATCGCGATACAGGTGATCGATGCGGTCCGTGTTGAAGAGCGACGAGCGCCGCTTGATGCCATGCACCTCGTAGCCTTTGTTCAATAGCAGTTCTGCCAGATACGAACCGTCCTGACCGGTGATACCGGTGATCAACGCAACCTTGCGAGCCATCGCCATCGTTCTCTCCTCGCGTGAGCGAAATGGGATTCGGTGGTTCCACTTTCCGCGGCGGCCCCCCGGCCGGCCGCGGAACTGCTGCTGCCCTGCTGCTCTACCCTGAAACGCTTTCGTAACCGTAGTACCCGCCGCGATACCCGCCGCCGATGAACGCGCCGGTCTTCGGCACGTCCGTGAGCAGCACGCCACGCAGATTCACGCCGCCAATGCGCAGACGCTTGACGGTTTCCTCGAGCTCCGAAATCGGGTGGCGGCCGTGGCGAATCGCGAGTAGCGTCGTGCCGGCGTAGCGTCCGATCACCGTCGAGTCGGTCACCGCAAGCACCGGCGGCGTGTCGACGATCACGAGGTCGTACTTCTTCCCCAGCTCTTCGAGCAGCGACTCGAAGCGCGGACTCATCAGCAACTCAGACGGATGCGAGTGCAGCGAGCCCTTCGCGAGCACGTCGAGCCCCGGCAGCACGTCATGCTGAATCGCGCGCTCGAGCTCCGCGCCGAGCAGCACGTCGGAGAGGCCCGGCTGGTGCACGATGCCGAAGTGCGAATGCACGTCGCCGCGACGCATGTCACCGTCGACGATCAGCACGCGCTTTTGCACCGACGCAACCAGGGCGGCCAGGTTGACCGAGAGGAACGACTTGCCGATGTCGGGGCGCGAGCCCGTGAGCATCACGATGTTGTTGCGCGCGTCGTTGAGCGTGAGTTGCAGCGAGGTGCGCAGGCTGCGCACGCCTTCCACCGCCACGTCCTGCGGGTTCTGCTGCGCGAGCACGTGCAGCCCGCGCCGGCGCGACGACACGTGGTGCTGCAGCCGCAGTTGTTGCGGGCTGCGCGGCACCACCGCGAAAACCGGCACGCCGAGCGCGGCTTCGAGTTCGTCCGGACGCTCCACGCCGCCGTACAGCGACTTGCGCACGAACGCGACAAGCACGCCCAGCACGAGACCCGCACCGATCGCAAGCGCGATCACGAGGAGCTTCTTCGGACGCACCGGGTCATCCGGCGCTTCGGCGAAGTCGACCACGCGCACGTCCCCAACCTGGCCCGCACGCGCCACGCGCAGTTGCTGCGCGCTGTTCAGGAGGCTCGTGTAAAGCTCCGTGCTCACGTGTACGTCGCGCAACAGGCGCACGGCGGACTGTTCCGTGTCCGGCAGTTGCGCTACGTTACGCGTGAGCTGCGATTGCGCGGATTGCAGCGTGCCGATCTGCGCGTCGAGCGCCTGAACGGCCGGGTGATGCTCGGTGAAACGCTGCGCGAGTTCCGCGCGTTGCTGGCGCAGGTCTTCGAGGCGGATCTTGTTGTCGCTCACCTGCTGCAGCAGCAGCCGGCTTTCTTCGCCGAGATCGACGGTGCCGTGCTCGTTACGGAACTTGTTGTACTTCTGCTCGGCTGCATCGACCTGCGAGCGCAGTTGCGGCAGTTGGTCGTCGAGGAATGCAAGCATGTGTTCCGCTTCGGCCGAACGGCTCGCGATGTCCTGCTTGATGAACTCGTGCGCCACGTTGTTCAGGATCGCGGCCGTCCTCTTGCTGTTATGGCCTTCGAGACTCGCGCGGATCACGCCGGACTGGAGCCCGACCTCCTGAATCTGTAGCGCATTCTCGAGCCGGTCGACGGTGGTGAGCGTCGACGCGCGTGTGAGCAGGAACGGCGTTCCGGGCGCGCCGCTCAAACTGTCCACGTGCAGCGAGATCGGTCCGACCGATGTGTTGGCGCTCACGTCCTCGCCCACACGGCCTTGCAGAAGCGGAATGCCGTCGGGGTCGCGCAGCGTGAACGTGTCGGGCTCTTCGCCGGCAACGATCGTGAAGTCGCGCTCGTACATCGCTTCCGGTGTATCGAAGCGCGACACCTTGATGTCGCCGCCGCCCCATGCGTAGCCGGACGGCCGCATGAACCCGGGCAGCTTCTGCGCCCAGGGCGAGCCGAGGATGCTGGAGAGCATGCCGCCAATCACCGGCATTTCGCGCGGCCGCGCCGAAATGTCGAGATGCAGCTTGCGCACGGTTTCCTCGGTTACGTTGCGCGACTTCAGCATTTCGATCACGCCGTTCGCGGTCGACTTCTCGTCGAACATGCCGGTGAGCGGCGGCAGGCTGCTGTCCTTCTTGGCGGCATCGCCCTTGTCGACGAGATGGAACAGCACGTCGGCGCGATAGGTCGGCGTGGCAAGGAATGCATAGGCCGTGCCCAGCAGCGTGACGGCGAGCGTCACGATTGCGATAGCGCGCCAGTTCGCGACCATCGTTTGCAGGTAGTCGCCTAGATATCGCTCATCGCCGGCTGCTGCGCCGTAGTAAGCGCCGTCATAGTTCATCGCCATCTTGCTTCTCCCGAAACCTGGTGTTGCTTGCTGGTGATGCTTGCCCCCCCGCCACGCTCAGTACGCGTTGCGGCCAACCAGCCCGTGAACGATCGTGGCCGCGATGATGCGCATATCGAGCCAGAACGACCAATGGCCGAGGTAATACAGATCGTGCGCTACGCGCATTTCCATCTTCTCGAGGTGATCGGTCTCGCCGCGAAATCCATTGACCTGCGCCCAGCCGGTAATGCCGGGCTTGATGCGATAGCGGTGGATGTAACCCTTCACCACGCTCTGATAAAGATCGTCGTGCTCGAGCGCATGCGGGCGCGGTCCGACCACCGACATGTCGCCGCGCAGCACGTTGTAGAACTGCGGCAATTCATCGAGGCTCGTGCGGCGCAGGAACGCGCCGAGACGCGTCACGCGCGGGTCGTCGCGCTTCGCCTGGCTCACCGTGCCCGGCGCTTCCTTGTGCTCGCGCATCGTGCGGAACTTGTAGATCGTGAACACGCGGCCATCGGCGCCCTTGCGGCGCTGCCTGAACAACACCGGCCCCGGCGACGAAAACTTCACCGCAACGGCAATGCCGATGAGAAGCGGCATGAGGCTCACGAGCGCAAGCGCCGCGAAGACCCGGTCGAACATGGCCTTCTTGAATTGCGCGCTCGCAGGCAGCGGCGAGGCGACGAGGTTGATTGCGGGCACGCCGAGCAACTCGATCACCGTGCTGGTGTCGAACAGCGCGAGCGAGCGCACGTCCGGAATGAAGCGGATGTTCACGAGGTCGTTGCGAAACTCGCTGACTAGCCGCACCACGGTGCGCTCCTCGGCCAGCGAAAGGGCGAGCCACAATTCGTGCACGTCATGCTCGCGGATGTACTGCGCGAGCGCCTCGATCGTGTCGTACACGGGGGCGTCTTTCTCGCTCGCGGGCCGCGCCGATTGCGGCATCGTGTTGAAGAGCACGCTCGCGCGAAAGCCCGAGCCCGGCTCCGCATCGATGCGCCGCACAATCTCGTCGCACTGCGACGCGGAACCCGCAATCGCGACCTGATGAAGATTCATGCCCGCGCGCCGCATGTGCGCAAGCACGCCGTGCGCAAAGAAGCGCCACGTAATGAGCAAGCCACCTGCAAGCGCCGTCCAGTAAGCGAACCACAGGCGCGAAACGACGTCGACATGATGCATGGTTGAGTACATCGAGATCAGCGCGCAGCCCTGAACCACGAGCCAGGCAAGCGACACCTGGCCCGCGAGCAGCGCCTTGGAGCGGCCGCGCCACGACTGGTAAAGCTCGAACGCCGGAAAGATCACGAGCGCGAAGGCCGCCGAGAGCAGCACGAAGGCCTCGTTCACGCCACGCGGCACAACATCTTCGAAACGGATCTCCGAAGCCACGCTTGCGCCAATCATTACGGCAGATACGTCGAGCACTCTCGCCATCAGATTTTGTAGCTCGCGCATGTTTTCTCCCTTTTTTCTCCCTGCAGGCCGTGCCGCTGCCCTCAACCGCAGCGGCCGTACGTATCGTCGAGACGGACGATGTCGTCCTCTCCCAAATACGCTCCCGACTGCACCTCGATGATTTCGAGTGGCACCTTGCCCGGGTTTTCCAGCCGGTGGCGCACACCAAGCGGAATATAAGTGGACTCGTTTTCCGTCATAAGAAAGGATTCCTCACCACGTGTGACGAGCGCGGTACCGCGCACGACCGTCCAGTGTTCTGCGCGATGGTGATGCAGTTGTAACGAGAGCCGCGCGCCCGGTGTAACAACGATGCGCTTGACCTGGAAGCGCTCGCCCGAATCGATCGAATCGTAGAAGCCCCACGGGCGCTGCACCTTGCGATGCGAATCCGCCTCGGGCGCATGGGCCGCCTTGATGCGCGCGACGAGCCCCTTCACGTCCTGCACTTTCGAGCGGTCTGCGACGAGCACCGCGTCGGCGGTCTCGACCACGACGAGGTTAGACGTACCCACGCAAGCCACGAGCCTGCCGTCGGAATGCGCGTAGGTTGCGACCGCGCCTTCGAACACCACGCGCCCGCGTCCCACGTTGCCGTCTTCGTCCTTTTCCATCGCGGCCCACACGGCGTCCCACGAGCCGAGGTCGGACCAGCCGGCATCGAGCGCGACCACCACGCCCTCGGGCGTCCAGCCGTTGCTGGCCGATAGCCGCTCCATGACCGCGTAGTCGATCGAATCGGACGGCGCACGCTTGAACGCATCCGCGGCCGGACGGAACACGGGGCCGTCCTGCTCGCCATCGACGAAAGCGGCAAGGCAAGCTGCATGCATGTCGGGCTGCAGTGCGCGCAGAGAGTCGAGCCAGACGCTCGCGCGCATCACGAAGATGCCGCTGTTCCACCAGTAGCCACCCTGCGCGATGTACTGCGTGGCGAGTTCGGGGGCGGGCTTTTCAACGAAGCCGTCGATACGGTGCGCGCCGTCGGCAATCGCCTCGCCCACGCGGATGTAACCAAACCCCGTTTCGGGCGAACGCGGTGGCACGCCCAGCGTAACGATCGCCCCGCGCTGCGCATGGCGGGCGGCGCATTCGAGCGCGCGCTGCAGGGCTTCCGTGTCGGCGATCGCATGATCCGAAGGCATCACGATGAGAATCGCGTCGTCGCCGTTCGCGCACGCAAGCGCTGCGCCGAGCGTGAGCGCCGGCGCCGTGTCGCGCCGCGCCGGCTCGACCACGAGCCGCGCATCCATGCCGCACGCACGCAACTGATCGACGATCACGAAGCGGTGTTCTTCACCACATACGACGATTGGCGAACTCGCAACCTCCCACTCGGACGAAAAGCCGTCGAGGCGGTGCACCGTTGCCTGCAGCAGCGTATCGCTGCCCACCACACCAATTAGCTGCTTAGGGAAATGCTCGCGCGACATGGGCCACAAACGCGTACCGGAACCGCCCGCCAGCACGAGCGGCACGATACGCGTGCACGCTGCGGCTTCGACACGGGCCTGACCTTGTCCCTCATGAATCGATGACCTTTCATTCATCTTCGGACTCCTTCATATCGGGCAGGATCACCTCGGCTCGCGAATAGCGACCCCGTTTGTAACGAAGTGCGACCGTTGTTACCGCGGCGTTACGAGACGGCTACGCCGGCCTCGCGGCGGCTTTGCTCGCGGTATTCGGTGGGCGAAATCATCATGCGTTTGCGAAAGATCTTGGCGAGGCGGTCGCCATTGCCCATGCCGGTGCGGCGCGCGATCTTGTCGACCGGCAATTCCGAATCGGTGAGCAGGCTGCAGGTAATGGCCAGGCGTGCATGCAGCAAGTAATCGGATGGCGTGATGCCCATCTCCAGCTTGAAGCGGCGTAGAAAGTTACGCTCGCTCATCGCGGCGACCTGTGCAGCGTCCGCTATCGAAATCGCGCGCTGACAGTTTTCCTGCAGCCAACGCGCCGCTGCGCGCACTTTGTCAGCCGGTGCGCTGCCAAGCGCGTCGCCGAGAAACGGCAACAGGTTGCCGCCCGAATCGGGCATGAGCCGCTCCGTCACCGCGCGCGCAACGTCCACGCCCAGATCGCGCTTGACGAGCGTGAGCGCGCTCTTCATCGACTCGAGCCGGTCGCCGGCGTCGCCGCCCGCTTCCTCGCGTCCCGTCTGCATCGCATACGAGCCGAACTCGTGCTGGGTGCGCTGGCCGCACAGACTCGCTGCCTCGAGCAATGAACGCCCTTCACCAATCGGACGAATCGTGCCGGTGTTCGCATGCACGCGACGCAGCCATGCGACGAGACGCTCGTCGTTAGCGGCCGCAAAGGCGCCCTTTCCGCCCGCCACGAACAGCGCGTCGAAGCCGACGTAGTGGCGTGCATCGAGTCCGTCAGTCCAGACCCGTACCGATGACGAACACGTCACATTGCCGCCATCGGCTGAAAGGATGCTTACATCGTAAGGAGCGCTGCGAGCGGTGTCTGTCGAGAGTTCGTTCGCTACATGAAACACTTCAGCCACAATACCGGCGCCGAGCAGCGAACAACCATCGAACAGCAGAATTGCGATGTGACGCACCTCTCGACTGATGCCCGCGGTAACCAGGTGCGGGCGACTGAACGACGGCAAATCCAGACTTGCGTACGCCATGCTTTTCCCCTAAACAATCCCCCGTACAAAGCGAAAAGTCCCGGTAATAGCATTTCGATAGCATTCCATGTGCAGTGCATCATAGGCAGAGAAAAATTCCCGCAACGACGACTGACCGAAACTGGCGAGACATTGGCGCATTTAGTCCGGTCGAGGACCGATTAGAGGTTTAAGCGCCAACTCAAATGACAAAAAGCAAACCGCGTGAAAGGCAATTCGTTCGATTACATCGAATGGGCAAAAGTGCCAGATAATCGTTACAGGCAGGTATTTTCGCCTTTGTTACGACAAAATCATTCGACGCTTTCCGATCGATGCGTACGCATGGGATGGAAGCGAAGCGACAATAAAAGACTGCAAGTCTATTCGTCTGATTAAATGATGTTTAAGAAGCTTTGCGCTCCAAATTCGAGCATTCGAAGCGCATTTTAAACCTGTTAAATCCTGTTTGCGCTGCACAATAAAAAAATTCACAAAAAGCCGCTTTATATGATTGGGCTCCGAGAGCACTGCACAACTCCCGCGCCGGGCTTCGAGGGAAAATTGCGCGAAAAGCCTGGAGGCTGGCGTCAAATGACTTGCTCGAACAACTAGTCTTACCCTTTCATGCTGTGAGGAAACCGCTAATGACATTGCGCCCAGCCCTTGCATCCGCTCTCGCACACCCTCCTGCCGCGCGCGGCTCGCGCGCTTTTTCACGCGTGCCGGCCGCAACGCTCGCGCTTGGCATGCTCGGCGTGCTGCTGCCGGCAATGCATTGCCGCGCCGCAGACGCGCCCGTTTGCAGGAGCGTCGCCGGCAGTGCCGCAACTGAGGGCGGCAATGACGACGTCATCTCGGCGGATACGCCCGGCAGCGACGGCACGCGCCTCTTTGCGCGCGGCAAAGGTGTCCGTATCGTCGTAACTACGAATGCCGCGCACGACGACAAGGTGCACTGGCAGATCGCCGACACGTGGAACCGCCCGCAAGCAAGCGGCACTTTCCCGGTGGCGGGGGGCCCGCGCGTCACGTGGCTCGCCTGCACGATGCTCCCGGCAGGCTACTTCGCGTTTTCGGCGTCGCTGGCTTCGCAGCCTTCTACGGGTTTGCCCCAGCGCGGTACGCGGCCCGCTGGCATCACCACTTTCGGCGTGCTGCCCGACGTGAGCGCAGCACTTCCCGCACCCACCTTCGCGCGCCAGGACCTGCACCGCTTCGGCGGACAAGGCTCCGCATATATTGCGCCCGGACAGCACTGCTGCGGTGGCGATGGCTTGCGGCCGCTCTATACGAACCTCGGCCTTGCGTGGGCCAACGACAAACGCGGCTGGTATGTCATGGAGCCGAAAGGTCCCAACACGTTCGACGCCGCCGCTTCCCAGCTCGATCTGCAGTTCAAGCCCGGCGACATCATGCGCTTGATCACGCTCGACGGCTTTCCTGGGTGGGCGAGTCCGGAAGGCAAGGAAACGCACAGCTATCTACCTTCTTCATTGGCGAAGTTGCGCGATTACATGGCACGTGTAGGCACGGAATCCGCACGCATCCGCGCGCGCGTCTTCCCGCGCCAGGCGCACAACTACTATCAGGTCACATGGGAACCCGATAAGGACGGTGGGCTGCCGTGGAAAGACTCGGACGCTAATTTCGTCGATCTCTACAAGACTGTCTACGAAGGGATCCACTCCACCGACCCGTCGGCGATCGTGATGGGTCCAACCTATGCCGGCGTGCAGGGCAACACGGAGTGGCTCAAGAAGTTCGCACCGCTTGGCATTGCTAAATATCTCGATGGCGTGACGATCCACGGCTACTACGATTTCGGCACGAGCCCTTCGCATCCGCCGGAGCGTTTGTACGGTGCGCCAGAGAAAGGCACGCTTTCGCTGCCCGAAGCCATGCGCGAGCTGCGCGCGACAATGCGCGACGTGCTCAAGCCGGGCGCCCCGCTCTTCGTGACCGAAACCGGTATTAGTTACGACATCGGTACGAACTACGCGGCCAACTATCCCGATGCGCAAACGCTCTATGCGCAGGCGGCGGTCGTGGCGCGCGCGCATCTGATCTTGCTCGGCGAAGGCGCGGACACCACGTTCATCTTCTATGGGGCGGACATGCCGGAGACGACGCCCGGCTACGGCGTGTTCTTCGAACTCGAGCATCCGAAGGGCATGTACGGCGCGTCGAACATCAGTCCGAAGCCGGCCGCGCTCGCGGTCGCGACCATGACGCGGCTAATCGACGGTACGTATACAGTCGGGCCGCTGCGCGGCACGCCCGCGGGTGTCTACGCTTATGCGTTCGCGCGGCCGGGCAGCAAGGACAGTAAGGGTGGCGGCAAGGTGATCACGGCGCTGTGGAGCCACGTCAACGCGCGCTGGAGCGCGAAGACCGGCTTCGATGCAACGCGGGCGACGAACTACACGCTTCAGGTAGACGCGCGCGGGCGCTCGGGCCAGGTGAGCGTGTTCGACATGATGGGCAACCCGTCCACGATGACTTACAACGATGGCATGCTCCCGCTGCGTCTGACCGAATCGCCCGTCTATGTGGTGTCGGACAACGCCGATGTGGCCAGATCGACTGCCATCACGCCCGCGGGCTACGTGGCGCCGAAGCCTTGAGCGCATGGGCAAGCACTAACATCTTGGCCCACGATAGCGAGACTTAGGCGGCTCTAGACAGTGCAACGCGATTTTGGGCCGCCTAGACTGCTCTTGAACGTGCCGTGTGCCTCGCACGCGACGTGTGCGCACCGACTGCGCTTCGGACCATCTAATCGACACGACCGACACCCCGCGGATACGCTCGTCCATGCTCTCACCTACAGAATTCCTGGAGGTGGTGCGGCTCGCACCGCTCGTCGCGATCGACCTGATCGTCACCGACGCCGACGGCCGCGTGCTCCTGGGCCAGCGGCGCAACCGCCCCGCGCGGGGCACCTGGTTCGTCCCAGGCGGACGCATCCGCAAGGACGAACGGCTAGACGCCGCGTTCACCCGCATCGTCGAAACAGAGCTGGGCATCGCGAGCATGCAGCGCTCCTCGGCGCGCTTCGTCGGTGTATACGAGCATCACTATCCCGACAACTTCGCGGCGGAGAACGGTATCGGCACGCACTACGTCGTGCTCGCCTATGCGCTCATGCTGGATAGCGCGGTGCCCGTCGGGCGCTTCGACCAGCATAGCCAGTACGCGTGGCTCTGGCCCGAAGAGCTACTCGCGCGCGACGACGTGCACAAGAATACGAAACAATATTTTTGCTAAAAGCTCGCGAGTGCCAGTCGCGCCCACGCGCTTTGCGTTGCCCGCGTGGCTTTCGTGAAGCTCACGCGTGACGCGCGCGTTCGCCCTCTTGCGCTCCGCAAAGGCCGCTTGCAACACGCGACCGAGGCCAAATCAGGGGCGAGCCACCCTACCAGCCCATACCGAGCCATTCTGCCAACTTCTCGGCATTTTCAGACTGCGCCGTGCGTCAGCGGCTCACCGGCCTATCATGAATCCCGAGAGCGTGATGTGACCGCATGTAACAGCCCCACTCAGCCGGATGAGGGCACGCGGCGCAAAAACGCAACGTACTCCTGCGAATCCTTTCTGCGCGAGGAACCGGCCATGTACATCGATCGAGTGGTCTGCCGGCAAGCCGTTTTCCAGCCGCGCGGCGCTCATTTGAAGCTCGGACACGTGGCCAAACGCATAGGCATCCTGGTTTTCGAGGGCTTCCCGCTCGGGGACGTGACCTTGCTCGCCGATGTGTTTCGTCTCGCGAACGATGCCTGCGCCGACACGCTTCCTGCTTATTCGGTCGTGATGCTCTCCGAGCCTGGCGGCAACGTAGCCAGCGGCTGCGGCCTGCGGATATGGTCCGAAAGCCTGCATGGCCCGCTGCGCAGCGGCTTCGATACACTTTTCATCGCTGGCGGCCCAGGCGCGATCCAGGCGCGCGACAATGCGCGGCTCATCACGCGGCTGCAGACGCTCGCACCGAAAGTGCGCATCATCCGCGCGCTCGGCGAGGGACGCGCCGTGCTCGCCGCCGCCGATGTGCCCTTCCTGCGCACGGGCGGCAGTACGGCAAACTCGGCGCAGCGGCTGCGCCGCGCGCTGGAAGCGCGCAACGCCGGCGCTTCGGTCGTGGCGCCTTCCGAGGCGCTCGTCGCCGCGCTCAAGGTCGTCAAGCGCAATCACGGTGTGGCGCTTGCGCAGCGCGTTTCCGAGGACTCGATGCCGGGTTCGTGGGAACGGCTCGGCCCCATGCTCGACGATGGCGAGGCGGACAGCGCGAATGGCAAGATCAGCTCGGCCGCGCACTGGCTGCGCGAAAACTACCATCAGCCGATCTCGGTCGCCGATGCGGCGCGCGTCGCACAGATGAGCATGCGAAACTTCCTGCGCCACTTCAAGACGCAAACGGGCCTCACGCCGTCCGAATATCTGCTGCGCACGCGGCTCGATGCGAGTTGCCTTTTGCTCGCGCAAACCAATCTGCCCATCGACGAGATCGCGCAACGCTGCGGCGTGCCGCGCGGCGAGCGCCTCGCGCGGATCTTCCGGCGCAGGCTCTCGATATCGCCATCGGGATATCGCGCCGTGAACCGACGAGCTTCGAACGAGTGACACCGGTTGCAATTCGATACACGATTTACGGCCGCACACGAAAAAACGCCGCGCATTCGCGCGGCGTTTTTATCATTCGGTGTACTGAGTATGCAACGTCAGTGCGCAGCGTTACAGCATGCCGGAGCCGAAGATCTCCGTGTGGATGCACGAGGCATCGACGCCGCGGGCGATGAGCGCCTCGCGCTGCTCGCGCATGAACGCCACAGGGCCGCACAGGTAGTAGTCGGCGTCGGGCAGCAGCACGTCGGCTTCGATACGGCCGATATCGATGCGCCCTTCGAAGTCATGGTCCACGCCCTGGCGATCGTTTGCGCCGACTTCTTCGTAGAACACCGCACGCTTGACGTTCGGGTGCTCGGAAACAGCGTGACGCAGAAAGTCGCGGAATGCGTGCACCTTCGCGTTGCGGCACGCATGCACGAAGGTCACCTGGCGCTCGCTGCGCTCAGCGATCAGCGTGGAGAGCATCGACTTCATCGGCGTGATGCCCACGCCGCCGCTCATCAGCACGACGGGCGTGCTCTTCTTGCGATCGAGCGTGAACTCGCCCATCGGCGCGCTCACGTGCACCACGGTGCCTTCTGCCACGCCGTCATGCATGAGGTTCGACACGTGGCCCGGCAGCGCTTCGCCGCGGCCCGCCTCGCGCTTCACCGAGATGCGCAGCCACTTGCCGTGGGGCGCGTCCGAGAGGCTGTACTGACGCGGCTGATCCACGCCGAGCTTGTCGACGAAGCGCGTCACGCTCACGTACTGGCCCGGCTCGAAGCCGCCCGCGGATGCACCGTCGGCCGGCGCGAGATAGAACGAAGTGATCTCGTCGCTTTCGACTTGCTTGCGCATCACCTTGAACGGACGGAAGCCGCTCCACGAAGCGCCCTCGTACAACTTCGCCTCGGTGCCGATCATGATGTTCGCGAGTTGCTCGTAGGCGACGGTCCAGGCGTCGAGCGTGGGCTGGTCCACGGCGTCGCCGAGCACGTCCACGACTGCGCCGAGCAGATGGCGGCCAACGATCGGATAGTGCTCCGGACGGATGTTCAGGCTCGCGTGCTTGTGCGCGATGTGCGTGACCGCGCCGCCGAGCGCGCCCAGATTGTCGATGTTCGCCGCGTACGCGTAGACCGCGCGAGCGAGCGTTTCGGGCTGGCTGCCGCTTTGCTGGTGCGTCTGGTTGAAGATGTTCTTGAGCTCGGGGTGCGCGGCGAACATCCGCTTGTAGAAATGCTTGGTGATGGTGGCGCCGTGCTCGGCGAAAACGGGCGCAGTGGCCTTCACGCGGGCCATCTGGTCGGCGGTGAGCGCAGTCATTTGCGGCTTCTCCTTGGTAAAGATGCACACAAGATACATCTTTAATGCGACAGCCCGACCCAGGCATTTTGTCGCACCCCAGCAATTTCCGGATTGCGCGAGGCGCGAACGCGCGGCGGATGGCTTTACGGCGAGCTTCGGTGACGCTTTTGCGATGCGGGAAGCAGTCTCTTTCGGGCGACGGTGGGGCGCGCTCGGGCCCCAGTTATGTTTTACGCGCCCTTGCCCGCGCCGCGGTCGTGCCGCCAGAGCACGTCGCTGCCGCCCGCGGCGCGGTTGAGCACCCGCGCGAGGACAAACAGGAGATCGGAGAGCCGGTTGACGTAGCGGCGCGGCGTATCGGCGAGCGGCGGCCCTGAGTTCGGTGCGGCGCCCAGTGCGACGACCGCGCGTTCAGCGCGGCGGCATACGGTGCGGCACACATGGGCGAGCGCCGCCGCCCGCGAGCCGCCTGGCAGGATGAATTCCCTGAGCGGCGGCAGCGTACCGTTGTAATGCGCGAGCCAGGCGTCGAGTCGCGCGAGGTGTTCGTCGGTCACGAGCGTGTGGCCCGGTATGCACAGCTCGCCGCCCAGATCGAACAGGTCGTGCTGGATGGCAACGAGCGCGTCGCGTACGTCGTCGGGAAGCGTTTCGCAGAGCAATACGCCGATCTGCGAATTGAGTTCGTCGACGTCGCCGATCGCCGCGATGCGCGCGTCGTCCTTGCGCACGCGGCTGCCGTCGCCAAGTCCGGTCGAGCCGTCGTCGCCGGTGCGCGTTGCGATCTTGCTCAGGCGATTGCCCATGTTGTGCTCTCCGAGGATGAAAATTCGCGCTGGTCGCGCATGATGCGCGCCCACACCCGGCGGCCATTATAGATTTCGTGCACCGCAGCATACGGAGCCCGGCTTTGCGCTCCGGACGTTCAGCGTAAAATGATCCAGGCCAGAAGTCATATCCATACGAAGGAGACACCCGCGTGAATCACCCCGCGCCGCCGGCCCTCGCTCGCCGCCCGTTCCCCACCGAACTCCTCGATCAACTGCGCAGCGCGTTCGGCGAACGCGTCTCCACCGCCGAAGCCGTGCGCGCCCATCACGGCCGCGACGAATCGCCCTTCGACCCGCAACTGCCCGATGCCGTCGTGTTCGCGCAGAGCACGGAGGATATCCAGACCATCGTCAAGCTGTGCGCCCGTTATGGCGTGCCGATCATTCCCTACGGCAACGGCTCCTCGCTCGAAGGTCACTTGCTGGCCGTGCAGGGCGGCGTGTCGATCGACCTCTCGCAGATGAACCGCGTACTCTCGATCAACGCCGAAGACCTCACCGTGACCGTCGAGCCGGGCATCTCGCGCAAGCAGCTCAATGAAGCGCTGCGCGACACGGGTCTCTTCTTCCCGATCGACCCAGGCGCCGATGCGAGCATCGGCGGCATGACGGCCACGCGCGCCTCGGGCACCAACGCCGTGCGCTACGGCACGATGCGCGAGAACGTACTCGGCCTGACCGCCGTGCTCGCCGACGGCCGCGTGGTCAAGACCGGCACGCGCGCGCGCAAGTCGTCGGCTGGCTACGACCTCACGCGCCTGTTCGTGGGCTCGGAGGGCACGCTCGGCGTGATCACCGAAATCACGGTGCGGCTCTACCCGCAGCCCGAGGCGGTCTCGGCGGCGGTGTGCGCCTTCCCTTCGATGGCGGAGGCCGTGCGCACGGTGATCGAGACGATCCAGATTGGCGTGCCGATCGCGCGTGTGGAATTCATCGATTCGCTCGCGGTGCGCGCGATCAACAAGCATTCGAACCTCACGCTGCGCGAGAAGCACACGCTCTTCTTCGAATTTCACGGCACCGAGGCAGGTGTCGCCGAGCAGGCGCAGCTCGTGCAAGAGCTGGCCTCGCAGCACGGCGGCGAAGGCTTCGAGTGGGCCACGCGCCCCGAGGACCGCAGCCGCCTGTGGAACGCGCGCCACAACGCCTACTTCGCGATGCTGCAATTGAAGCCCGGCTGCCGCGCCGTGACGACCGACGTGTGCGTGCCGATTTCGCGCCTCGCCGAATGCGTGATCGAGACCGAAACCGATCTCAAAGCCTCGCCGCTGCCCTGCCCGATCGTCGGCCACGTAGGCGACGGCAACTTCCACGTGGCGATCCTGATCGACCCGAACAAGCCCGAGGAAATCGAGGAGGCCGAGCGCCTGAATCACCGCATCGTCCAACGTGCGATCGCGATGGACGGCACCTGCACGGGCGAGCACGGCGTGGGTCTGCACAAGATGGGCTTCCTTGTGGAAGAGCACGGCGCAGACACTATCGAAACGATGCGCGCGATCAAGCACGCACTCGACCCGCACAACCTGATGAATCCGGGCAAGATCTTCAGCTGGGCGGCGTAACCGACAAGCGCGAACGAGCGCACACAAGCGCAACAGACGGGAGGAGACATGAACGCACCAGAGGCGAACTTGCCCGAGCTGAGCCCGGAGGCGCTCGCGCAACGCCAGCGCGAGGTGGTCCAGGCGTTGATGGCCGTATTGCCGGCGCATTGCCTGCTGCATCGCGAAGAGGACACCGTCGCCTACGAGTGCGACGGGCTCGCCGCCTACCGGCGGCTGCCGCTCGCGGTGGCGCTGCCGGAAACCGAGTCGCAGGTGCAGCGCATCGTGCAGATCTGCCGGCGCCTCGACGTGCCGGTCGTGCCGCGCGGCGCGGGCACTGGCCTCTCGGGCGGCGCCATGCCGATCCGGCACGGCATTGTGCTTTCGCTCGCGCGTTTCAAGCGCATTCTCGAAGTCGATCCCTACGCGCGCACGGCCACCGTGCAGCCGGGCGTGCGCAATCTGGCCGTTTCCGAGGCGGCGGCGCCCTTCGGCCTTTACTACGCGCCCGATCCTTCCTCGCAGATCGCCTGCACGATAGGCGGCAACGTTTCGGAGAATTCGGGCGGCGTGCATTGCCTCAAGTACGGCCTCACCGTGCACAACGTGCTGCGCGTGCGCGCCGTGACGATGGACGGCGAGATTGTCGAATTCGGCTCGCTCGCGCCCGATGCGCCCGGCCTCGATCTGCTCGCGGTGATGATCGGCAGCGAAGGCATGTTCGCCATCGTGACCGAAGTCACCGTCAAGCTGATTCCGCGCCCGCAAACCGCGCAGGTCATCATGGCGAGCTTCGACGACGTCGTGAAAGGCGGAGACGCCGTGGCTGGCATCATCGCCTCGGGCATCATTCCGGCCGGCCTCGAGATGATGGACAAGCCGGCCACGCGCGCCGTGGAGGAGTTCGTGAACGCGGGCTACGACCTCGACGCCGCCGCGATCCTGCTGTGCGAAGCCGACGGCACGCCCGAGGAAGTCGCCGACGAAATCGCGCGCACGACCACGGTGCTGCGCGAGCATGGCGCCACGCGCATCCAGATCTCGCGTACAGAAGAAGAGCGCCTGCGCTTCTGGTCGGGCCGCAAGAACGCGTTTCCAGCGGCGGGCCGTATTTCGCCCGATTACTACTGCATGGACGGCACCGTGCCGCGCCGCGCGATCGGGCCGCTGCTCGCGCGCATCCACGAGATGGAAAAGCAGTATGGGCTGCGCTGCATCAACGTATTCCATGCCGGCGACGGCAACATGCACCCGCTCATTCTCTTCAACGGCAACGACCTCGACGAATGGCACCGAGCAGAGGCCTTCGGCTCGGACATTCTCGAAACCTGCGTCGAACTGGGCGGCACGGTGACGGGCGAGCACGGCGTGGGGATCGAGAAGATCAATTCGATGTGCGTGCAATTCTCGCCGCAGGAGCGCGACGCGTTTCATGCGGTGAAGCACGCGTTCGACCCGGCCAGGCTGCTCAACCCCGACAAGGGCATCCCCACACGGGCGCGTTGCGCCGAGTACGGACGCATGCACGTGCGGGGGAACCTGCTGCCGCATCCCGAGTTGCCGCGCTTCTGATAGACACACGAAACACGCACGAAACACGCAGAAGCACGCACAAGCACGCGCAAAACACCGCGCCGTCTATGCATATCGCGTGACCCGCATGCGGGTCCGGCCCGGGTTGTCAGGCGAGGTTCGCTCAGTACAATCGAACGAACGATATAACGAACGAGCGCGACCATCACGACATGGAAGAGGACGACATCGTCTCGGACTGGTCCGAACGCATCCGGGCGGCGAGCGCCGATGGGCGGGCGCTGCGCATACGCGGCGGAGGCACCAAGGACTGGTACGGCCAGTCGCTCGAAGGCGAGATTCTCGACACGCGCGCGCACCGCGGCATCATCGCGTACGACCCGGCAGAGCTCGTGATCACGGCGCGCGCGGGCACGCCGCTCACGGAAATCGAGGTAGCCCTTGCGGCACAAGGCCAGATGCTCGCGTTCGAGCCGCCGCATTTCGGCGCGCAGGCAACGCTCGGCGGCTGCATTGCCGCGGGCATTGCCGGACCGCGGCGGGCGAGCGCGGGCGCCGCACGCGACTTCGTGCTGGGCGCGGTGCTCATGAACGGCCACGGCGAGGTGCTGCATTTCGGCGGCCAGGTGGTGAAAAACGTGGCGGGCTACGACGTCTCGCGGCTCATGGCAGGCTCGCTCGGCACGCTCGGCCTGATGCTGGAGCTTTCCGTGAAGGTGCTGCCGGTGCCGCAAGCGGAAACCACGCTCAAGTTCGACATGAACGGCACCGACGCCGTACGCAAGCTCAACGAATGGGGCGGCCGCCCGCTGCCGATGACGGCGAGCGCCTGGCGCAACGGCACGCTCGCGGTGCGCCTCGCCGGTGCGGAAGCGGCCGTGAAGACAGCCCGCTCGAGCCTGGGCGGCGAGGTCGTGGACGCCGTGGAAGCCGAGCGCTTCTGGGCGGGCCTGCGCGAGCAGACCGATCCGTTCTTTGCGTCGATTGCGCCCAACGCGGCGCTGTGGCGGCTCGCGCTGCCCTCGATCGCGGAGCCCTTGCAACTGCCGGGCGCGCAGCTCATGGAATGGGGCGGCGCGCAGCGCTGGTGGATCACGGAAACCGACGCGCAAACGGTGCGCATCAGCGCGAAGCAAGCCGGCGGCCACGCCACGATGTTCCGTACGGGGCGCGACTACGACCGCAGCGCGGGCGTGTTCACGCCCCTGCCCGCTCCGCTCATGAAGATCCATCGCGGCCTGAAGGCCGCCTTCGACCCGGCCCGCATCTTCAATCGCGGCCGGCTGTACTCCGACTTCTGACGACACCCACACGCGGCGATGCAGACGAACCTCGCGGACTTCATACGCAACACCCCCGACGGCGACGAAGCCGACGCGATCCTGCGCAAGTGCGTGCATTGCGGCTTCTGCACCGCGACCTGCCCGACCTATCAGCTGCTCGGCGACGAGCTGGACGGCCCGCGCGGGCGCATCTATCTCATGAAGCAGATGGTGGAAGGCGCGCCGGTCACGAAGAGCACGCTCACGCACCTGGATCGCTGCCTCACCTGCCGCAGTTGCGAGACCACCTGCCCTTCGGGCGTGCAGTACGGGCGCCTCGTGGAAGTGGGCCGCAAGCATGCCGAACAGATGGTGAAGCGTCCGCTGCGCCAGCGCGTCATGCGCCGCCTGCTCGCGGGCCTGTTGCCGCGCCGCGCGCTCTTCACGCCGGCCATGCGCCTCGGCCAGCAGGTACGGCCGCTGCTGCCCAAGCGACTGCGCGACAAGGTGCCCGTGCGCCAGCGCTCGCTCGCGTGGCCCACGGCGAAGCACGCGCGCAAGATGCTGATGCTGCAAGGCTGCGTGCAGCCTTCGATGATGCCCAACATCAACATCGCCACGGCTCGCGTGCTGGACGCGCTGGGCATCGAAACGATCGTCGCGCCGCAATCGGGCTGCTGCGGCGCGATCCGTCTGCATATGGGCTACGCCGACGACGCCCTCGACGACGTGCGCGCCAACATCGACGCCTGGTGGCCACACATCGAGCAAGGCGTGGAAGCGATCGTGATGAACGCCTCGGGCTGCGGCGCGACGGTGAAGGAATACGCGCACCTGCTGCGCGACGATCCGGCTTATGTGGAAAAAGCGCGCCGTGTGGTCGAACTCACGCGTGATCTTTCGGAGTTGCTGCCCGCGTTCGAGGAGCAGCTCGTGAGCGCGACGAGACGGCGCGGCATCAAGACGGTGGCCTGGCATCCCCCCTGCACGCTGCAGCACGGCCAGCAGTTGCGCGGCGGCGTGGAAAGGCTGCTCACCGCGCTCGGACTGGACGTGCGGCTGCCCGCCGACAGCCACCTTTGCTGCGGCTCCGCCGGCACATATTCGATCACGCAGCCGCGCCTTTCCTACACGCTGCGCAACCAGAAGGTAGACCGGCTGCAGGCGCTGGAGCCGCAATTGATCGTTTCCGCCAACATTGGCTGCATCACGCACCTGCAAAGCGGCACGGCAATTCCGGTCACGCACTGGATTGAGCTGGTCGAACATATGCTGGTGACGAATTGAGTCCATCGGGAACGGAACCAGCGTAACGAGACGCACGGCGCGCAAACAGTCGGCCGAATGGCTAAGCGCGCGCATAGGCTTTCTGGCCAGTAGTTTCGCGCCGTGCGCAGTCCGTATAATGGCCGTCGTTCTGTTCGTTTTGGATCCAAAAGCGGGCGCGAGCCACTTCACGCGCCAGCCTTCAAGCCCGATGACCGATCTCTCCCACAATCTCGAAGCTGTCCGCGAGCGCATCGCCGCCGCCGCCCGCAACGCCGGCCGCGACCCGCAAAGCGTGGAGTTGCTCGCGGTTTCGAAAACCTTTCCTGCGCAGGACGTGCGCGCCGCTCACGCTGCCGGCCAGCGCGCGTTCGGCGAGAACTACGTGCAGGAATCCGTGGACAAGATCGAAGCGCTCGCCGACCTGCGCGCGAGCATCGAATGGCATTTCATCGGGCCGCTCCAATCGAACAAGACACGCCCCGTAGCCGAGCGTTTCGACTGGGTCCATTCGGTCGATCGTCTGAAGATTGCCGAACGCCTTTCGGCGCAACGTCCCGCCGGCATGGCGCCGCTCAACGTCTGCCTCCAGGTCAACGTGAGCGGCGAAGCCAGCAAGAGCGGCGTCACCCCGCAAGAAGCGCAGCAGGTCGCCAAGCAGATCGCCGCCCTGCCCAACCTGCGCCTGCGCGGGCTCATGTCGATCCCTGAGCCGGAATCCTCGCTCGAGGCGCAACGCGTGCCGCACCGCCAGCTGCGCGAGCTGTTCGAAGCGCTACGCGCAGAAGGCCTCGTGCTCGACACGCTCTCCATGGGCATGTCGGCCGACCTCGAAGCCGCAGTACTCGAAGGCGCGACGATCGTGCGCGTCGGCACCGCGATCTTCGGCGCGCGCGACTACTCTCACTGAATCACTGAACTCTTCCATCACCATGAAAATAGCCTTCATCGGCGGCGGCAACATGGCCGCCGCACTCATCGGCGGCCTGATCCGCAAGGGCGTTCCCGCCGACAACCTCTACGCGATCGATCCGAACGAAGACGCCCGCAAGCGCAGCGCCGAGCAGTTCGGCGTGCGCACCGGCGCCGCAGCGGACGCCGCGCTCGCCTCGTACGACGCGGTTCTGATCGCAGTGAAGCCGCAAATCGCCAAGGCCGTGGCCGAAGGCATCGCCCCGCATCTTGGCGCGAACCAGGTCGTGATCAGCATCATGGCTGGCATTCGCATCGACGACCTTTCGCGCTGGCTGAATGGCCATGCGCGCGTCGTGCGCACGATGCCGAACACGCCCGCGCTGATCGGCATGGGCGCAACCGGCCTCGTCGCGAGCAGCGGCGTGGACGCGGCAGGCCGCCAGCTTGCCTCCGATGTGCTCGGCGCCGTCGGCCAAACGGTCTGGTTCGACGACGAAGCGAAGATCGACGCGGTCACCGGCATCTCGGGCAGCGGCCCGGCCTACGTGTTCTACTTCATCGAAGCGCTCGAAGAAGCGGCGCGCCAGCTCGGCATGGACGAGCGGCAAGGCCGCGCGCTCGCCATCGCCACGTTCACGGGCGCGGCCCAGCTTGCGCTGCAATCGGACGAGCCGCCCGCCGTGCTGCGCGAGCGTGTGACCTCGAAGGGCGGCACGACCGCCGCCGCGCTGGCGTCGTTCGACGCATCGGGCGTGAAGGCCGCCATCGTCAAGGGCGCGCTCGCGGCCGATGCACGCGCGAAGGAAATGGGCGAGGAATTCGGCAAGCAGTAAGCCAGCCGCCGCGACCTGAAAAAAAGCGCCGGGTGTGTCATGCACACCCGGCGCTTTTTTATATGAAGCCGATCCGGCCTTAGAGTCCCGCGACGGCGTAATGCGCCGCAATCCCTACGAACAGCACGCCGCCAAGCCAGTTGTTGTGGCGGAAAGCGGCGAAGCACGGCATGCGCTCGCGCCCCTTGATGAGCGTGTAGTGGTAAATCGCGCAACCCACCGCAGCCGCCCAGCCGAGCCAGTAAAGCCAGCCGAAACCCAGCGTCACGCCAACCCAGACGTAAATGCCGAGCGTCACCGCATAGCAGAGCATGATCGCGAGCACGTCGAAGCGGCCGAACGTGAGCGCCGAGGTGCGAATGCCAATCTTGATGTCGTCGTCGCGATCGACCATCGCGTATTCGGTGTCGTAGGCCACGGACCAGAACACGTTCGCGGCCAGCATGATCCACGCGAGCGCAGGCACGTGATCCTGCACGGCAGCGAACGCCATCGGAATGCCGAAGCCGAACGCAATGCCCAGATACGCCTGCGGAATCGCGAAAAAGCGCTTGGTGAACGGATAAGACGCGGCGACGAACAGCGCCACGACCGAAAGCTGCTTCGTGAGCGCATTGAGCGGCAGGATCAGCAGGAACGACACGAGCGCGAGGCCCGCGGCAATCGCCACCGCTTCCCAGGCGCGAATGCGGCCCGACGTGATGGGGCGCTCGGCCGTGCGCTTCACGTGACGGTCGAAGTCGCGGTCGGCGTAGTCGTTGATCGCGCAGCCCGCCGAGCGCATCAGCACGGTGCCGAGCGTGAAAATGATCAGCAGCGAGACGGGAGGATGGCCGTCCGAGGCGATCCAAAGCGCGTTGAGCGTCGGCCAGAGCAGCAGCAGGCTGCCGATCGGCTTGTCCATGCGGACGAGCCGCAAATAGAGCGGGAGTCGGGCGAACATGATCGAGGCGGGAAAAGCGATGCCGCTATTGTAGGCCAGGGCGCCGCCTTGCCGCCTCCACCCTTGCCGCGAGCCGCACCGGCGCAAAAACAAAGGCCCGCCGGACATCCGGCAGGCCTTTGTCATACTTATCGTGCTTTGGGTGCGGCGCCCAGGCGCCGCATCGGCATCACGCCAGCAGCGAGCGCAGCATCCACGCGGTCTTTTCGTGCGTCTGCATGCGTTGCGTGAGCAGGTCGGCGGTCGGCTCGTCGTTGGCCGCTTCCGTCGACGGGAAGATCGCGCGCGCGGTGCGCACCACGGCTTCCTGGCCTTCCACCAGCTGGCGGATCATGTCTTCCGCGGCCGGCACGCCGTCCGCTTCTGGAATCGACGAGAGCTTCGCGAATTCCTTGTAGCTGCCCGGCGCATGCACGCCCAGCGCGCGAATGCGCTCGGCGATCGCGTCCACGGCCAGCGCGAGTTCGTTGTACTGCCCCTCGAACATCAGGTGGAGCGTGTTGAACATCGGCCCCGTGACGTTCCAGTGGAAATTGTGCGTCTTCAGATACAGCGTGTAGGTGTCCGCGAGCAGGCGCGAGAGACCATCCGCGATCTTCTTGCGATCCTTGTCGCTGATACCGATATTCACGTGCTGTACGGTTGCTTTTTTGGCCATGACGACTCCTTGTGTAGCAGTGAGACTACGCGTGCGTGACGATCTCGTTGCGGCGCGCTTTGCAGTACGCGCACAAAAGCTCGATCGGCCGTCAGTGTAGCCTGGAAATGTCAGAAAACCGGCTCATCCGTCCCTAGTACCCAGCACGACGCCCGGCGCTTTCAGTGCCCTGCCAGGTGCGCGAAGGCTTGCGTGGCGATCGCCACGAAACCGCTTGCGAGAATCGCGAAGCCCACCATGCGGCGCACGATCTGCGTGCCGTCCGCGCGCGTGCGCGCCATTGCAACGGCGTTGCCAGAGCCTTTGCCTGCGCCCATGGTCTTGAGGGTCATCGTCATCGTTCGGGTCATGATCGTGCTCCTTGCGCGTTACCTTATGGTCCTGCTTCATGTGCGGTCGGTCGTCTCAACGTTGTGACAACAAACCGCGCCTCCCACCTTATTTGGCCAACTTCGCGATCGCATCGATCACGCCTTGCGCGTACGCCGGATCGGCGCGGCGGAAGTGCTCGATCTGGTGCTCCACGATCTCCGCCGGCACACCGTTGATATGCCGCGCGATGTTCGCGAAAAGCCGCTCGCGCTCGCCGGCATCGAACAACCTGAACAGCGCGCCCGGCTGGCTGTAGTAGTCGTCGTCATCGCGGTGATCGTAGTGATCGACCGCACCCGCCGCGAGCGGCGGCTCGCCGGCCTCAGGACGCTGCGCGAAGTCGCCGAAACGGCTCGGCTCGTAGTTCACGTTGCTGCCCAGGTTGCCGTCGGTACGCATGGCGCCGTCACGATGGAACGAGTGGAACGGGCAACGCGGCGCGTTCACCGGAATCTGATGATGGTTCACACCCAGGCGATAGCGCTGCGTGTCGCCATACGAGAACAAACGGCCCTGCAGCAAGCGATCCGGCGAGAAGCTGATGCCCGGCACCACGTTCGCCGGCGTGAAAGCGGCCTGCTCGACATCGGCGAAATAGTTCTCCGGATTGCGGTTCAACTCGATCGTGCCCACGTCGATCAGCGGATAGTCCTTGTGCGGCCAGACCTTCGTGATGTCGAACGGGTTGTACGGCACCTTCGCGGCATCGGCCTCGGGCATCACCTGAACGCGGAAATGCCACTTCGGGAAATTGCCCTTCTCGATCTCGTTGAAGAGATCGCGCTGCGCCGATTCGCGGTCCTGAGCAATCACCTGCGCGGCTTCGGCATCGCTGTAATTCTCCACGCCCTGCGCCGACTTGAAGTGGAACTTCACATAGAAGCGCTCGTTATTCGCGTTGATGAACGAGAACGTGTGCGAGCCGAAACCGTGCTGCTGGCGATAGTTCTTCGGAATGCCGCGATCGCTCATGAGGATCGTCACCTGATGCAGCGACTCCGGATGACGCGACCAGAAGTCCCAGGCCGCGACGTTGCTGCGCATGTTGGTGCGCGGATCGCGCTTTTGCGTGTGGATGAAGTCGGGGAACTTGAGCGGGTCGCGAATGAAGAACACCGGCGTGTTGTTGCCGACGATGTCCCAGTTACCCTCTTCCGTGTAGAACTTGATCGAGAAGCCGCGCACGTCGCGCTCAGCGTCGGCTGCGCCGCGCTCGCCCGCCACGGTTGAGAAACGGATGAAGAGCGGCGTTTCCTTGCCGACTTCGCCGAACACTTTCGCTTTCGTGTAGCGCGAGATGTCGTGCGTGACCTTGAGCGTGCCGAACGCGCCCGAGCCCTTCGCGTGAACGCGGCGCTCGGGAATCACTTCGCGGTCGAAGTGCGCGAGCTTTTCGAGGAGCCACACGTCCTGCAGCATCACGGGGCCGCGCGGGCCGGCGGTGACGGAGTTCTGGTTATCGACGACGGGTGCGCCGGCTGCCGAGGTGAGAGTACGGTCGGTCATGCTGGAATCCTTTCTTGCTTGCGGGTGTGTTCTGGAACTCGGGGAAATCTGTGGCGGAGTGGCGCGAGGCCGTCAGGCGGACAGCGCGCGGTCGACCAGCAGCGAGAACCACACGGTGCGAAGGCCAGAATGGGCGCGTGCCGGGGTGCTGGGTGCGGGCGTGTTCGAGTGGGTGGTTTGCATCGCTTCCTCCAGGGGTTACCGGTTGGGATCGGTTAGAGGAACTGTAACAGTGACTATCGATATATATAATTTGATTTACTTAATCTATCGAATAGGCGCTAGTTATTGGGGTCGCAAGGAACGTAAGAATGGGGAATGGCGACGCGGGCGAATGCCGCGCCAGAGAGGAAAACGCGCCGCGCAGCCCGAGCGCGCGCGGCGCGATGGTCGTCAGGCCGCCTCGGCAGGCGCCTCGATCTTCTTCACGCCGGGCAGATCGCAGGCGTGAATGGCGTCGACGATCGCCTCGATCGCCGGCAGGCGCGTGAAGCTCTTGCGCCACGCGAGCACCACGCGGCGGTCCGGCACGGGTTCGTCGAACGGCACGTAGGAAAGCAGCCCGGAATCGACACCGCCCGCGTGCGGCTTCACTTCGGTCACCGACATGCGCGGCAGCACGGTAATGCCCACGCCGCTCGCGACCATATGGCGAATGGTCTCCAGCGACGAGCCTTCGAAGGTCTTCTGGATGCCGTCGGCGTTCTGCGAGAAGCGCATCAGCTCCGGGCACACGCCCAGCACGTGGTCGCGGAAGCAATGCCCGCTGCCGAGCAGCAGCATGGTTTCCTGCTTGAGGTCGTCCGGGTCGATCTTCGGGCGCTGTTCCCACGCATGGCCCGAAGGCAGCGCGACGACGAACGGCTCGTCGTAGAGCGGGCGCAGCGTAAGGCCGGTTTCAGGGAACGGCAGCGCCATGATCGCCACGTCGATCTCGCCCTGCTTGAGCAGTTCGATGAGCTTGAGCGTGTAGTTCTCCTGCAGCATGAGCGGCATTTGCGGCACGCGCTTGATCATCTGCTTGACAAGCGTGGGCAACAGGTAGGGCCCGATCGTGTAGATGACGCCCAGGCGCAGCGGCCCCACGAGCGGGTCCTTGCCCTGCTTGGCGATTTCCTTGATGGCGAGCGTCTGTTCGAGCACGCGCTGCGCTTGCGTGACGATCTGCTCGCCGATGGGCGTCACGCTCACTTCGCTCGTACCGCGCTCGAAGATCTGCACGTTCAGTTCGTCTTCGAGCTTCTTGATGGCGACCGAAAGGGTCGGCTGGCTCACGAAGCAGGCTTCTGCGGCCCGTCCGAAGTGGCGCTCTCGAGCTACCGCGACAATGTATTTCAGTTCAGTGAGCGTCATTCGGGGACCAATCAAAAAAGGTGAATCAATAGCTTGTAGTTATACACCTATGGCGGAGATTCGCCAATAATCAACACCCCTATGCGGGGCGTGATCAGCGCAAAAGGGTCAGACGGCGTGAGCACGCGCAGGTTCCGCGCAATGGAGTATTTACGCTTTCAGGTATTGCTCGCGGGCGCCGAGCCAGCGGTTCAGGTGCTGCGTGACGACGAGCGGAAACTCGTGCAGCAGGCGTTCGGCGGCGCCGCGCGCGGGCTCAATGAGCCATGCGTCGTTTTCGAGGTTTGCGAAGCGCAGCATCGCCGCGCCCGATTGACGCGCACCGAGGAATTCGCCGGGGCCGCGGATTTCGAGGTCCTTGCGGGCGATCTCGAAGCCGTCGGTGGTCTCGCGCATGGTTTGCAGGCGCGCGCGGCCTGTGAGCGACAACGGTCCGGTATAGAGCAGCACGCATACTGAAGCGGCGCTGCCGCGCCCCACACGCCCGCGCAACTGGTGAAGCTGCGCGAGGCCGAAGCGCTCGGCGTGCTCGATCACCATCAGTGAGGCGTTGGGCACGTCCACGCCCACTTCGATCACCGTCGTCGCCACGAGCAGCTGCGCTTCGTTGCGTGAGAATGCATCCATCACGGCGGCCTTGTCCGTGGAGGCCAGGCGGCCGTGCACGAGGCCGACGGTGAGTTCCGGCAGCGCGGCCACGAGTGTTTCGTAAGTCTCGACGGCCGTTTGCAGCTGCAACGTCTCGCTTTCCTCGATCAGCGGACATACCCAGTACACCTGACGACCGGTGAGCGCCGCCGCGCGCACGCGCGCGATCACCTCTTCGCGGCGCGCGTCCGAGATGAGCTTCGTGAGAATCGGCGTGCGGCCCGGCGGCAACTCGTCGATGGTGGAAACGTCGAGGTCCGCGTAGTACGTCATGGCGAGCGTGCGCGGAATCGGCGTGGCCGACATCATCAGTTGATGCGGCTGGAACTCGCGATGCGCCTGATCCGGCGATTTCGCGTTCTGCGCCTTGGCGCGCAGCGCGAGCCGCTGCTCCACGCCGAAACGATGCTGTTCGTCGACGATCACGAGGCCGAGGCGCGCGAATTCCACGGCGTCCTGAATGATCGCGTGCGTGCCGATTACGAGCTGCGCCGTGCCGAGCGCCGCGGCTTCGAGCGCCGCGCGCTTTTCCTTCGCCTTCAGGCTGCCCGCGAGCCACGCCACCTGCACGCCAAGCGGTTCGAGCCAGCCGCGCAGCTTGCGTGCGTGCTGCTCCGCGAGAATTTCGGTGGGCGCCATGAGCGCGGCCTGATAGCCCGCGTCGATGGCTTGGGCGGCCGCGAGCGCCGCGACCACGGTCTTGCCGCTGCCCACGTCCCCTTGCAGCAGGCGCTGCATCGGATGCGGCTGTTCGAGATCGTGCGCGATCTCGCCGACCACACGCTCCTGCGCGCCGGTCAGCGTGAACGGCAACGCGCCGCGCAGACGCGCAAGCAGCGTCTCTTCGCTCTTGCGCCCCGCGACGTGACGCGCCATGGCGGGCGCGGCGCGCGTGCGGCGCTCTTCGTGCGCGCGCTTGAGCGACAGTTGCTGCGCGAGCAGTTCCTCGAACTTGATGCGGGTCCACGCGGGATGCGTGCCGTCGATGAGTTCGTGCTCGTCGGCGTTCACGGGCGGGTGGTGCAGCGTCTTCACTGCGTCCATGAGCGACGGCACGTTCAACGGCTCCATGAACTCGTGCGCGACCGTATCGGGCAGGAGTTCGGGCAGATGCGCACGCGACAGCGCGTTGTCGATGGCCTTGCGCAGATACGCCTGGCTCACGCCCGCCGTCGATGGGTACACCGGCGTGAGCGCCTGTGGCAGCGGCGCGTCGCCTTCCACGACCTTCACCGCCGGATGCACCATCTCCATGCCGAAGAAGCCGCCGCGCACGTCGCCGCGCACGCGCAGGCGCTTGCCGATCGCCATCTGCGCGACCTGCGATCCGTAGAAGTTCAGGAAACGCAGATGCAGTTCGTCGCCGTTGTGATCCTGCAGCTTCACGACGAGTTGGCGGCGCGGCCGGTAGGCGATCTCGTTGTCGAACACCACGCCTTCGGTTTGCGCGATGCCGCCCGGCAGCAGTTCGCCGATGGGCGTGAGCGTGGTTTCGTCCTCGTAGCGCATCGGCAGATGCAACACGAGATCGATGTCGCTGCGCAGGCCGAGTTTGGCGAGCTTGTCGGCGGTTTTGGTGAGCTTGGGCTTGTCTTTGGCCGCGGCTTTTTCTACGGCCTTTTCCGCTGACTTCTTCGCGGCGCGTTTGCGTGCGGGCGGTGCGGCCCCTTGCGCAGCCTCCGGTTGCCGCGCGCCGTCCTCGGGCGCGTGCGCGTCGTCGGGCGCTTCGCTCGCGGAATCGGGTTCGGACATCAATCGGCTAACGGTTGGGGGCATGGGCTGCTTCGCAAGTACAATATCGGCTTTGCGGCATGGCGCGGCGCGTGCAGTGCGACGGCCTCCATCGGGCACACCGCACGCATCGCTCTCGCGCACGTCGCAAACGCGCATGTCCCGCAATCATAGCTGCTCATCACACGTGGGCGGCCATTGCAGCCGCTTTTTGGGGCGCAACCGCTTCGCGGTTCGGCCCCGCAAAGCCGCCGCGCGCCGGGCCTCCGGCGCATTTCCGTTACTTCAGGCCGCATGTTCAAGCTTTCCGATTTCGATTTCGACCTCCCCGAGGAACTGATCGCGCAGACCGCCCTGCCCGAGCGCAGCGCGAGCCGTCTGCTGGAGGTCGACAACACCGCGCAGTTGCCAGGCCAACCCGCGCGTCTCGCCGACCGTCGCTTTTCCGAGCTGCCCGCGTGCATCTCGCCGGGCGACCTTCTGGTCTTCAACGATACCAAGGTGCTGAAGGCGCGTTTCTTCGGCCAGAAGGCCAGCGGCGGCAAGATCGAGGTGCTCGTGGAGCGCCTGACCGGTGCACGCACAGCGCTCGCGCAGATCCGCGCGAGCAAGAGCCCGGGCCCCGGCACCGTGCTGCGTCTCGCCGACGCGTTCGACGTGACGGTTGGCGAGCGCGTCGTCCAGTTCTACACGCTGCATTTCCCCGACGACTGCCTCACGCTGATCGAGCAACACGGCCGTCTGCCGCTGCCGCCCTATATCACGCACGACGCCGACGCGAGCGACGAAACGCGCTATCAAACGGTATTCGCGCAGAATCCGGGCGCCGTGGCCGCACCCACGGCGGGCCTGCACTTCGACGACGCCCTCCTCGCGCAACTCGACGCGCAAGGCGTGGAGCGCGCCACGCTCACGTTGCACGTGGGCGCAGGCACGTTCCAGCCGGTGCGCGTGGAGAACATTGCCGAGCACAAGATGCATAGCGAGTGGTACGAGCTGCCGCAATCGCTCGTCGACAAGATCGCCGCCACGCGTGCGCGCGGCGGACGTGTGATCGCGGTGGGCACGACCTCGATGCGCGCGCTCGAAGCCGCCGCGCGGGACGCCGACCGTGAAGGCCGCGCGCTCGCGGCAACCCAGGCGGAGACCGACATCTTCATCACGCCGGGCTACAAGTTCCGCGTGGTGGATCGGCTCGTGACGAACTTCCACCTGCCGAAATCGACGCTGCTGATGCTGGTTTCGGCGTTCGCGGGCATTGAAACGATCCGCGCGGCGTATCGTCACGCAATTGCCGAGCGTTATCGATTCTTCAGCTACGGCGACGCGATGCTGCTGACGAAAACCGACGACGCGCTCAACAAGTAACACTCACGCTTTCCAGGCCGCCACGCGACATACGAACAACGCGCGGCGGCGTTTCACCAATTGCGCCGGACTGTTTTCCGGTTGCACAGGAGTCCATGCATGACCGACGGTCATCAAAACAACGCGCGCGCCGAACACGGCGCATACCTGGGCGAACGCCCGCAAAACGGCCTGAAATTCGAACTGCTCGGCACCGACGGCCTCGCGCGCCGCGGCCGTGTCACGCTCAATCACGGCGTGGTCGAAACGCCGATCTTCATGCCCGTGGGCACCTACGGCACCGTGAAGGCCACGCAGCCGCGCGAGCTCGAAGAGATGAAGGCGCAGATCATCCTCGGTAACACGTTCCACCTCTGGCTGCGCCCGGGTCTGGAAACGATCGAGGCGCACGGCGGCCTGCACCGCTTCATGGGCTGGAACCGGCCCATCCTCACGGATTCGGGCGGCTTCCAGGTGTTTTCGCTCGGCGACCTGCGCAAGATCTCTGAAGACGGCGTGCGCTTCGCCTCGCCCGTGAACGGCGACAAGCTGTTCCTCTCGCCCGAAGTGTCGATGCAGATCCAGAAGGTGCTGAATTCGGACATCGTCATGCAGTTCGACGAATGCACGCCCTACGCGACCAACGGCGTGCCGACCACGCACAAGGAAGCCGCGGATTCGATGCGCATGTCGATGCGCTGGGCACAGCGCTCGATCGACGAGTTCAACCGTCTCGGCAACCCGAACGCCTTGTTCGGCATCGTGCAGGGCGGCATGTTCGAGGACCTGCGCGACGAATCGCTCGCCGGCCTCTCGCAGATGCCGTTCCACGGCTACGCGATCGGCGGGTTGTCGGTTGGCGAACCGAAGGAAGACATGATGCGCGTGCTCGAACACATCGCGCCGAAGCTGCCCGCCGACAAGCCGCACTACCTGATGGGCGTGGGCACGCCGGAAGACCTGGTGGCGGGAGTCGCTTCGGGCGTCGACATGTTCGACTGCGTGATGCCCACGCGCAACGCGCGCAACGGCTGGATCTTCACGCGCTTTGGCGACATCAAGATCCGCAACGCCGTGCACCGCAACTCGCTGCGCCCGCTCGACGAACAATGCGGCTGCTACACCTGCCGCAATTTCACGCGCGGCTACCTGCACCACCTGCACCGCGTGGGCGAGATCCTCGGCGCGCAGCTCAACACGATCCACAACCTGCACTATTACCTGGAGCTGATGAGCGAGATGCGCGCGGCGATCGAAACGAAGACGTTTGCGGCGTTCCGCCAGCGCTTTGCCGAGCAGCGCGCACGCGGCGTGGACTGAGGCCGGGCGCCAGACATTACAATAACCTTTCGCAACTTTGGCGCGGACAAGGCATGCGGTCCGCTCACGCCCCCCCGGTTTTCCCATGCGCGCATGTCGCGCCGGGGCGGGATTCGAGATAAGCGCTTGATCGCAAAGCTAATTTTGCGTCATCGTCGCGATGAATGCCGGTGGTAGAATAACCGGCTCGCTTTTTGATCGTAAAAAACGGAGAGACCAACGTGTCGTTCATTTCCAATGCCTTCGCGCAAGGCAGTGCAGCAGGTGGTGCCGAATCGAGCCTCATGAGCTTCCTGCCCCTCATCCTGATGTTCGCCGTGCTGTACTTCATCATGATCCGTCCGCAGATGAAGCGTCAGAAGGAACATCGCAACATGCTCGCGGCCATGGCCAAGGGCGACGAAGTCATCATCAGCGGCGGTATCGTCGGCAAGGTGACGAAGGTCAGCGAAGCCTACGTGGGCGTTGAAATCTCCGACACCACGGAAGTCACCGTGCAGAAGTCGTCGGTTACGACCATCCTGCCGAAGGGCACGATCAAGTCGCTGTAAGGCTTCACGGAATCACCGAGGCCGTTGCCTCCGAAAGAACGGCCTCGCGCGCCCGGCCTGCCCTCGCAGCTACTGACCACAAAACGTCAATGCAGGTTCGGGGCGCGCGCGCAGCGCTTAAGGCCATTCCCCTCCCCCGTTGGGTCAACCAATGAACCGTTATCCCCTCTGGAAATATGTCGTGATGCTGGTGGCGCTCGTCATCGGCTTCGTGTACACATTGCCCAATTTCTTCGGCGAAGCGCCCGCGGTCCAGGTGTCGAGCGGTAAAGCCACGGTCAAGCTCGACTCGGGCACGCTCGCCCAGGTCGAAGCCGCAGTCGCCGCGAACAACATCCGCGCGACCGACGTCACGTTCGACAACTCGTCGATGAACGCGAACATTCGCGTGCGCGTCGCCGACACGGACACGCAGCTGCGCCTGAAAGACGCGCTCAACAAGGCGCTGAACGCCGACCTGAGCGACCCGCAGTACATCGTCGCGCTGAACCTGCAGAGCGCCTCGCCGCGCTGGCTCTCCGGCCTGCACGCGCTGCCGATGTATCTCGGCCTCGACCTGCGCGGCGGCGTGCACTTCCTGCTGCAAGTCGACATGAACGGCGCGCTCAACAAGAAGCTCGACTCCGACGCTTCGGACGTGCGCACGCTCCTGCGTGACAAGAACATCCGCGACGGCGGCGTGAACCGCGTGAACCAGTCGGTGGTCGTCAATTTCGCCGACGCCGACACGGCCGAGCAGGCGCGCAAGCTGCTCTCGGGCACGGGCGGCATCACCGAACTCGCGTGGGCTTCGCAGAACAATCCTGAAGGCGGCGTGCAACTCGTCGGCACGTTCACGCCGGCCGTGAAGACGGCGGTTCAGCAAGCCGCGCTCAAGCAGAACATCCAGACGCTGCATAACCGCGTGAACGAGCTTGGCGTGGCCGAGCCCGTGATCCAGCAGCAAGGCGACGACCGTATCGTGGTCGAGCTGCCGGGCGTGCAGGACACCGCGAAGGCGAAGGACATCATCGGCCGCACGGCGACGCTCGAAGCGCGCCTCGCCGACCCGATGGGCCTGCATCCGGACGTGAACGCGCCGGTGCCGCCGGGCGACGAGCTCTTCACGCAAGGCAACGCCGCGCCGGTGCTGCTGCGCAAGCAGGTGATCTTCACCGGCGACCGCATCATCGACGCTTCGGCGGGCTTTGACGAGCATCAGCGTCCGTCGGTCAACATCCGCCTCGACTCGGCGGGCGGCCGCGCGGTGCGCGCCGTTTCGCGCGACAACATCGGCAAGCCGATGGCGATGGTGCTGTTCGAAAAGGGCAAGGGCGAAGTGCTGACGGTGGCGACCATCCAGTCGGAACTGGGCGACCGCTTCCAGATCACGGGCCAGCCCACGCCGCAGGCCGCCGCCGACCTCGCGCTGCTGCTGCGCGCCGGTTCGCTCGCCGCGCCGATGGACATCATCGAAGAACGCACGGTCGGTCCGAGCCTTGGCGCGGACAACATCCGCAAGGGTTTCGACTCGGTGATCTACGGCTTTGCCGCCATCGCCGTGTTCATGATCGCGTACTACATGCTGTTCGGCGCGATCTCGATGATCGGCCTTTCGGTGAACCTGCTGCTGCTCGTGGCCGTGCTCTCCATGCTGCAGGCCACGCTCACGCTGCCGGGTATCGCGGCTATCGCGCTGGCGCTCGGTATGGCGATCGACGCGAACGTGCTGATCAACGAGCGCGTGCGCGAAGAACTGCGTAACGGCGCGCCGCCGCAACTGGCCATCCAGAACGGCTACGCGCACGCCTGGGCAACGATTCTCGACTCGAACGTGACCACGCTCATCGCCGGTCTCGCGCTGCTCGCGTTCGGTTCGGGCCCGGTGCGCGGCTTCGCGATCGTGCACTGTATCGGCATTCTCACGTCGATGTTCTCGGCCGTGTTCTTCTCGCGCGGCCTCGTGAACCTCTGGTACGGCGGCAAGAAGAAGCTCAAGTCGCTCGCGGTGGGTCAGGTGTGGCGTCCGGAGCCGGATGAAGGCACGCCCGCGCTCGCCGGCGCCGATGCTGGCACGGACACGGGCCGCGCTGTCACCGCCGCCACCACCAGCGCCGCGAAGCGCGAACCGGCCAAGGCCGGCGCGAAGGGCGCCGCGCGCGCCAAGCCGGTCGTGCGCCGCCGCGATGCCCAGGGTGGCACCGGTGGCTCGGGCAACAACACCGGCTCGTCCCGCTGATACGGAGTCAAGAACATGGAATTTTTCCGCATCCGCAAAGACATCCCGTTCATGAAGCACGCGTTGATCTTCAACGCGGTCTCGCTCCTGACCTTCATCGCGGCGGTGTTCTTCCTCTTCCACCGCGGCCTGCACCTGTCGATCGAATTCACGGGCGGCACGGTCATCGAAGTGCAGTATCCGCAGGCGGTGCCGCTCGAGCCGCTGCGCGACTCGCTCACGAAGATCGGCTACGGCGACGCCCAGGTGCAGAACTTCGGCACCTCGCGCGACGTGCTGATCCGCCTGCCGATCAAGCAGGGCCTCTCATCGGCGCAGCAGAGCGACCAGGTGATGTCCACGCTCAAGGCGGCTGACCCACAGGTGCAACTGCAACGCGTGGAGTTCGTAGGTCCCCAGGTCGGCAAGGAACTCGCCACCGACGGCCTGCTCGCGCTCGCCTGCGTGGTGGCGGGCATCGTCATCTACCTGTCGTTCCGCTTTGAATGGAAGTACGCCGTGGCCGGCGTGATCGCGAACTTGCACGACGTCGTGATCATTCTGGGCTTCTTCGCGTTCTTCCAGTGGGAGTTCTCGCTCTCGGTGCTTGCGGCCGTGCTCGCGGTGCTCGGCTACTCGGTGAACGAATCGGTCGTTATCTTCGACCGGATTCGCGAGACCTTCCGGCGCGAGCGCAAGATGAGCGTCACCGAAGTCATCAACCACGCGATCACGAGCACGATGTCGCGAACCATCATCACCCACGGCTGTACGCAGATGATGGTGCTCTCGATGTTCTTCTTCGGCGGCCCGACGCTGCACTACTTCGCGCTGGCGCTGACGGTGGGTATTCTCTTCGGCATCTACTCGTCGGTGTTCGTCGCGGCGGCGCTCGCGATGTGGCTCGGCGTGAAGCGCGAAGACCTCATCAAGGACAAGAAGGAAAAGTTCGATCCGAACGATCCGAACGCGGGCGCGCAGGTTTAAGCGGCGCACCAGCAAAAAAGCCGGTTCTCGCGAACCGGCTTTTTTTTCGCCTTCGATCTTTGCCTACTGCTTGATGCCTTCGGTCTGGATATGCAGCGTGGTCTTCATCTTGAAGCCGTACTTCTTGCCCGAGTCCATGCCGAAGTCGTCGCGGTTGAATGAGGCCCCGGCCTCCACGCCGCACACCTCGCGTTTGAGCACCGGGTGCTGCATGCACTTGAACGACTCGATCTCGAGCTTGAGCGGGCGCGTCACGCCGTGCAGCGTGAAGTCGCCGATCACCTCTTTGGGCGTGTCTCCATTGAAGACGATGCGCGTGCCCTTGTAGGTGGCGGTGGGGTACTTCGCGACGTCGAAAAAGTCGTCGCCCACCAGATGCTGGTCGAGCTGCGGATTGCCGGTCTGGATCGATGCCGGATCGATCGTCACGTCCACGGTGCCCGTTTTCGCCGCACGGTCCAGCGTGACCGTGCCCGTGGTCTTCGTGAACTTGCCGCGCCAGGTGGAAAGGCCGCCGAAGTGGTCGGCCTCGAAGCTCGGAAAGGTGTGGTTCGGATCGAGTTGATAGGTGTCGGCGGCGTGCGCCGCTTGCATCATCAGGGCTGCGAGCGATACCGCGGCGGCCCCCGCGGCCATCAAGACAAGCTTGTTCAAAGGCATCTCCTTTGAGCCGTCGATCTACTTGTGCACGACGACGATATGAAATTTGATGAGCACTTCGTCGGCGACGATCGAGGTGTCCTTCCACTCGCCGGTGCCGATTTCGAAAGCGAGCCGGTGGATAGGCAGCGTGCCGTCGAACGTCTGCGTCCCGCCCTGCGGCGTGAGCACGACGGGCACTGCCACGTTCTGCGTGTGCCCCTTGATCGTGAGTTTGCCGCTCACGCTGTACTGGTTCGTTCCGGTCGGCGCGATCGCGGTCGAGACGAAGGTTGCCTGCGGGAACGTCTTCGCGTCGAACCATGCGGGTCCGTGCACCGAATCGTTGTAGGTCGGGTCGCCCAGATCATAGCTCGCCGTGTCGACCGTGATCTTCGCGCTGCCGCTCGCGGGCTTGGCGGGATCGAAGTCGATCTGCGCGTCGAACTTCGTGAAGCTGCCCTGTACCGGCACGTTCATCTGGCGCGAAACAGCGACGATCGTACTCTTCGCGGCGTCAAGCTGCGCGTGGGCGGCCCCGCCCGAAAGCAGCGCCGCGGCGGCGCCGCCCCACACGGCCGCGGCCCCGACTGCCGGGCGCCACCGACAAGAACGAATCCACATCGACAAAGCTTCCATGATCGTCTCGCTTTGATTGCGTAGTCTTGCGCTTCGCAGGTGGGCTGCGGCCACGTTCCACAATCATCCCGCCCCATGCCCGAAAGATAATCCAAATTGAGTGACAGCAAACATCTGCAGATATGGGCCCGGTCGCTGCCGCCCCCGCACGCGCGGACAGCGCAAACGTGGCACACTCGCAGCCCGTTCGTCGTGTGCGCAAGCGCCGGCTGACCGGCTAAGCCCCATGGCGAGCCGCGCAAGCGTGCGGCGGCTCGCTCCGGCACGCCGCCGGGCGCGTTTGGTAACATGGCGCGAGGCGCAGTAAGCACCTTCAGACATGCGCGCCACCGCCGCGCGTCCCTCGTTCACGTCGTTTTGCGTCACCTGCCCGCATGGCCCAGGACAAACTGATCGCGTGTCACGATTGCGACGCGCTCTACCGCAAACCGCGGCTGCTCGGCCGCCAGAGCGCGCGCTGCTCGCGCTGCGGCGCCATGCTCTATAGCAGCGCCGCGTCCCAGCTCGACCGCATCTGCGCCATCACGGTCGCGGCGCTCCTCACCTTCATCATCGCCCAGTCGTTCCCGATCATCGAGCTCGATGCGAACGGTATCACTACGGAGTCGAGCCTGTTCGGCGCCCTCGTGGTGCTGTGGCACGAGGACATGGAGATCATCGCGGTGATCGTGTTCTGCGCAACCATCCTCTTTCCGCTCACGGAGATGGTAGCGCTGCTCTACGTCCTGCTGCCGGTGCGGCGCGGCTTCATTCCACCGGGCTTCAACTACGTGTTGCGCGCCATCCAGCTCGTGCGGCCGTGGGGCATGCTCGAGGTGTTCATGCTGGGCGTGCTCATCACCATCGTGAAAATGGTGAGCCTCGCGCGCGTGATTCCCGAAACGGCGCTCTTCGCCTTCGGCGCGCTCACGCTGATGTTCACCGTGGTCGTCACGTTCGATGCGCGCACGCTCTGGGACATCGCCGACGGCCTGCGCGACGCCGCCCGCGCGGCGCGCGAGGGCGGCGCGGGACCGTCTGATCTCCCGGGTGGATCGAGCGGCCCATCGGCGCCGCACTCGCCCTCCTCGCCGTCGCCGCACCCGCACCCGCTCTCCGAGCCCGAGATCCGCGAGCCCGGCGCAGGCGCGCAAGACCCGGCGGCGCCGCGCGGCGGCCCGCTCCCCAAGGGGCCCCGATGAAATACCAGACCGCCACCGACGCCGGCTACGTCTCCTGTCACGCCTGCGGGCATGTGCAGCCACACGTGCGTGCGCCCAGGCACGTGCGCTGCGCACGCTGCGGCTCGCCCGTGCACGAGCGCAACCCGGACAGCATCATGCGCACGTGGGCCCTCCTCGTTGCCGCGGCGCTGCTTTACATTCCCGCGAACCTGCTGCCTGTGATGCACACGGCCTCGCTCGTCGGCGACGAGGACGACACCATCATGAGCGGCGTGGTCTACTTCTGGACCTCGGGGGACTGGCCGCTCGCGGTGATCGTGTTCATCGCGAGCATTCTCGTGCCCATGCTCAAGCTCTCGGTGCTCGCGCTGCTCGCGTTCACCTCGCAGCGCGGCTCGACATGGCGGCCAGTCGAACGCACGAAGCTCTACCGGCTCGTCGAGTTCATCGGCCGCTGGTCGATGCTCGACGTGTTCGTTGTCACGCTAACCGTCGCGCTGGTACGCTTCCAGTCGCTTGCGGTCATCACGGCGGGCCCCGGCGCGATCGCGTTCGGCTCGGTCGTGATCCTGACGATGATCGCCTCGATGCAGTTCGATCCACGCTTGATCTGGGATCCGGTGGACGAAGACAAACACAAACCTGCGCAACACTCTCAGGATCAACCCCATGAATAGTCCGAAAGGACCGACCCCGCCCAATCTGCCAGAGCCGGAGATCGTCAAGCCGAAGCGCTGGCTCCCCTCGCTCGTCTGGATCGTGCCGATCGTCGCGGCGCTGATCGGCGTGGCGCTCGTCGTGAAGTCGGTCGCTACGCGCGGCCCGACCATCACGATCAGCTTCGTGAGCGCCGAAGGTCTCGAGCCGGGCAAGACCAAGGTCAAGTACAAAGACGTGGACATCGGCTCGGTGCGGGCAATCAAACTCTCGCCCAACCTTTCGCATGTGATCGTCACGGTCGAACTCACCAAGGACGCCGAACGATTCGCCGTGAAAGACAGCCGCTTCTGGGTGGTGCGCCCGCGCGTGGGCGCAAGCGGCGTTTCGGGGCTCACCACGCTGCTCTCGGGCTCGTATATCGGCGCGGACGCCGGCCGCTCGCAGGAGTCGCAAAGCGACTTCGTCGGGCTGGAGGCGCCGCCTGCCGTGACCATCGACGAGAAGGGGCATCGCTATACCCTGCACAGTTCGACGCTCGGGTCGCTCGACATCGGCACGCCGATTTTCTACCGGCGCATCCAGGTCGGGCAGGTGACGGGCTATTCACTCGACAAGGACGGCACCGGCGTGACAGTGCAGGTGTTCGTGAGCGCGCCCTTCGACCAGTACGTGGGCACCAACACGCGCTGGTGGCATGCGAGCGGCGTGAACGTGCAGCTCGATTCGAGCGGCATCAAGGTCAACACGCAGTCGCTCGCCACGATCGTGGTGGGCGGCCTCGCGTTCCAGGCGCCGGCCGGCCAGTCGATGGGTCCGCAGGCACCCGACAGCGCTACGTTCGCACTCGCCTCCGACGAGACTGAAGCGATGAAGGAGCCGGACGGCGCGCCGCAACGCGTCGTGATGTACTTCAACCAGTCGTTGCGCGGCCTTTCGGTCGGCGCGACGGTCGATTTCCGCGGCATTGCGCTCGGCCAGGTGACCGACATCGGCGTCGAGTACGACCCGAAGCAGCACAACTTCACGATGCCCGTGACGATGGATCTCTACCCGCTGCGCCTGTCGCGCCGTATCCGCGGCGAAGCGCCCTCGCCGCATACGCCGCAAAGCCAGGAGCTGATCAAGCGGCTCGTCGCGCGCGGCCTGCGCGGCCAGTTGCGCACCGGCAACCTGATCACGGGGCAGCTTTATATCGCGCTCGACATCTTCCCGAAGGCGGGCCCCGCGACGGTCGACTTCAACCACGACCCGCTCGAGCTGCCCACGGTGCCGAACTCGCTCGAAGAACTGCAGCTGCAGGTGGCGGACATCGCGAAGAAGCTCGATCAGATTCCGTTCGACAAGATCGGCAACAACCTGAACGAGTCGCTCAAGAACGCCAACCAGCTGTTCGGCAAGGTGAACGACCAGATCCTGCCGCAGCTGCAAGGCACGCTGGACCAGGCGCAGAAGACCTTCAACGCCGCGCAGTCCACGCTGCAGCAGGATTCGCCGCTGCAGTCCGACGTGCACCAGGCAATGCAGGAACTCACGCGTACGCTGCAATCGCTCAATTCGCTCTCCGACTATCTGGAGCGCCATCCCGAATCGCTGCTGCGCGGCAAATCTGGAGACAAGCCATGACGTTCCGACGCGTCCCCTCCCTTGCCACGCTCGGCGCGCTGGGTGCGCTGGTGTTCGCGGCCGCGCTGGCGGGCTGCAGCTCGCCTGCCAGCCGGTTCTACACGCTCAGCCCGACGGACGACTCAGCCCGCACCACTGCTGCGTCGAGCACGGCCAACGCCCCATGGCTGATCGAGCTGGCGCCTGTCGATGTTCCGCCGCAGGTGGCGAAGGCGCAGATGGTCGTGCAAACCGACGCCAACCAGGTGCGCGTACTCGAGCAGGAGCGCTGGTCCTCGATGCCCGGCGACGAGATCCGCCGGGCGCTCTCGGGCGACCTCACGCAGCAGCTCGGCACCATCGACGTGTACGGCTCGCCGCACCCCGAGGGCGTGCCGGTGTACCGCGTGAGCGTGAACGTGCAGCGCTTCGAATCGTGGCCGGGCTCGCATGCGCTCATCGACGCCGTGTGGAGCGTGCGCGCGCTCGACACACAAACGGTCCTGACCTGCCGCAGCGTGCTCAAAGAAAACGTGGGCGACGGCTACGACGCACTTGTCATCGGCCACCGGCAGGCGGTCGAGGCGCTCTCGCAGTCGATCGCGAGCGGTGTGCGCGCACTCGCGGCCGCGCCTCGCGTGAGCGTGGCGGGCAACGGCGCGAAGGCGGGTTCGCGCGCGAAACCGGCGCCGAGCATTGCTTGTCCGCAGATGGCGTCCTGAGCCGGCGGTCTTGCCGGTGTCGCTAAAAATGACAGTAAATGATGGAAGTTGACCGACGATAAAACGCGATCAACGCGAAGACGGTAGAGTCGACCTATCAGCACCGGCCAGGTGTTCCGTCCTTCGCGCCATATTGCGCGTGAACTCTGGTTCACAGTTAGTCAACCATGGATTACACTTCTTCCTGTATCACGATTCGGACGACCGAGATATTCGATGCCTGGTTCGTCAACCTGAAAGACCGGATTGCGAAACGCCGGATTCAGGCACGCATCGACCGGCTGATGCTCGGGAATCCGGGGGACACACGCTCTGCAGGTTCCCCGGTTACTGAGATGCGCATCGATCATGGCCCCGGATACCGCGTCTACTACGTGCAGCGTGGCTCCGTCCTCGTGATTTTGCTCTGCGGCGGCAACAAGTCCTCCCAGGAAGCCGACATCAGGGCTGCGCACAGCATGCTCGCCGAACTCGACACGGAGTAAGAAGCCATGTCTGCAAAGACAATCAAGACCCGGCCTTGGGATTCCGCGGAGCATCTCCAGACCGAAGACGACATCGCCGAATACTTCGAAGCCTGCCTCCGCGAAGGCGGCGATGATCCGGCGTTCATCGCTCATGCGCTGGGGGTGATCGCTCGTGCCCGTGGTATGGCGCAGGTGGCGCGCGATACGGGAATCAGCCGTGAGGGCCTCTATAAGGCGCTCTCCTACGAAGGTAATCCCAGCTTTGCGACCATCCTGAAAGTCGTGAAAGCGCTCGGGCTCGAGCTGCACGGCTCTAAGGCGTCCGCCTGATTCGCTCAACGTCCGCGCGGGCCGCCCGGCGCGCCAGCGGCCGACAGCACCTGGCCGCTCCCGCAACCCGCGTACAATAGCGCCTTCCCCGCAGCGTCCCATCCTCCTTCATGTCTTTCGATTTCTTTGCCCCCTGCCCGCGCGGCCTCGAAGCCGCGCTCGCCGCCGAACTGGCCGAAACCGCGCAACGGCGCCTGCCGCCCGGCGCACTCGAGGTCGGCGCCGAGGTGCCCGGCGGCGTGCACTTCCGCGGCAACTGGGCCGGCGGCATCGCCGCCAACCTGCATTCGCGCATTGCGAGCCGCGTGCTCCTGAAGATCGCCCAGCGCCCGTACCGCAGCGAACAGGACATCTACGCGCTCGCGCGCGAGCAGCAGTGGGAGAAGTGGTTCTCGGCGAACGAGACGATCCGCATCGACATCACCGCGATCAAGTCGCCGCTGCGCAGCCTCGAATTCGCCACGCTGCGCGTGAAGGACGCGATCTGTGACCGCATGCGCGACAAGGCCGGTGCGCGTCCGAGCGTCGATACTGCCTACCCGGATGTGCGTGTGTTCGCCTTCCTCACGGTGAACGAGTGCACGCTCTATCTCGACACGTCGGGCGAGCCGCTTTTCAAGCGCGGCTGGCGTCTGGACAAGGGCGCCGCCCCGCTGCGCGAGAACCTCGCCGCGGGCATCCTGCGCCTCACGGGCTGGACGCCCGGCACGCCGCTCTATGACCCGATGTGCGGCAGCGGCACCTTTCTCGCGGAAGCCGCGCAGGTCGCGCTCGACATCGCGCCGGGCCTTGATCGACGCTTCGGCTTCGAGTCGCTCAAGCAGGCCGACATGGCCGCGTGGCGGCACCTCAAGAGCGAGGCGAACACGGCGCGCAATCTCGCACAAAGCAAAACCGGCGATCTGCTGATTTATGGCAGCGACATCTCCGACGTGATGCTGGAAAAGGCGCGCGCGAACTTCAAGCGCGCGGGCTTCGGCAGCGTGACGCTCAAGCAGCTCGACGCGCGCAACATGACGCCGCCCTCGGCTGCGCCCGGTATTCTCGTGGCAAACCCGCCGTACGGCGAGCGTATCGAGGTGCGTGGCCGCAATGCGCGCGGCGAAGTGCGCCCGACGGCGCGCGAGCTGCGCGGCGACGACGATGAAGGCTTTCGCCGCGCCAAGGACGAAGCGCCCGACGCCGAGTTCTTCCAGGCGCTCGGCGACGCGCTCAAGCAGCGCTTCACGGGCTGGCGCGCCTTCGTCCTCACCTCGGACCGCAAGCTGCCGGGCCAGTTGCGCCTGCGCGAAGCCGCGAAGACGCCGCTCTTCAACGGTGCGCTCGAGTGCCGCCTGTTCCGCTTCGACCTGATCGCGGGCAGCGTGCGCCAGCGTCCGGCGAGCGGCGGCGCGAACCCCGCCGCCGGCAACGACGACAACAACGCCAGCTGACGCAAGCCAACGCGCATGGCGGGTGGCGTTTGCACCCGCCGTCGCGCCGCGCGAGGATCAGCCCGGCGCCGTCGCCGGCGCGCCCACCGCCAGCGGATACCCTTCGTACTCCGGAAACATCTTCGGCAACGTGAATGCCGGCATCGAATAGCGCGAAAAGCAGCGCGAGGTCGAAGCCGGGTGGATCAGGTGCAGGCAGCTCGCCTGAGTGTCATCCGCGGCGAGCACCTTGCGGCCCGCTTCGACAATGCGGCGGATGAAGCTCTCGTCTTCGCTCAGGTCGATATCGTCGAAGCGAGCCTGCTCGAAAAGCGCCTTGCGATACACGTACGAGAAACCGTAGAACAGGATGAAGTCCGCGCCGATTTTCATCTTGTCGTGGAACTCGACCGTCGCGACGCTATTGCCCGTCAGCACATAGTGCAGCCCCACGCGCGCATTCAGGTCCATGTAGCCGAAGAACCGCGTGTGCGGCGCGTACATCCAGAACGTCGCGAGCTTCATGAGGTCCGCGCCGTTGTCCCCCAGCATCTTCACCATGCCCGCGAGATAGTGCGAGGCGTAGTGGTCGTCGTCGTCGAAATGGGCGATCAGCGGGCTGCGCGCCTCGTTCACGAGAAAGTTGCGCTTGGCGCCGATCGACATGCGCGTTTTCGACCAGTAATAGCGCACGCGAGCATCGGTCTTTGACAGCGCGCTCAGGAATGCACTGGGCTGCGGGCTGTCGTCGAGGACAAGCCATTCCCAGGCCACGTGCTGACGCTGGATGCAGCGCCAGATTGCCGGCAGGAAGGCTTCGCGGTTGCCCGTGGGCGTGATGATCGAGACGGTGGGAGACATGCGGGTACGGGGATTTCGAACCCTCCGATTACAGCAGAGATGCGCAGAAGTCTCTCTCGAAAAGATTCGAAACGGCCGCCGGAGCTCATGCGGCACGGCGCGCCAAACCTACTGACAACACGCTGTCAGCAGCCCCCAGGCACACTGCTTCTACGCCATCTGGCGAGGCTGCCGCCGTCCGGCTGCCGCCATTTACTGTCCGCCGTTGCCTTCGAGGAGCGCATTGTGTCTACCGATCTGTCCCGTGTGATCTCGTGGTTCGAAATTCCCGCGTTCGACCTGGAGCGCGCGGCCCGTTTTTACGAAACCGCCTTCGACACCGCGCTGCAGCGCGATGTGGTCGGCGGCGTGCCGATGGCGCTGTTCGCGCACACCGATACGGAAACCGGTGGCTGCATCGTGTTCAATCCGCATGACGCCAAGCCCGACCCGAAGGGCGTGCTCGTGTATCTGAACGCGCAGCCTTCGGTCACGGCTGTGCTGGACCGCGTGGAGAGAGCCGGCGGCAAGCAGCAGGGGCCGGCGGTAGAGCTGCCGAACAACTACGGCTATATCGGCTTCTTCATCGACACCGAAGGCAACCGCGTCGGCCTGCACGCGCCGAAGCTCGGCTAACCGCGACCGGGCGCCGCGCGCGCGCCCGGCGCTATCATCTGTGGTTATTCCAGTTACCGCGCCCGCTTTCGCGACCGCCCTGCCATGACCCGCCGCGCCGACCGCCTTTTCCGCATCGCCGAGCTACTGCGCGGCCGGCGTCTCACCACCGCTCAGCAGTTGGCCGAATGGCTCGAAGTCTCGCCGCGCACGGTCTATCGCGACGTGCGCGACCTGCAGCTCTCCGGCGTGCCGATCGAGGGCGAGGCGGGCATTGGCTACCGGCTCGCGCGCACGGCAAGCCTGCCGCCGCTCACCTTCACCGCCGACGAGCTCACCGCGCTCGCGGTTGGCGCGCGCATGGCCGAATCGTGGGGCGGCGCGGCGCTCGCAAGCGGTGCACGCGGCGCGCTCGCGAAAGTCGCCGCAGCCATGCCCGCGGAAAAACGCGCCGTGCTGGAACGGCTTGCCGTATTCGCGCCCGCGTATCACATGGATCACGCGTTCTCGGACAAGCTCGACGCGCTGCATCGCGCCGTCGACACGCGGCTCGTCGTGCGCTTCGCGTACTGCGACCGTATCGGCGCGCATACGGAGCGGCGCATCTGGCCGCTCGGGCTCGTGTACTGGGGCGCGCAATGGACCGTCGGCGCCTGGTGCGAAATGCGCGAGGACTTCCGCAACTTCAACATCGCGCGCATGGAAAACGTGGAAGTGCTCGAGCAGTTTCCCGATGTGAGCGGGCGGCGCCTCGCCGATTATTTGCGCCGCGTGAACGCGCCTTCGCTGTAAACGCACCACAATGCGCGCGCCGATGAAAAAAGGCGCGCATCGCTGCGCGCCTTTTGCGTGGGTTTGAAGCGAGCAGCGCTTACTCCACGGCTTTCACCATCTCCTCGATCACCTTCTTCGCGTCGCCGAAGACCATCATCGTCTTGTCCATGTAGAACAGTTCGTTGTCGAGGCCCGCATAGCCCGCCGCCATCGAGCGCTTGTTCACGATGATCGTGCGCGCCTTGTACGCCTCGATGATCGGCATGCCCGCGATCGGCGACTTCGGGTCGTTCTTCGCCGCCGGATTCACCACGTCGTTCGCACCGAGCACCAGCACGACATCGGTCTGGCCGAACTCGTTGTTGATGTCCTCCATCTCGAACACCATGTCGTAGGGCACTTCCGCTTCCGCGAGCAGCACGTTCATGTGGCCCGGCATGCGGCCCGCCACCGGGTGGATCGCGTAGCGCACGTCCACGCCTTTTTCGACGAGCTTGTCGGTGAGCTCCTTCAGCGCGTGCTGCGCGCGCGCCACTGCGAGGCCATAGCCCGGCACGATCACGACGCTTTCGGCATTGCCGAGCATGAACGCCGCATCGTCAGCCGAACCCGACTTCACCGGACGCTGCTCCTGCGCACCGCCCGTCGCCGCCCCGCCCGCCTCGCCGCCGAAGCCGCCCAGCAGCACGTTGAAGAACGAGCGGTTCATCGCGTGGCACATGATGTACGACAGAATCGCGCCAGACGAGCCCACGAGCGACCCCGCGATGATCAGCATGGCGTTGTTCAGCGAAAAGCCGATGCCCGCCGCCGCCCAGCCCGAGTACGAGTTCAGCATCGAGACGACCACCGGCATATCCGCGCCGCCGATCGGAATGATGATGAGCACGCCCAGCGCGAACGCGATCAGCGTCATGATGATGAACGGCAGCCACGACTGCGTAATGAAGAACAGGATGCCGAAACCGATCATGCCGAGCGCGAGCATCAGGTTGATCAGATGCTGGCCAGGGTAGACCACGGGCGCGCCCTGAAACAGGCGGAACTTGTACTTGCCCGAGAGCTTGCCGAACGCAATGACCGAACCGCTAAACGTAATCGCGCCGACGAACGTGCCGATGAACAGTTCGATGCGGTTGCCGTACGGCAGGAAGCCGGGATACGGCGCGTCTTCTGCCACCAGCCCGAACGCTGCCGGTTCGGAGACGACCGCATAGGCAATGCAGACCGCCGCGAGACCGATCAGCGAGTGCATGGCCGCGACGAGTTCGGGCATCTTCGTCATCTCGACGCGCGCGGCGACATAGGCCCCAAGGCCACCGCCCACCACGAGCGCCGCAAACAGCAGCATGAGGCCTAGCCCGAGATTCGAGCCGAACTGTGCGGACTCCTTCACGATCAGTGCAAGGGTAGTGAGAATGGCGATGGCCATACCGACCATGCCGAACACATTGCCGGCGCGTGCGCTCTTCGGATTCGACAGCCCCTTGAGCGCCTGGATGAAGCAGACCGACGCCACCAGATAAAGCAGCGTAACGACGTTCATGCTCATTTACGCGCCCTCCTTGGCCGGACCGGAGAGCTTTTTCGGCTCCTTCTTGCGGAACATCTCCAGCATTCGCCTCGTGACGAGGAACCCGCCAAAGACGTTCACGGCCGCGAGCAGCACGGCGAACGTGCCGAAGAACTTGCCTGGGCCACCCACGGTCAGGCCCGTGGCCAGCATGGCGCCGACGATCACGATCGCCGAGATCGCATTGGTCACGGCCATGAGCGGCGTGTGCAGCGCGGGCGTGACGTTCCAGACCACGTGATAGCCCACGTACACGGCCAGCACGAAGATGATCAGGTTGATGACGGTATGGTTAATGACTTCCATTGTTGGTCTCCTCCTCGTCATGCCTTGCGCGTGACCTGGCCGTCGCGGGCCAGCAGCGTGGCCGCGACGATGTCGTCCGCGAGATCGATGTTGAGCGTGCCTTCCTTCGTGAGAATGAGTTTCAGGAAGTCGAGCAGGTTGCGTGCGTACAGCGCGGAGGCGTCGGCGGCGACCATGGAGGCGAGGTTCGTGTAGCCGCAGATCTGTACGCCGTGGTGCGTCACGACCTTGTCGGCCTCGGTGAGCGGACAGTTGCCGCCGCGTCGGCCGCTTGCCTGATCGGCCACCGGCCCGCGGCCTGCCGCGAGGTCGATCACCACCGAGCCCGGCTTCATCGCCTGTACGGTTTCCGATGGCAGGAGCGTCGGCGCATCGCGGCCCGGAATCAGCGCGGTCGAGATGACGATGTCGGCCTGCTTCGCACGCTCGTGCACCAGCGCGGACTGACGCGTGAGCCACGATGGCGGCATGGGCCGGGCATAGCCGCCCACGCCAACGGCGGCATCGCGTTCCTCATCGGTTTCGTAGGGCACGTCGAGGAACTTGCCGCCAAGCGATTCGATCTGCTCCTTCACGGCGGGGCGCACGTCCGAAGCCTCGATCACGGCACCCAGGCGCCGCGCCGTAGCAATGGCCTGAAGGCCCGCCACGCCCGCGCCGAGAATCAGCACGCGCGCGGCTTTCACCGTGCCGGCGGCGGTCATGAGCATCGGCATGAAGCGCGGATAGAGGGTCGAGGCCACGAGCACCGCCTTGTACCCGGCGATGTTGGCCTGCGACGACAGCACGTCGAGGCTTTGCGCGCGCGTGGTGCGCGGCGCAGCTTCCAGCGCGAAGGCCGTCACGCCTGCCTCGGCGAGCTTTGCGGCGTTTTCCGCATTAAAGGGATCGAGCATGCCCACGAGCACCGCGCCGCGCTTCATGAACGTCAATTCGCTGACGGTGGGTGACTGGACCTTGAGCACGAGATCCGCTCCGAGAGCGGCGGCTGCATCGGCGATCTGGGCGCCTACGGCCGTGTAGGCCTCATCGAGATAGCTCGCGCCGACGCCCGCGCCGGCCTGGATCGTGACCGTGTGGCCCTGGGCGACGTACTTCTTGACTGTCTCCGGCGTCGCGGCCACGCGGGTTTCGTTCGCCCGCGTCTCTGCAGGCACTCCGATATGCATCGTTGTTTCCTCCTCGACCTTCTTGTTCTAGCTGTTCTGGCTCGAATCGAGCGAAGGGAGGCCGACAAACGGCGTTCAGGCGCCGGCATCCATTGCAACGGCAAACGACGGCACCACTTTAACCGAAACGAGCGGCGGCTTTGTAGCAGGAATTGCCCGCTTCGGCGCGACGCACACACGACACGCTGCGTCGCCCGACCGGACGGTCGGCAGTGCCAGGTTAGCCGGCATGTGCGCCGTCGGGGCCCGATCCGGCCCCGGGCAGCGTTCTCGCCGTCCCGGTAAAATACCGGCCCATGAATGAGGAAACCTGGGCACCCCACGTCACCGTGGCCGCGATCGTCGAGCGCGACGGGCGTTTTCTGCTCGTCGAGGAGCACACACCGGCCGGCCTGCGCCTGAACCAGCCCGCCGGGCATCTGGAAGCGGGCGAGACGCTGCACGAGGCGGTGGAGCGCGAAACGCTCGAGGAAACTGCGCATGTGTTCACGCCTGAAGCGCTAGTCGGCGTATATATGACGCACTTCGGCAAGCCAGGCGAGAGCGGTGCGACATATGTCCGCTTCACGTACTGCGGCCGCGTCGCAGTCGAACCGGAAAACCGCGCGCTCGATCCGGACATCGTCCGCACGGTGTGGATGAGCGCCGACGAACTGCGCGCGGCGAGCGAGCGCCATCGCACGCCACTCGTGATGCGCTGTGTCGACGATTACCTCGCAGGCAAGCGCGTACCGCTGGATTTCATCCAGACGCACGCAACGGCGCCCAAGGTAGCACCCAAGAGCTGAAACAAGGCAGCAACGAAATGAGCAAACGTAAGGTCGTGGTAGGCATGTCGGGCGGCGTCGATTCGTCGGTTACCGCATGGCTGCTCAAGGAGCAGGGATTCGACGTCGTCGGTCTCTTCATGAAGAACTGGGAAGACGACGACGACGGCGAGTACTGCTCGACGCGCCAGGACTGGATCGACGTGGTGTCGGTCGCGGACCTGATCGGCATCGACGTCGAAGCGGTGAACTTCGCCGCCGAGTACAAGGACCGCGTGTTCGCGGAGTTCCTGCGCGAATATTCCGCGGGCCGCACGCCGAACCCGGACGTGCTCTGCAACGCCGAGATCAAGTTCAAGGCGTTTCTCGACCACGCCATGTCGCTCGGTGCGGAAACGATCGCCACAGGTCACTATGCGCGCGTGCGCCAGAACCACGAGCGTGACGGTCGTTTCGAACTGCTGAAGGCGCTCGACCACACGAAAGATCAGTCGTACTTCCTGCACCGCCTGAACCAGGCGCAGCTTTCGAAGACGATGTTCCCGCTCGGCGAAATTCCCAAGACGAAGGTGCGCGAGATCGCCGAGAAGATCGGCCTGCCGAACGCGAAAAAGAAGGATTCCACAGGAATCTGCTTCATTGGAGAGCGGCCGTTCCGCGACTTCCTCAACCGTTATCTGCCGACCAAACCCGGCCCGATGATGACGCCCGACGGCCGAGTCGTCGGCGAGCATATCGGCCTCGCGTTCTACACGTTCGGGCAGCGCAAGGGCATTGGTCTCGGCGGCAGCAAGGACGGCAGCGGCGAAGCGTGGTTCGTGGCGGGCAAGGACATGACGTCTAACACGCTCTACGTCGTGCAGGGTCACGATCATCCGTGGCTGCTCGCGCACGAACTGCGCGCGGGCAACGTGAGCTGGGTGGCGGGCGAGCCGCCGGCGCAGGACCACGCGTGCGGCGCGAAAACGCGCTATCGCCAGGCCGACGCGCCCTGCTCGTTCCATACCGCAGACGAATTCGGCGCGGGCCAGTTCACGCTGCGTTTTCCCGATGCGCAGTGGGCCGTCACGCCCGGCCAGTCGGCGGTGCTCTATGACGGCGACGTGTGCCTGGGCGGCGGCATCATCGAGGCGGTGACGACGCTCGCGCCGCACGTGCCCGCCGTACTGCCGCCTGAGGCGCCAAAGAAAAAGAAGCGCATACCGCGCAAGAAGCCCGCTGCGGCCACGACGGCGTGACGGCGGCGACGGCGACGGCAGGCCAAACGTAAGAGAACACCGCGCGGCGCCCTGGGCGCCGCGTTTTTTTATCAGACCTTCGACACCTCGCAAACACCGCTCAAACGGCGTGCCCGCTTCCCAGCCAGATTCACGAACTTGCGGCATCATTCCCGCAAGCCGCGCCCGGCAACCGCGCGGCTGACGCGCACCGCCCCTTTACGAGAGGAGAGCAGGCGCGCGCATTAAATCAAGTTCGAGGAGTTCCCCCAATGCTTTCCCGACGTTATCTCGCCATGTGGGGCGCGGTGCTGCTGCTCGCGGCCTGCGTCGCCGCGGCCGCGCTCCATCACCTGTCGTGGTACTGCGTGATCGTGCCCGCACTGCTCGTCGCGCTCGGCCTCTACGACATGTTCCAGGAGCGTCACGCGATCCTGCGCAACTACCCGATCTGGGGTCATCTGCGCTTTCTGTTCGAGTTCGTGCGGCCCGAGATCCGCCAGTACTTCGTCGAAGACGACACCGACGAAAAACCGTTCTCGCTCGCCCAGCGCAGCCTCGTCTACCAGCGCGCGAAGAACGCCGTGGACAGCCGCCCGTACGGCACCGAACTCGACGTGAAGGCCGTGGGCCACGAATGGATCAGCCATTCGCTCGCGCCCACCAGGCTCGCAGGCAGCGACTTCCGTGTGCTCGTTGGCGGCACTCGCGCGCAACCGTACTCGATGTCGATCTTCAACATCTCGGCAATGAGCTTCGGCGCGCTCTCCGCGAACGCCATCCGCGCGCTCAACATGGGCGCGAAGAAAGGCGGCTTCGCGCATGACACCGGCGAAGGCTCGATGTCGAAGTATCACCGCGAGAACGGCGGCGACATCATCTGGGAAATCGCTTCGGGCTACTTTGGCTGCCGCAACGACGACGGCACCTTCAGTGCCGAGAAATTCCAGCGACTCGCGAACGAGCCGCAGGTGAAGATGATCGAGGTGAAGCTCTCGCAAGGCGCGAAGCCCGGCCACGGCGGCATGCTGCTTGCCGCGAAGGTCACGCCCGAAATCGCCGAAACGCGCGGCATTCCCATCGGCAAGGATTGCGTCTCTCCCGCGCGCCACTCGGAGTTCTCCACGCCGCGCGGGCTGCTCGAATTCGTCGAGCGTCTGCGCAAGCTCTCGGGCGGCAAGCCCACGGGCTTCAAGCTGTGCATCGGCCATCCGTGGGAGTTTTTCGGCATCGCCAAGGCGATGCTCGAAACCGGCATCCTGCCCGACTTCATCGTCGTGGACGGTGCGGAAGGCGGCACGGGCGCAGCGCCGCTCGAATTCACGGATCACATCGGTACGCCGCTGCAGGAAGGCTTGCTGCTCGTGCACAACACGCTCGTGGGCATCGGCCTGCGCGACAAGATCAAGATCGGCGCGAGCGGCAAGATCATCACCGCGTTCGATATCGCGCGCACGCTCGCGATCGGCGCGGACTGGGTGAACTCGGCGCGCGGCTTCATGTTCGCCGTGGGCTGCATCCAGGCGCAGAAGTGCCACTCGGACCGCTGCCCCACCGGCGTCGCCACGCAAGACCCCGTGCGCCAGCGCGCGCTGAACGTGCCGGACAAGGGCGAGCGCGTCTTCAACTTCCATCACAACACGCTGCATGCGCTGCAAGAGCTGATTCAGGCCGCCGGTCTCGCGAGCCCTTCGGATCTGCGCGCGCATCACATCGTGCGGCGCGTGTCGTCGTATGAAGTGAAGCTGATGTCGGAGCTGCTCAAGTACCTGAAGCCAGGAGACCTGCTTGAAGGCCGCTATCGCTATCAGTTGTACGAGAAGTGGTGGCCGGTTGCGCGCAGCGATTCGTTTGCGCCGGCCGAGGAAAAGATCGTCTGAGGAAGACGCCGCGCATCGCCGCGCGGCTCACGCAAAAACGCCCGACGGCACGCCATGCCGTCGGGCGTTTTCACATCAACTGCCTGTGAACCGTTGATTAGCCTTGCGGCACCGTGTCGACGAACGACTGGCGCTGCGAGAGCTTCTCGAAGTAGCGCGCAAGATTGGGATGCGCCTCGCGCCAGTTCAGCTCCGGCATGCGGAAGTCGAGATAGCCGAGCGCGCAGCCCACGGCGATATCCGCGATCGTGTAGCGGTTGCCCGCGCACCACGGGTTGCCGTCGAGCCCCTTGGCCATCGCGGTCAGGCTTTCCTGGATCTTGCGCTCCTGGCGCTTCACCCACGCCTCGTTGCGCTGCTCCGGCGTGCGCTGCGTGCCTTCGAGACGGATCAGCACGGTGGCGTCGAGCATGCCGTCGGCAAGCGCCTCCCAGCAACGCACTTCAATGCGCTCACGGCCTGCGGGCGGAATGAGCTTGGCCACAGGCGAGAGCATGTCGACGTACTCGCAGATCACGCGCGAGTCGAACACGGCTTCGCCGTCGTCCATCACGAGACACGGAACCTTGCCGAGCGGGTTGAAATCGTGAATCGCCGTCTCGGCACCCCACACGTTTTCGAGCACCAGCTTGTAGTCGATTTTCTTTTCAGCGAGCGTGATCCGCGCCTTGCGGACATACGGGCTGCCGAGCGAACCGATAAGTTTCATACCACCTGCCTTTTCTGGAATCCGGCCGAAGTATACGTTGGATTCGTATTTTTCTGACGTGCCGCCTGTTGCAGTGCAGGATTTTTCCTACAAATAATGTCAGCAGGAGACAACACCCCGCGACAGCGGCGCGTCCGTTGGGTGTCCGCGAGCCAGCGCGCCCGATTGTAGCCAGCGCTACAATCTCACGATGGACTCGACCCTCAAGCAAAGCGCCCCGGCCGCCTCGAGCGAAGCCCACCCTGCGGCCAACGTGGCCGACGCAGCCGACATGCAGCGTGGCCCCGACGGCGGCGCGGCGCTCTATCGCGAGCGCCGCGAACGCGTGCTCGCGGCGCTGCGCGCGCAAGGCGGCGGTGTTGCACTCGTGCCGACCGCGCCCGAAGTGCTGCGCAATCGCGACGCGGACTATGCCTACCGGCACGACAGCTACTTCTACTACCTCACCGGCTTTACGGAGCCCGAGGCGCTGCTCGTGCTCGACGCGAACGCGGGCGAGAACCAGCCCGCCGCCATCCTGTTCTGCCGTGCGAAGAACGTCGAACGCGAAACGTGGGAAGGTTTTCGCTTCGGTCCCGACGCCGCGCGTGAAGCGTTCGGCTTCGACGCCGCGTTCCCCTTCGACGAACTCGATGCGCGCGTCCCGCAGCTGATCGCCAACCGTCCCGCGCTGCACTACGCGCTCGCGGCCTCCGATCGCTTCGACGCGCAAGTGAAGCGCTGGATCGACGCGGTGCGCGCGCAAGGGCGCAGCGGCGTCACCGCGCCGGCCGCGGCGTACGACTTGCTGCCGCTGCTCGACGACATGCGTGTAATCAAGGATGCGCACGAACTCGACACGATGCGCCGCGCCGCGAAGATCTCAGCGCTCGCGCACGTTCGCGCGATGCAGACGTGCCGGCCCGGCATGCGCGAATACGAGATCGAGGCGGAGTTGCTCTACACGTTCCGCAAGCACGGCGCGCAGGCGCCTGCCTACGGCTCGATCGTCGCGGCAGGCGCGAACGCGTGCGTGCTGCACTACCCCGCGGGCAACGCGGTGGCGCGCGAAGGCGACCTCGTGCTCATCGACGCCGCGTGCGAGTTGAACGGCTACGCCTCGGACATCACGCGCACGTTCCCTGCGAGAGGCCGCTTCACGAGCGCGCAGCGCGAGCTTTACGACATCGTGCTCGCCGCCCAGCAGGCCGCCATCGACGCCACGCGCGCCGGCGTGAACTTCGAGGCGCCGCACGACGCCGCGGTGCGCGTGCTCGCGCAGGGGCTGCTCGATACCGGCATCATCGACCGGCAGCGTTTTGCGAGCGTCGACGACGTGATCGCCGAGCGCGCCTATGCGCGCTTCTATATGCATCGCACCGGGCACTGGCTCGGCATGGATGTGCACGACGCGGGCGATTATCGCGAGCGTGATGTTACGGCGAGCGCCGACAAACCCGGCGCCCCGCCGCCCTGGCGCACGCTGCGCCCCGGCATGACGCTCACGATCGAGCCTGGCCTCTACATCCGCGCGGCCGAGGACGTGCCCGAGCGCTACTGGGACATCGGCATCCGCATCGAGGACGACGCCATCGTCACCGAAACGGGCTGCGAGCTGATCACGCGCGGCGTGCCCGTTGCCGCCGATGAAATCGAAGCGCTCATGCAAAACGCGCAACGCGGCGCCTGACGCAGGCGCAAGTGCGAACACGTGAAGATTCCACACGAAGCGAAGCAAACGACATGAACGCAGTTTCCGGCAGCGCGAACGACACCTCGAATGGCGCGAACCCGCACGCCCATTTCGATCACGACGTGACGATAGTCGGCGCGGGGCCGGTGGGTCTCGCGCTCGCGGGCTGGCTCGCGCGGCGCAGCGCCACGCAAGGTCTCTCGATTGCGCTGATCGACGCCCGCGAACCCGAGGACAGCGCAGGCGACCCGCGCGCCATCGCCGTATCGCAGGGCAGCCGCACGCTGCTCGAAGCGCTCGCGTGGCCGCACGACGCCACGCCTATCGAGCGCATCCATGTTTCGCAGCGCGGCCATTTCGGGCGCACACTGATCGACCGCCACGACTACGACTTGCCCGCGCTCGGCTACGTGGCGCGCTATGGCGCGATCGTGCAGGCGCTCGCGCAGGCCGTGCGCGGCACGCAGGTGCACTGGCTGCATCACGCGCAGGCGCACGATCCCGTTGTGGAAAACGACGGCGTGACGCTGCCGGTCGTGAGCGCGGGCGTCGAGCGGCAGTTGCGCACGCGCATTCTCGTGAACGCCGAAGGCGGGCTCTATCGGGCGCTGCCGCAACGTGACGCGCAAGACGACACCGACGAGACAGACGCGCAAGCGGTCGTGCCAGCCGCCGAAACCAAACGCACGCGCGACTACGGCCAAACGGCGCTGGTCGGCGTGGTGACGCTCGCGGCCCCGCAGCCGCACGTCGCGTGGGAGCGATTCACGAGCGAAGGCCCGATCGCACTTTTGCCGATGGGCGGCGTGCGCGGCGCTGACTACGCGCTTGTGTGGTGCTGCTCGCCCGCGCAGGCCGAGCGCCGTGCTCAACTCAACGACGCCGACTTTCTCGCCGAACTCGGCGTAGCGTTCGGCGCGCGCATGGGCCGCTTCACGCAGATTCACGGTCGCGCGGCTTTCCCGCTCGGTTTAAACGCGCTTGACGCCCTCGTTTCCGGCCACGGCCGCATCGCAGCGGTCGGCAATGCGGCGCAGACGCTGCATCCGGTGGCGGGCCAGGGCCTCAACCTCGGCCTGCGCGACGCCCACGCGCTCGCCGATTCGCTCGCGCAGCACGGCGCCACGCCGCGCGCGCTCGCCGAATTCGCGGGCCGCCGCGCGTTCGACCGGCGCATGACGATCAATGCGACGGATACGCTCGCACGCCTTTTCACCGTCGATTTCGGCCCGCTCGCCACGCTGCGCGGGCTCGCGCTCACGGCGCTCGAATTCGCACCGCCCGTGAAGACGGCGCTCGCGCGGCAGATGATGTTTGGGCAGCGGAGTTGATGCCGCGAACTAAGGGTCGCATCGCTTTTCTTTCAACACCGCAACACCGCTCTGAATCACGACCAGGGTCCGCGCTGCGCGACCTCGCATCCCGCTTACGCTAAAATACGCGTTTCCCCTTTTGCAAATTCAGGCCGTTCGCCGCGCCAGCCGGAATGCCATCCGGGTCGCGGCTCCGGCTTCGCCCGCGCGTCATGTTCACTATCGGCCGTCACACCTTGCGTAATAACCTGTTCGTCGCCCCCATGGCGGGTGTCACCGACAGGCCGTTCCGCCAGCTGTGCAAGCGGCTCGGCGCTGGCTATGCGGTGTCCGAAATGGTCGCGTCCAACGCGCAGCTCTGGAAGAGCGAAAAGACCATGCGCCGCGCCAATCACGCGGGGGAAGTGGAACCCATCTCTGTGCAGATCGCGGGCGCCGATCCGGAAATGATGGCCGAAGCCGCGCGCTACAACGTCGCCAACGGCGCGCAGATCATCGACATCAACATGGGCTGCCCGGCCAAGAAGGTCTGCAACGTCGCGGCCGGCTCGGCGCTGCTGCAAAACGAGCCGCTCGTGGCGCGCATCGTCAAGGCCGTGGTCGACGCCGTGGGCGTGGGTCCCGACGCCGTGCCTGTCACGCTCAAGATCCGCACGGGCTGGGACCGCGACAACCGCAACGCGCTCACCATCGCGCGCATCGCCGAAGAGAGCGGCATCGCCATGCTCACCGTGCACGGCCGCACGCGCGCCGACCTCTATCACGGTGAAGCGGAGTACGAAACGATTGCCGCCGTGAAGGCCGCCGCGCGCATTCCCGTGGTCGCGAACGGCGACATTACGTCGCCCCAAAAGGCGCGCGAGGTGCTCGCGCTCACGGGCGCCGACGCCATCATGATCGGCCGCGCGGCGCAGGGGCGCCCGTGGTTGTTCCGCGAAATCGAGCATTTCATGGCGACGGGCGAGCTGTTGCCGCCGCCGCGCGTGGACGAAATCCAGACGATCATGAACGAGCATCTGGAGGACCACTACGCGTTTTATGGGGAATTTACGGGCGTGCGTACTGCGCGCAAGCATATCGGCTGGTACACTCGCGGCCTTTGCGGCGCCAATACGTTCCGGCACCGCATGAATACGCTGGACACCACGCGCGAGCAGCTCGTCGCCGTCAACCAGTTCTTCGACGAACAGAAGGCGCGCTCGGAGCGCCTCGTCTACGTCGACGACGAGAACAACGACAGCGACGGCAGCGACGAATCAACCGATCGACTGGCAGCATGAGCAAGCACAACATCGAACAATCCGTCCGCGAGAGCCTTGGCATCTACTTCCAGGACCTCGACGGCAGCAATCCGCACGGCGTCTACGATATGGTGATGGCGTGCGTCGAAAAACCGATGCTCGAGGTGGTGCTCGAGCAGGCAGGCGGCAATCAGTCGCTCGCCGCCGAGTATCTCGGCATCAACCGCAACACGCTGCGCAAGAAGCTCCAGCAGCACGGCCTGCTGTAACGCCGCTGCGTTTAACTGGACCTTCGGCGCGGACTCCTCGATCTATCGGCAACTCTCCCACATCATGATCAAGCAAGCGCTCATCTCCGTTTCCGACAAGGCAGGCATTGTCGACTTCGCGAAATCCCTCTCGGATCTCGGCGTCAAGATCCTGTCGACCGGCGGCACCGCGAAACTGCTCGCGGACGCGGGCCTTTCCGTCACCGAAGTGGCCGACTACACCGGCTTTCCGGAAATGCTCGATGGGCGCGTGAAAACGCTGCACCCGAAGGTCCACGGCGGCATTCTCGCGCGCCGCGACCTGCCCGAGCACATGGCCGCGCTCGAAAAGCACGACATCCCGACGATCGACCTGCTGGTCGTGAACCTCTACCCGTTCGTCCAGACGGTGTCGAAGGAAGAGTGCACGCTCGAAGACGCGATCGAGAACATCGATATCGGCGGCCCGACCATGCTGCGCTCGGCGGCGAAGAACCATCGCGACGTGACCGTGGTCGTCGACCCGGCCGACTACGCGAAGGTCCTTGAAGAGATGCGCGCGAACGGCAACACCGTGAGCTACGCCACGAACTTCCGCCTCGCGACCAAGGTGTTCTCGCACACGGCGCAGTACGACGGCGCGATCACGAACTACCTCACGAGCCTCACCGAAGAGCTCGAGCACAAGTCGCGCAACACCTACCCGGCCGTGCTGAACCTCGCGTTCGACAAGGTCCAGGACTTGCGCTACGGCGAGAACCCGCACCAAAGCGCCGCGTTCTACCGCGACCTCGCAACGCCCGCCGGCGCACTCGCGAACTACAAGCAGATTCAGGGCAAGGAACTCTCGTACAACAACATCGCCGACTCGGACGCGGCATGGGAATGCGTGAAGACGTTCGACGCCCCGGCCTGCGTGATCATCAAGCACGCCAACCCGTGCGGCGTGGCGATCGGCACGAACGCGCTCGAAGCGTACTCGAAGGCGTTCCAGACCGACCCGACCTCGGCGTTCGGCGGCATCATCGCGTTCAACCGCGAAGTGGACGAAGCCGCGGCTCAAGCCGTGGCGAAGCAGTTCGTCGAAGTGCTGATCGCGCCGTCGTTCTCGGAAGCCGCAAAGGCCGTGTTCGCCGCGAAGCAGAACGTGCGTCTGCTGGAAATCGCGCTGGGCGACGGCCATAACGCGTTCGATCTGAAGCGCGTGGGCGGCGGCCTGCTCGTGCAATCGCTCGACGCGAAGAACGTACAGCCGCACGAACTGCGCGTGGTGACGAAGCGCCACCCGACGCCGAAGGAAATGGACGATCTGCTGTTCGCATGGCGCGTCGCGAAGTTCGTGAAGTCCAACGCCATCGTGTTCTGCGCGAACGGCATGACGATGGGCGTGGGCGCGGGCCAGATGAGCCGCGTGGACTCGGCGCGCATCGCCAGCATCAAGGCGGAAAACGCGGGCCTCAAGCTCGCGGGCACGGCAGTCGCGTCGGACGCGTTCTTCCCGTTCCGCGACGGCCTCGACGTCGTGGTCAACGCCGGCGCGACCTGCGTGATCCAGCCGGGCGGCTCGATGCGCGACGACGAAGTGATCGCCGCCGCCGACGAGCACAACATCGCCATGGTGATGACGGGCATCCGCCACTTCCGTCACTGATCTTCGCCGCTTTGGTTGCATGCAGCGCGTGACCTGCACGTGACGCGCCGCTTGTGCTAAGCCCGCCGGACGTATGTCTCGCGGGCTTTTTCTTTGCGCCGCGCGCCTTGTTCGCCTGCGTCTTCAAGGCTCGCGGCATCTGTGCCGTTCGTTGTACCATCCCAGCCACACCCGCTTTTTCCCGCATTTCATGAGAATTCTCGGCATCGACCCCGGCTTGCGCGTCACCGGCTTTGGCGTGATCGAGCGTCACGGCCATCAGCTCACGTATGTCGCGAGCGGCGTCATCCGCACCGCCGATGCCGATCTGCCCACACGCCTCGGCACCATCTTCGAGGGCGTTTCCACGCTGATCCGCCAGCATGCGCCCGACCAGGCCGCGATCGAAAAGGTCTTCGTCAACGTCAATCCGCAGTCGACGCTTTTGCTCGGCCAGGCGCGCGGCGCGGCCATCTGCGGGTTGGTTTCGGGAGGCGTGCCGGTGGCCGAGTACACCGCACTTCAGCTCAAGCAGGCCGTGGTGGGCTACGGACGCGCGACCAAGGAGCAGATGCAGCAGATGGTCGTGCGTCTGCTCGCCCTCACCGGCATGCCCGGCACCGACGCGGCCGACGCGCTCGGCATGGCGATCTGCCACGCGCACAGCGGCGACACGCTGGCCACGCTCGGCGGTCTTGCGCCTGCGCTCGCGAAAAAGGGCATGCGGGTGCGGCGCGGGCGGTTGATTGGCTGATTGCGTAGCAGAATTCGCGCTTGATGCACCTGGCCGAACGGCCAACGTTCCAGCCGCGCGCTCCGCACGGCCCTCCCCTCCGCTACACTCTTGAGCTTTCCCTCATCACAGAAACCGCCATGATCGGTCGCATTGCCGGCGTATTGCTGGAAAAGAACCCGCCGCACCTGCTCATCGACTGCAACGGCGTCGGCTACGAAGTCGACGTGCCGATGAGCACGTTCTACAACCTGCCCGGCACCGGCGAAAAAATCGTCTTGCTCACGCAGATGATCGTGCGTGAAGACGCGCACTTGCTCTTCGGCTTCGGCTCGCAGGAGGAACGCTCGACGTTTCGCGAACTGCTCAAGATCAGCGGCATCGGCGCGCGCATGGCGCTCGCCGTGCTCTCCGGCATGAGTGTGAACGATCTCGCGCAGGCGGTCACGCAGCAGGATGCGGCGCGCCTCACACGCGTGCCCGGCATCGGCAAGAAAACGGCCGAGCGTCTGCTGCTCGAACTCAAAGGCAAGCTCGGCGCGGACCTCGGCGCGATGGCCGCCGCAGCTTCCCCCTCCGACCACGCGAACGACATCCTCAACGCGCTTCTCGCGCTCGGCTACTCGGAGAAGGAAGGCCTCGCCGCGATCAAGAACGTGCCTGCCGGCACCGGCGTTTCCGAAGGCATCAAGCTCGCGCTCAAGGCGCTTTCGAAGGCCTGATTTCTTCCGCTCGCAGGCAGTGCTGGCAGTTAGTTGCAGCGCCTGCGCCGCGCGCGGGACGACGCCGCCAGCGCATAGTCTGCGCGGTACAATCGCCGGATGATCGAAACCGACAAACTCGCCGCCAACCACTCCGGCGCCGACCGTGTGATTGCCGCCACGCCCGCCTCGACTCACGAGGAAGCGTTCGAACGCGCATTGCGCCCGCGCCAGCTCGACGAATATGTCGGCCAGGAAAAGGTGCGCGGCCAGCTCGAGATCTTCATCGAGGCCGCGAAGCGCCGTTCCGAACCGCTCGACCACGTGCTGCTGTTCGGGCCGCCGGGGCTCGGCAAGACCACGCTCGCGCACATCATTGCGCGCGAAATGGGGGTCAATCTGCGGCAGACGTCGGGCCCGGTGCTGGAACGCGCGGGCGATCTTGCAGCGCTGCTCACCAATCTCGAAGCAAACGACGTCCTCTTCATCGACGAGATTCACCGGCTCTCGCCGGTCGTCGAGGAAATTTTGTATCCGGCGCTCGAGGACTACCAGATCGACATCATGATCGGCGAAGGGCCGGCCGCGCGCAGCGTGAAGCTCGACCTCCAGCCGTTCACGCTCGTGGGCGCGACCACGCGCGCGGGCATGCTCACGAACCCGCTGCGCGATCGCTTCGGCATCGTTTCGCGCCTCGAGTTCTACAACGCGGGCGAGCTCTCGCGCATCGTGCAACGCTCCGCTTCGCTGCTCGGCGCGCAGATCCACCCCGACGGCGCACTCGAAATCGCGCGCCGCTCGCGCGGCACGCCGCGTATTGCGAACCGCCTCTTGCGCCGCGTGCGCGACTACGCAGAAGTGAAGGCCGACGGCGCGATCACCGCGAAGGTCGCCGACGCCGCGCTGCGCATGCTCGACGTCGACCCTGTGGGCTTCGATCTGATGGACCGCAAGCTGCTCGAAGCCATCCTGCACAAGTTCGACGGCGGCCCGGTGGGCGTGGACAATCTCGCCGCCGCAATCGGCGAGGAACGCGACACGATCGAGGACGTGCTCGAACCGTATCTGATCCAGCAGGGCTATTTGCAGCGCACGCCGCGCGGCCGCGTTGCCACGCAGCTCAGCTATCGCCACTTCGGGCTCACCGTGCCGGACGACGCCTCGACGGGCGGCGACTGGGAACCGGACGCGTCGTAGCGCACACCTGACGCACTTCCTTCAACGCAGCGCGAGCGAGAGCACGATGTCCGATCACGCCGGCCTCCCTCCCAACGCTCCTGAACCGACCGGCCTCGCCGGTCAGCTCGTGCGCCGTATGCGGATGACGCTCGCCGAGAGCATCACGCATCTCACCACAGGCAGCGGCCCGAGACTCGATTACTCGAATCCGCCGGGCGACCCCGGCCTCTTCGGCCCCGACGCCGTTTGCTGGAAAGTCCACGCCGATTTCGCCGCGATGATGGCAGGCGGCGTCAGCGCGCTGCTCCTGCAGGCGCTGCATCCGCTTGCGCTCGCCGGCGTATGGGACCACTCGACGTTTCGCATCGACATCCTCGGGCGGCTGCGACGCACCGCGACGTTCATCGCCGGTACGACTTACGGCAGCCGCGCCGACGCGCTGGCGCTGATCGAACGCGTCAAGAAAATCCACCTCGCCGTGACGGGCGCCGCGCCCGATGGCCGCCCCTATCGCGCGAGCGATCCCGCGTTGCTGACGTGGGTCCACGTGGCCGAAGTGTCCAGCTTTCTCGGCGCGTATTTGCGCTTTGTGAATCCCGCACTGCCGGGTGAGATGCAGGACCAGTACTACGCCGAAGTCGCGCGCATTGCCGACCTGCTCGGCGCGACGAACGTGCCCCGATCGCGCGCGGAAATCGCTGCGTATCTGCAATCGATGCAGCCCGAACTCGTTGCGAGCGACCGCGCGTTCGAGGTCGTGCGCGTGCTCATGCAAGCGCCTACGCCGCGCCCGGCAATGCGGCCCGCGGGCGCGCTGATCCGGAACGCGGGCATCGACCTGTTGCCGCCCTTCGCGCAGCAAATGCTCGGCTTCGATTCGTTCGCCTTCGCGCGCCGCGCGATGGTGCGGCCCGGCATGCTTGCCGTAGCGCCTGTATTGCGCTGGGCGCTCGTCAATGGCGTGTCGAAACGCGCACGGCGGCGCGCGGCGGCAAAGCCCGTGCAATAAGCGCGCCGCGGAATAAAAAACGGCCAACCCGCTCGCGCAGGTTGGCCGTTTCATTTGCGGCACGTTGAGGTGCCAGCGTGCTTACATCTTCACCACGTCGAGCAGCGTCTTCTTGCCCGCCTTGTAGTTGTAGAGCGAGATCACGCCGTGCTTGAGGTCGCCCTTCGCGTCGAAGGTCGTCTCGCCAATCACGCCCTTGAAGTCCGTGCTCGGGATCTGCGCGAGGACCTTCGCGTGGTCGATGGAGTTCGCGCGCTTCATCGCGTCGACGACGATGTACACAGCGTCATACGTGAACGGCGCGTCGAATTCGATCGGGTGACCGAAGCGCTTCTCGTACTTCGCCGCGAACGCCGCGCCGCCATTCATGCGCTCGACCGCCATGCCGGCCTGCGAGCATACGATGTTGTCCGTCGCTGCGCCCGCGAGTTCTGCGAGGCTTTCCGTGCACACGCCGTCGCCCGACAGCACTTTCGCGCGCAAACCGAGTTGCCTTGCCTGCTTCGCGAACGGGCCGCCGGTGGCGTCCATGCCGCCGTACATGATCGCGTCGGGGTTCTCGCCCTTGATCTTCGTGAGAATTGCGCGGAAATCGACGGCCTTGTCGTTGGTCGCGTCGTGCGAGAGCACCTTCATGCCGAGCGACTTCGCCGTCTTCTCGAACTCGTTCGCGAGGCCCTGGCCATACGCGGTCGAGTCGTCGACCACGGCCACGGTCTTCACGTTCAGGCTCTTGGCCGCGTAGTCGGCGAGCGCGGGGCCTTGCTGGGCGTCGGTCGCGACCACGCGGTACGTGGTCTTGAAGCCCTGCTGCGTGTACGAAGGATTGGTCGACGACGGCGAGATCTGCACGATGCCCGCGTCGCTGTAGATCTTCGAAGCCGGGATCGATGCGCCCGAGTTCAGGTGGCCGATCACGGCCACGACCTTGTCGTCTACCAGCTTCTGCGCGACCTGGGTGGCCTGGCGCGGGTCGGCGGCGTCGTCCTGGGCGTCGAGCGCGAGCGTGATCTTCTGGCCATCGATCGTGAGGCCCTTGGCGTTGATTTCCTCGATGGCGAGACGCGCGCCGTTCTCGTTGTCCTTGCCAAGGTGGGCCGAACCGCCCGTGAGCGGCCCGACGTGGCCGATCTTGACGACCTGGTCGGCCGCCGCGTTACCCGACAGCGCTGCGAGCGCCATGACCGCTGCGCTCACCGGCAGCAGCTTGTGAAGCTTGAACGTCATTGAACTTTCTCCTGCGTGTTTTTCTGGGAATACCCGTTCGTATAACAACCTTGGGCACGCGGCCTCACGCTTGTCATGCGCGCGCGTCCCTCTTCAACGCAGGGCCGGGTTCAAACCCGGTGGCCAGAGCGCCCAAAGGTCGGACAAATGTTAGCAGGACGCTTAACTTTGTGGTTGGGCTTTGGAAAGAACCTGCAGGCGAACGGAAAGGGAATCGCCGAGGCCTTGGTCTGAACGAAGGCGCGGCGGGGGAACGACGTAGAGATGGGAAAGGCGGGGAAAAACAGGACAGCGCGGAAGAGCACCGCGCTGTGTGAGAAGACCGGTTAGCGCCCCGGCTCGGGCGTGCGCTTGAAGCCATCGTCGGCGCTGACACCGCCCAGATGCGCCACATCGCCCCATGCGACTACGCGCGCCTGCGTCACGTAGTCGTCGCGTTCAAAATCGACGACATTCACGCTCGTGTTGAGGAGCGGCCACGCGCGCGGCGCGTCGAGCGCGAGGCCATTGGCAAAGCGGTACACGCAGTCGAGCACGCCTCCGTGCGCGACACACGCAATGCGGCCACCCGGATGTATGGCCAGGATCGGCTCGAGCGCGTGCAGCACGCGGTGGTAAAACTCGCGCTGCGACTCGCCCTCGGGCGGCGCGAAGCCGGGGTCGCGCGTTTGCCAGTGCGCGTACTCATCCGGAAAGCGCTCGGAGATTTCGTCGCTGTCGTGGCCCTGAAACGCGCCATAGTTGCGCTCGCGCAGGCCTTCGGTGAGCTGTATCGGCAAGCCCAGGGCTTCGGCAATGGGCCGCGCCGTCTGTTGCGCACGCAACAAGTCGCTCGACCAGATTGCGTCGAGCCGCGCACCCGACGGCACTTCTTTCGCGAGCCGTGCGCCCAGCTGCTGCGCCTGTGCCACGCCACTTTCAGCGAGCGGAATGTCGATATGTCCCTGGATGCGCTTGATGCGGTTCCAGTCCGTTTCGCCGTGGCGGATGAAGAGGATCTGCGTGTTCATGGTCAAAAGCGCATAGTCAAAAGCGTATGGTTCAGTTACGCACCTGCAGCCAGAACGTGACGGGGCCGTCGTTGACGAGCGACACCTGCATGTCGGCGCCGAATTCGCCGGTCTCGACAGTCGTATGCTTCTCGCGCGCGGCGGCGACGAAATAATCGAACAGACGCCGCCCTTCTTCGGGCGGCGCAGCCGGCGTGAAGCTCGGGCGCAGGCCGCTGTTCGTGTCGGCCGCCAGCGTGAACTGCGAGACGAGCAGCAGGCCGCCAGCGGCGCCGTTGCCGTCGATGTTCTGCACGCTCAGGTTCATCTTGCCCGCCGCGTCGCTGAACACGCGATACCCGAGCAGCTTCGCGAGCAGCTTGTCGGCATTGGCCTCGTTGTCGCCGCGCTCCGCGCAAACCAGCGCGAGCAGCCCCTGGCCGATCGCGCCGGTCACGCGCTCGCTTTCACCTTCGACCACGCGCACTTCGGCGCGGCGCACGCGCTGGATCAGCGCAATCATGCGGTGAGCGTGACGCGCGCGAAGCGGCGCTTGCCCACCTGCACGACGAACTCGCCCGCTTCGATTTTGAGGCCCTTGTCGGAGACGGTGGCGCCGTCGATCTTCACGCCGCCCTGTTCGATGTTGCGCAGCGCTTCGCTCGTGGACGGTACGAGCCCGGCCTGCTTGAGCAACTGGCCGATGGCGAGCGGCGCGCCTGCGAGCGTGACCGACGGAATGTCGTCCGGCACGCCGCCCTTGGCGCGATGGTTGAAGTCTTCGAGCGCGCGCTCGGCGTCGGCCTGCGAGTGAAAGCGCGCGACGATTTCCTGCGCGAGCAGCACCTTGAAGTCGCGCGGGTTGCGGCCTGCTTCGATCTCGCGCTTGAAGCCCTCGATTTCCGCCATCGGCCGGAACGAGAGCAGCGTGAAGTAACGCCACATCAGCACGTCGGAAATGCTCATGAGCTTGCCGAACATGTCGTTGGGCTTCTCGCTGATACCGATGTAGTTGTTCTTCGACTTCGACATCTTCTCGACGCCGTCGAGGCCTTCGAGCAGCGGCATCGTGAGAATGCACTGCTGTTCCTGGCCGTACTGCTTCTGCAGTTCGCGGCCAACGAGCAGGTTGAACTTCTGGTCCGTACCGCCGAGCTCGAGGTCCGCGTTGAGCGCGACCGAGTCGTAGCCCTGCATCAGCGGGTACAGGAATTCGTGGATCGAGATGGGCACGCCGCCCTGGAAGCGCTTGGTGAAGTCCTCGCGCTCCAGAATGCGCGCGACCGTGTAGCGCGACGCGAGCTTGATCATGCCGTCGGCGCCGAGCGGCATCGACCATTCGCTGTTGTAGCGGATTTCGGTCTTTTCGCGGTCGAGCACGAGCGCGGCCTGCTCGAAGTACGTTTTCGCGTTCGACTCGATCTGCTCGCGCGTGAGCGGCGGACGCGTGGCGTTGCGGCCCGACGGGTCGCCGATCAGCGAGGTGAAGTCGCCGATCAGGAAGATCACGTTGTGACCGAGATCCTGCAGCTGGCGCATCTTGTTGAGCACGACCGTATGACCGATGTGGATGTCGGGCGCGGTCGGGTCGAGGCCGAGCTTGATGCGCAGCGGCTTGCCGGTGGCCGCGCTGCGGGCGAGCTTCTGCTCGAATTCTTCTTCGATCAGCAGTTCGTCCACGCCGCGCTTCGTGACGGCAAGCGCGTGACGGACTTCGTCGGTGACCGGAAAGGCGTCTTTTGCGCCGGAAGTGGATGTGGACTCGTTGCTCATGCTTCGATCGGTTCTGTCGTTAAGTCTGGGTCTAGACCGAGATTTTACGTGATTCGACTCGCGAGGCTGAGGTTTGCGGGTGTTTGGGCCTCGCGCGCGCGGCGTTTGCTCGCGGCGCGCGCCAGGAACCCCGCGCTCAGGAACGGGTGGCGGCGCGCTCAACGCGCGGCACGCCCTTTGCGCGCGCCTGCCAGAGGTCGTAGGCGACCTGCATGGCGAGCCACAGATCGGCGCGGCCGCCGTTCTCCTCACCGAGCCATGCCTCGAGGCGCAGCGCCATTTCCGGCGAAATGCCGGCGCGGCCGTTGAGCACGCGCGAAAGCGCCGCGCGCGTGACGCCAAGCTGCGCCGCGGCCTCGGTCACCGTGAGCCCCAGCTCAGGGAGGATGTCCTCGCGCAGCGTTTCGCCGGGGTGCGGCGGGTTATGCATGCGTATCGTGTCGTTCATCTTGCTCGTGCCTCAGTGGTAGTCGTGATAGTCGACAAGGACCGCGTGGCGGCCTTCGAAAGCGAAAGTCAGGCGCCAGTTGCCGTTGACGAGAATTGCGTGGTGGCCGTCGAGACGGCCTTCCAGCGCATGGCAGCGCCAGCCCGCGACGTTCATGTCCCGCGGCGACTCGGCTTCGTCGAGCCGCGCCAACTGGCGCCGCAGGCGCGGTATGTGATCGGGCCGGATGCCCGCCTTGCTGCCGGTGAAGAAGAACGCCTTCAGCCCTTTGTGATTCCACGACTTGATCATGATTCTCCAGACTAAGCAGTTCGAACATGGGTGGGTCTGGAGCCCGGGTCCGGCTTGAGGCCGGTGCGCGCTATCCGTATAGCGTATAGGCTCACTATACGGATAGCGCGTTGCGCAGTCAACATAGAGGCTCAAGGGGTTGATTTCGCGCAGGGCTCCAGTGCCGCTCGCGCTCAAGCGGCGAAGAGGAGCGTCCCACGTCGGGAAGGCGGCCAACAGTCAGCCGTTCGGCTTACGCTCGAGCGGCATTACGCAGATAATTCCCTCGCAGGGCACTGAATTGCATTGATAAAGGAGCACAACGTGGCGCCACGAGACGCACGAAACGACAGCGCACACGCCGCCGACGGCGTGTATTTCGGCCTGATGTCGGGCACGAGCATGGATGGCGTGGACGGCATTGCCGTACGCTTCGAGGCGGGCCAGCGGCCCGTAGTGCTGGCCGAGGCGTTCGTCGGCTTCGCGCAGGGACTGCGTGAGGCGCTCTTTTCGTTGCAGCAACCAGGCGAGAACGAGATCGAGCGCGAAGCGCTCGCCGGCAACGCGCTGGCTGCGCGCTACGCGGTGTGCTGCCATGAGTTGCTGTGCGCGGGCAATGTTTCAGCGGCCGATGTGCGGGCAATCGGCGCGCATGGCCAGACCGTGCGGCATCGGCCGGAGAAGGGCTACACGGTGCAGATCCAGAACCCGGCGTTGCTCGCCGAACTCACGCACATCGACGTGATCGCCGACTTCCGCAGCCGCGACGTCGCCTCGGGCGGCCAGGGCGCGCCGCTCGTGCCCGCGTTCCACGCGACGCTGTTCGGCTCGCAGGAAGATACGCGCGTGGTCTGCAACCTGGGCGGCATCAGCAATATCACGGTGCTCTCGTCGACGGGCGGCGTGCGCGGCTTCGACTGCGGTCCGGCCAACGCCCTGCTCGACCTCTGGGCCGAGCGGCATCTGGGCAAGCCCTATGACGAGAACGGCAAGTTCGCCGCGAGCGGCAATCTGCATCAGCCGCTTCTGAATGCCCTGCTCGACGAACCGTTCTTCGAACAGCAGCCGCCCAAGAGCACCGGCCGCGATCTCTTCAACGCCCAGTGGCTCGACGACAAGCTCAAGGGCTTCGAGGCGCTCACGCCCGCCGACGTGCAGGCCACGCTGGTCGCACTGACCGCCGTGAGCGTGGCGCGCGAGATCGAGCGTCATGCGAGCGATTGCCGCGCCGTCTACGTCTGCGGCGGAGGCGCGCGCAATGCGGCTTTGATGGCGGCGCTGCAAAAGGCGCTCGAAACGGGCGGAGTGGCGGGCGTGCCAGTGATGACGACGGACGCGCTCGGCGTCCCGCCGCAACAGGTCGAGCCACTTGCGTTTGCGTGGCTCGCCATGCGCTGCGTGGCGCGCGAGCCGGGCAATCTCGCGGCCGTAACCGGGGCTGCCGGCGAGCGCGTGCTGGGAGCGATTTACCCGCGCTGAGTGAGCGCACTACTGAGCGCGCGCACCAATAAAAAACGGGGCCGAAGCCCCGTTTTTTATTGCAGCAAATCGATCAAACCGAGAACGACGAGCCGCAACCGCACGTGGTGGTCGCGTTCGGGTTCTTGATGACGAATTGCGCGCCATTAAGATCGTCCTTGTAGTCGATCTCGGCGCCGACGAGGTACTGATAGCTCATCGAGTCGATCAGAAGCTGGACGCCGTTGCGGTTCATCACGGTGTCGTCTTCATTGACCGTCTCGTCGAACGTGAATCCGTACTGGAAGCCCGAGCAGCCGCCGCCCTGCACGAATACGCGCAGCTTCAGCTCCGGGTTGCCTTCCTCGTCGATCAGTTGCTTGACCTTGTCAGCCGCTGCTTCGGTGAAAACGAAGGGACCGGGCATTTCGGTCGCGGTAGTTTCGGTGACAGCGCTCATTCGAACTCTCCAAAAAAGCTTCTAGCCGCTATTGTAGGGCTCTTCCCGATATCGTGCTTAAGCCCACAATATCAAGGGTTTCTCCAACCTTTCGCAGCTTGCGCGCCACACAAGGGACGCGCCGGTAAAACGAAAAAGCCGCCCGGCGCACGGGGCGCGGACGGCTTTTGCAGCAGCACCGTGCCCCGCGAAGGGCACAGGCCCGAAACGATTAACGCTTCGAGAACTGCTTGCGGCGACGTGCCTTGTGGAAACCGACCTTCTTACGTTCCACTTCACGTGCGTCACGCGTAACGAAGCCAGCTTGCGACAGTGCCGGCTTGAGCGTTGCGTCGTAGTCCATCAGCGCGCGCGTGATGCCGTGGCGAACTGCGCCGGCCTGGCCGGTTTCGCCGCCGCCCGTCACGTTCACCTTGATGTCGAACGTCGTGCCGTGGTTCGTGAGTTCCAGCGGTTGACGCACGATCATCAGCGACGTTTCGCGCGAGAAGTAGTCGGCGATGGGCTTGCCGTTGACGACGATTTCGCCCTTGCCCGACTTGATGAAGACACGAGCGACCGCGCTCTTGCGGCGGCCCGTACCGTAATTCCAGTTACCGATCATGTGGGCTCCCCTTAGATCTCGAGCGCCTTCGGCTGTTGCGCCGAGTGCGGGTGCGTTGCGTCAGCGTAGACCTTCAGCTTCTTGATCATCGCGTAGCCGAGCGGGCCCTTCGGCAGCATGCCCTTCACGGCCTTCTCGAGCGCGCGGCCCGGGAAGCGTTCTTGCATCTTGCCGAACGTCGTTTCGTAGATACCGCCCGGGTAACCCGAGTGACGGTAGTACTTCTTGTCGGTGGTCTTGTTGCCCGTGACCTTCAGCTTGCCGGCGTTGATGATGATGATGAAATCACCAGTGTCGACGTGCGGGGTGAACTCAGGCTTGTGTTTGCCGCGAAGACGGCGTGCCACTTCGCTGGCGACACGGCCGAGAACCTTATCCGTCGCGTCAATCACGTACCATTCGCGCTGCACTTCATGTGCCTTGGCGGAAAAAGTCTTCATGATCGATCCAAAAAAAATGCTGTGCCCAGTTTTGGTCCTGCTTGTATGGTGACGCTCGTTGACGTCGGCGCAGGCTCTCCCTGTTTTTCTCCCGCGGGCATGGATGCGGGAAACCTACGATTATAAAGGGAAATTTGGCCGCAAGTCAAAAAAATTGCTTGCGGCAGAGGCAAAACGTAGGCGGCAGACGAAAAAAAGCCCGAACGCGTTGTTCGGGCTTAATCCACTCTTTGGAGGAGGGTGGAGGAGACATGCTGAGGTGTCGTGAAGCACGATAACCAATGAGATGAATTATACGGATGGGCCTTGTGCGGCGCAAGAGGATTTGCATTGCGAAATCAAGAACCACAATGTGAAATTCACTAATGATGGCACGCCGAAAATAAATTCCTTAAAAATCATCATCCTGCGAAGAGACGCCGCGAAAATCATGCGGCACGACTAGAGCGAAACCCCTAATTGCGTAAGGGAAATCTGCCTTGTTCTTAGGATGCCGCGCCGCAACATTCAAGCACGTGGCATAAGCCGCGCGCCGCGGCGCCCCCTCGGGCATACCAGTAAGGCGCGGGCTACAATGCCGTCTGAATCAAGAAACCGCGCAGAGGCATACGTACATGGAATGCAAAGTTAGCTGGATGGGTCAGGACGGCATGGCGTTCGCAGCCGAAACGGGCAGCGGCCACCTCGTCAACATGGACGGCGCGCCGGAAGGCGGCGGCCACAACCTCGCGCCGCGGCCGATGGAAATGGTGCTGCTCGGCACCGGCGGCTGCACGGCCTACGACGTGGTGCTGATTCTCAAGAAGAGCCGCCAGGAAGTGAGCGGCTGCAGCGTGACGCTCAAGGCCGAGCGCGCCAGCGAAGACCCGAAGGTCTTCACGAAGATCCACTTCCACTTCACCATGACCGGCAAGAACCTGAACCCGGCCACCGTTGAGCGCGCGATCAACCTTTCGCACGACAAGTACTGCTCGGCGTCGATCATGATCGGCAAGACCGCCGAGATCACGCATACGTTCGAGATCGTCGCGGCTTAAGATCCGCGGCAAGCTTGGCTGCAAACGAAAAAGCCGGCGCGGTTCTTCGATGAACCGCGCCGGCTTTTTGCATGAATGAGGCTGCAAAGCGGGCCGATAAGCCGGATTCTGTGCACACGCCGCGTCCGAAGACGCGCCGCGCGTGGCAGCCATTCCTCTAGGCGCGCCATTGCTGACGCGCTCAAGCTTCCTACCCGCAGACGGAATGGGGGCCCCATCCTGCATCCCGAAGATGCGCGCCTGCCTACTTGGAATTGCTCCGGGTGGAGGTTACCGTGCCGTCTACGTCACCGCAGACGCGGTGCGCTCTTACCGCACCGTTTCACCCTTACCTGATCCCGACCGAAATCGGGCCATCGGCGGTCTGTTCTCTGTTGCCCTGTTCCGCGTGTCGCCACGGATGGCCGTTAGCCATCACCCTGCCCTGTGGAGTCCGGACTTTCCTCGCCTCCTTGGCCGAAACCTCGGAGCCGCGACTGCCTGGCCTGCTTTGCGAGGCGCGATATTAGCACGCGCGGGCGCCTGGCGCCTGGGGCCGGATCGCTAGCGGCCCCGAAGCCTTTTAGCGCGCGCGGCGGCCTGCCCGAAAGACCATGGCGTCGTCATAGAACGACGGGGCCTCGTTTTGCGCCCACCAGCCCGGAATGCCGAGCACCGGCAGCGGCGCGAAGCTGCGCCCGTTGAGCGCGGCGTCGGTCGCGAGCGTGGCGCTCACCGTCTCGTCCAGATACGCGTCGCGTTGCGCGCGCGGCCACGTGAAATACGCTTGCGGCACCTCGACCACCCACGCGTGCGCCGTGCATGCCGCATAAGGCGAGATCAATTTTTCGAGCAGGGCATGGCCGAAGACGCGGACTTCGCAACGGGCCTTGCCAATCGTCTCTTCGAGAGTCGCTTCCCAGCCCGCGCGCTGCGTCACGAACAGCGTGCGCCAGTCGAAGCCGCGCAGCGCAGCGATCAGCACCGCGTCCGAAGAGGCGTAGAGCACCGCATTCTCGTCGAACAGCGTGAGCGCGTCGCGCACGCCGCCGCGTGCGGGACCCACGCCCAGCACGTCGATTGCTGCGGCCTGGCGTGCGTTAAGCGTCGCCTTGATGCGCGGGAACGCGAACCAGGCGAGTGCGTTGAAGAAGTCGTGGAGGTTGTGGCGCGTCGGCACGCAGCCCGTCGCTGCGATATGCGCCTCGTAGGCCGAGCCTTCGGGCAGATCGTCCTGGGCGATGAAGCGCAGCGGCTGGCCACGGCCCGTGCTCTGGGCAGCGGCCACCGCATCGGCGTTCAGTTCATCCAGGTACGTCGCGTAGCCCGCCAGCGCAGCCTGCTGCCATCGCCGGCCTCGTGCTTCGTGTTGCGCGAACCAGGGGCGCGTCCAGTCGACGTCGGTAAAACTGCCCAGCGGCATGGTCCTGCGCGGAGCACGCGCAAGCATCGGTGCGGGCGCATCGACTGCGTGGGCTGCACCGATCGTTGCCCCCGCAGCCACACCCTGCCCCGCCTCGTTCAAGCGAGTTTCCAGCCGATCGTCTCGCCGCCGCGCAGCGGCACGACGGGCGTGTCGCCCGCTTCGACTTCGGCGGGCAGCGTCCAGGTCTCACGGCGCAGCGTGACCGTTTCGGTCGCGCGCGGCACGCCGTAGAAGTCCGCGCCGTAAAAGCTCGCGAAGCCCTCGAGCTTGTCGAGCGCGCCTGCGTTGTCGAATGCTTCGGCGTACAGCTCGAGCGCGTGCAGCGCCGTGTAGCAGCCCGCGCAGCCGCACGCATGCTCCTTCAGGCCCTTCGGGTGCGGTGCGCTGTCGGTGCCGAGGAAGAAGCGATGATCTCCCGAAGTCGCCGCCTCCACGAGCGCCACGCGATGCGTCTCGCGCTTGAGCACGGGCAGGCAGTAGTAATGCGGACGAATGCCGCCCTGGAAGATCGCGTTGCGGTTGTAGAGCAGGTGATGCGCGGTGATCGTCGCGCCGAGCAGACCCGGAGCAGCGTGATCGGCGCGGATGTAGTCGACGGCGTCCTTCGTCGTGATGTGCTCGAACACCACCTTGAGCGCCGGGAAATCGCGGCGCAGCGGCGTCATCACGCGGTCGATGAAGACCTTCTCGCGATCGAACAAGTCGATGTCGGCGCTCGTCACTTCACCGTGCACGAGGAGCGGCATGCCCACTTCCTGCATCGCTTCGAGCGTTTTCGCGCACTTGCGGATGTCCGTCACGCCGGCGTCCGAATTCGTCGTCGCGCCCGCCGGATATAGCTTCACGCCGTGCACGAAGCCGCTCGCCTTCGCGCTGCGAATCTCCTCGGGCGGCGTGTTGTCGGTGAGATAAAGCGTCATCAGCGGCTCGAACGTCGAGCCCGCCGGCAGCGCCGCGAGAATGCGCTCGCGGTAGGCGGCGGCCTGCTCCGTCGTCGTGACGGGCGGCTTGAGGTTCGGCATGATGATCGCGCGGCCGAACTGGCGCGCCGTATGCGGGAGCACCGCTGCGAGCATGGCGCCGTCGCGCACGTGCAGGTGCCAGTCGTCGGGGCGGGCGAGCGTAAGAGTCGTGAGGGAAGAGGCGTTCATGGCAGGAATCAGGCGCGGTAATGAGTGAGCAGCGAAATTCCGGGCATATCACTGCAAAAAGCGCGGCGTTGAGCGCTACAGGACCAACGCACGCATTGCCCGCACCGTCGCGTACACACGACAATTTGTGCTGCATTGACGCCGGCTCGCGCGCTTCTACGCAAGCCTGCAATGCATCCGACAAAATTCGTATTGGCGACCCGCAGGCCGGTGATATGCTTGGAAAATCATTATTGTACCGGGTCGACGGCGGGTCCCGCCCACCGCTGCAGCCGCCGCACGAGCCGTCTCAGTCGCTTTAGTTGCATCACGCACCATCAGCACCATGTGCCAACTTCTCGGAATGAATTGCGCCGCGCCGACGGACGTCACGTTCTCCTTCACAGGATTCGCGGCGCGCGGCGGCGCCACCGATCACCACGCCGACGGCTGGGGTATCGCGTTCTTCGAGGACAAGGCCTGCCGCCTCTTCATCGACAACGAGGCTTCGGCGCGTTCGCCGATCGCCGAGATGGTCAAGCACTACCCCATCAAGTCGCGCAACACCATCGCCCACATCCGCAAGGCCACGCAGGGCAACTGCGCGCTCGAGAACAGTCATCCGTTCCAGCGCGAGCTGTGGGGTCGGCACTGGATCTTCGCGCACAACGGCGACCTGCAGGACTTCAATCCGGTGATGTCGGGCGTGTATCAGCCGGTTGGCACGACCGATAGCGAGCGTGCGTTCTGCTTCCTGCTGCAAGGCTTGCGCAAGGCGTTCCCAGGCGCTCAGCCGCCGCTCGACGAACTGTTCGCCGCGCTCGAGTCGCTCACGCGCGAGGTCACGCAGTTCGGCGTCTTCAACTTCCTGATGTCGAACGGCCAGGCGCTGTTCGCGCATTGCTCGACGCATCTCTACTACCTCGTGCGCCGCTGGCCGTTTTCGACGGCGCATCTCGTCGATGCCGACGTCTCCATCGACTTCGCCAAGTACACGACGCCCGAGGACCGCGTGGCCGTGATCGCCACCGCGCCGCTCACCGACAACGAGGTCTGGACGCGCTTCGCCCCCGGCGACCTGCTGATGTTCCAGCATGGCGACGTGATCGCCCAGACGCGAGTGCCGGTGCCGCAGAAGGTGCTCGACAAGCTCGCCAATCCTTCGCTCGACGCATCGGCCAGCGCACCGTGCGCCGGGCAGCCGGGCGAGATCGACGTGGAAGCCGTGGCCGCACTGCAGACCTGGGGCGAGTAAGCCCCGCGACGCCCTAAACGAAAAAAGCCGCGCATCGAGCGCGGCTTTTTTTCGAGCATACAAAGCTTCAGTGCAGGATCTTCGCCAGAAAGTCCTTCGCGCGATCCGACTTCGGGCTCGCAAAGAAGGCTTCCTTCTGGTCGTCCTCGACGATGAGCCCCTGGTCCATGAAGATCACGCGGTGCGCGACCTTCTTGGCAAAGCCCATTTCGTGCGTCACGCACATCATGGTCATGCCTTCCTGGGCAAGCTCCACCATCACGTCGAGCACCTCGTTGATCATCTCGGGGTCGAGCGCCGAGGTCGGCTCGTCGAACAGCATGGCGATGGGGTCCATCGAGAGCGCGCGTGCAATCGCCACGCGCTGCTGCTGACCGCCCGAGAGCTGGCCCGGGAATTTGTCGGCATGCGCGCGCAGACCCACGCGGTCGAGCAGCTTCAGGCCCTTTTGCGTGGCCTCGTCCTTGCCGCGGCCGAGCACCTTGATCTGCGCGAGCGTGAGATTCTCGGTGATCGACAGATGCGGGAACAGCTCGAAGTGCTGGAACACCATGCCCACCTTCGAGCGCAGCTTCGAGAGATTGGTGCGCTTGTCGCCCACCGACTCGCCGTTCACGAGGATCTCGCCCTGCTGGAACGGTTCGAGCCCGTTGACGGTCTTGATGAGCGTGGACTTGCCCGAGCCCGAAGGCCCGCACACCACCACCACCTCGCCCTTTTTCACTTCCGTCGTGCAGTCGGTCAGCACCTGAAACTGGCCGTACCACTTCGAAACGTTCTTAATTGAAATCATCTTGCGACCTTTTTCTGAAGACCTTTCACAAGGCTCGACGCGATCACGCAAATCACGAAATAACACGCGCCCGCGAACAGTACCATCTCGACCATCGTCCCGTCACGATCGCCGATATTGGTGGCCGTGCGGAAGAAGTCGGCGAGGCTGATCACGTACACGAGCGAGGTGTCCTGAAACAGCACGATGGCCTGCGTGAGCAACAGCGGCACCATCGCGCGGAACGCCTGCGGCAGCACCACGTATTGCATGGCCTGGCCGTAGCGCATGCCGAGCGCGAACGAAGCGTTCACCTGCCCACGCGGCACCGCCTGAATGCCCGCGCGAATGATCTCCGAATAATACGCGGCCTCGAAGAGCGAGAACGCGATCATGGCGGAAGCCAGGCGAATGTCGATGTCGGGCGAAAGGCCCAGCAAGTTTTGCAGCACCTGCGGCACGATCAGGAAGAACCACAGCAGGACCATCACGAGCGGGATCGAGCGGAAGATCGTGACGTAGCCCTTGGCGAACCATTCGAGCGGCTTCACGCTCGACAGGCGCATGAGCGCAAGCAGCGTCCCCCACAGAATGCCGACCACGATCGCACACAGCGTGATCTTGAACGTGATGATCGCTCCCGTCCACAGCGTGGGCATCGCGCCCGGAATACCGCTCCAGTCGAAGTGATGCATCACTTGCCTCCGATGTAGCCGGGCAGACGCGACTTCGCCTCGACCCAGCGCATGAGCGTCATGACGACGAGGTTGATGATCACGTAAGCGAGCGTGACTGCGATGAACGACTCATAAGTCTGCGCCGTGTAGTCGACGAGCTGACGCGCCTGGGCCGACAGATCGAGCAGGCCGATCGTCGAAGCGACCGCCGAGTTCTTGAAGATGTTGAGGAACTCGGAGGTGAGCGGCGGCACGATGATGCGATACGCCACGGGCAGCAGCACATAGCGGTACGTCTGCCACTGCGTGAAGCCCATTGCGAGCCCGGCTGCGCGCTGGCCGCGCGGCAGCGCATTGATGCCCGAGCGCACCTGTTCGCACACGCGCGCCGCGGTAAACAGCCCGAGACATACGACCGACGCCGAAAAGAACTGCACGCCCGGCGGCGACTGCTTGAACGCATTGCCTAGCGATTGCGGAACGATTTCCGGCAGCACGAAATACCAGATGAAGAACTGCGCGATGAGCGGAATATTGCGGAAGATCGCCACGTAAACCGTGCCAACGCCCGCAAGAAACCTGTTTGGCACCGTGCGCAGCACGCCGAAGAACGACCCGACGATGAGCGCGATCACCCACGCGCACAGCGACACCGAGACCGTCACCCAGAGGCCGGAGAGGATCCAGCCCAGGTACGTGGTGGGTTCGCCCGTCGAGACCGGGCTGAGCAGAATGCCCCAGTTCCAGTGATAGGACATAAAGAGACTCCAAGAAAAAGAACGGAAGAAGCGGCGCTTCTTCCGTTCCGTGCTAAACGCTAAATGCGGGTCGACCGGCCGGGGCCGTGTTAGTCGATCGCCTTGTCGTTCGGATTCTTGAACAGCGCTTTCATGTCGTCGCTCATCGGGAAGTTCAGGTTGAGACCCTTCGGCGGGATCGGCGACTCGAACCACTTCTTGTAGATCGCTTCGGCTTCGCTCGAAGTCTGCACCTTGGCGATGGCGTCGTCAGCAACCTTCTTGAACTCGGGATCGTTCTTGCGCATCATGCAGCCGTACGCTTCACGCGACTGCGGCTGGCCGACGATCACGAAGTCGCCCGGGTTGTTCGACTTGGCGCGCTCGCCCGCGAGCAGCGCGTCGTCCATCATGAACGCCACGGCGCGGCCCGTGGAGAGCGTCATGAACGACTCGCCGTGGTCCTTCGCGCTGATGATGTTCATGCCCATGCTCTTGTCCTGGTTCATCTTGCGCAGGAGGCGCTCGGACGTCGTGCCTGCCGTCGTCACAACGGTCTTGCCCTTGAGGTCGGCGAAGTCCTTGATGCCCGAGTCCTTCTTCGTCATGAGGCGCGTGCCGATCACGAAGATCGTGTTCGTGAAGGCGGCCTGCTGCTGACGTTCGGCATTGTTCGTGGTCGAGCCGCATTCGATGTCCACCGTGCCGTTCTGCACGAGCGGAATGCGGTTCTGCGACGTGATGGGCACCATCTTGACCTTCAGATTAGGCATGTTCAGCTTCTGCTTGACCGCTTCGACGATTTTCATCGCGTAGTCTTGCGAGTAGCCGATCACATTCTGCTTGTCGTCGTAGTACGAAAAAGGAATGGACGACTCGCGGTGCCCCAGCGAGATGACGCCCGTGTCCTTGATCTTCTTGAGTGTGCCCGCGTCCTGCGCGAAAGCGCTGGTGGCGACGAAACCAAGGAGTGCGAGCAGAGAGGCGGTCTTTTTGATTTGCATTGTTTTCTCCGGTACAAGAACCGCCGTTAGTTTAGCAAAGTAATTATTCTGAAAGAATTAAGAGTGACCCTGGCACAACGCCGGAAAGTGCGAAGGCGGACGCCCCCTTGTGGAGAACGTCCGCCTTCTATGCGCCTTGATGTGCAGCGCAAAAACTTGTCACTGATTCGTCATGCGATCAGGGGTACAGACCGCGCATTTCGCGCGCCATCAGGATGCGTTTACATGCAACGATGAAAGCAGCGGTACGCATCGAGACCTTCTGCTCGCTCGAGACCTGCCAAACCGCCGTAAACGCTTCACGCATCACGCGCTCGAGACGTTCGTTGATCTCGTGCTCGGTCCAGAAGAAGCTCGAGAAGTCCTGCACCCACTCGAAGTACGAAACAGTCACGCCGCCCGCGTTGGCCACTACGTCGGGGATCACGAGAATGCCCTTGTCGTGCAGGATGTCGTCCGCCGCCGTCGTGGTCGGGCCGTTCGCGCCTTCCACGATGATCTTCGTACGGATCTTGCCCGCGTTCTTTTCCGTGATCTGGTTTTCCAGCGCGGCCGGAATGAGGATGTCGGTTTCGACGGTCCAGAATTCGTCGTTCGCCATGACTTCAGCGCCCGAGAAGCCCGCCACGCCGCCCGTCTTCGCGACGTGCTCGAGCAGCGCTTCCGCGTTCATGCCGCTCGAGTTGTAGAGCGAGCCGGTATGGTCTTGCACGGCCACGATCTTCGAGCCCGCTTCCTGGAAGAGGCGTGCGGCAATGCCGCCCACGTTGCCGAAGCCCTGCACGGCAATGCGTGCGCCATCGATCGACAGACCCGTGCGGCGCGCGGCCTCGCAGCCGACGACGAACACGCCGCGGCCCGTGGCTTCGCGGCGGCCGAGCGAGCCGCCGAGCGAGATGGGCTTGCCCGTCACGACGCCCGTAGCCGTCTGGCCCTGGTTCATCGAGTAGGTGTCCATCATCCACGCCATGATCTGCTCGTTCGTGTTGACGTCCGGCGCGGGAATGTCGGTGTTCGGTCCGATGATGATGCCGATTTCGCTGGTGTAGCGGCGCGTCACGCGCTCGAGCTCACCACGCGAGAGCGTGCGCGGATCGACGCGGATACCGCCCTTCGCGCCGCCGTACGGCACGTTCACTGCAGCGTTCTTCACCGACATCCACGCGGACAGCGCCATTACTTCGGAGAGCGTAACGTCCTGGTGATAACGCACGCCGCCCTTGCCGGGACCACGCGACACGTTGTGCTGGACACGATAGCCTTCGAAGTGCGCAACGGTGCCGTTGTCGAGTTCGATGGGGCAGTCGACGATCAGGATGCGCTTCGGACGCTTGAGCGTCTCAAGCCAGCGCGAGAGCGAGCCGAGATACGGCGCCACGCGGTCGACCTGACGAAGATAGTTGCCCCAGGGGCCGAGATCATCGGCGTGGAGATAGGAAGGAACCGACTGCAGTTGGGATGACATGAACGCTCCGATCGAACAAGTGGTGCCATTGTCAGAAAACGCCCATCTGAAATCCAATGCCGTTTGATCATCCCGTTATGCTTTTCGTGCATAACGTCCCCGAAGTCGAAAAAACGTGTCGCGGGCGCCGTGGCTCAAGCCTTACAGGCTGAAATAGCCTGACTGTTTGCGTGGCTGCTCTGAACTCACATTGCCGCTTCGTCAGCGCTTGCCCTGCGCAAGTTCCTCGCTGACTGCCTCCCACAATTCGCGCACGAGCGCCTGGCGCGCGTCGTCGCCCTGCGTCGCGAGCTTGTCGCGATAGAGGCGAATCTCCATGTCGAGCGTGAACTGGCCCTCCGGCACGCCACGCGTACCGCGGTCGAGGCGGATCAGCTCGCCCTGGGCCACGGCGTCCTCCACCGCGCTGTGCGGCAAAAAGGCGATGCCGTGACCGGCCAGTGTCATCGCCTTGAGCCCTTCTGCCATGTCGGTTTCGTACACGCGGTCCAGATAGAGCCGCGCCGGTGCGTTGGCAACGATCACCTCGGTCATGCGGCCGAGATACGCATTCGGCGTGTAGGAGAGATACGGTGTGGGCGCATCGGGCGTGCCGGGCAGCGTGTAACGCGCACGCCCCGCGCGCTGCGGCGCCGAATACGGGCTGATCGACTCGATGCCGAGCGTCAGCGTGTCGTAACGCGCGGGGTCGAGCGTCACGGGGTGGCTCGGGTGGTGATAGCCCATCACGAGATCGCAGCCGCCTTCCACGAGCGAGAGCACGGCGTCGTGCACGTTCAACGCGCGCAGCCGCGTATGGATACGGCCGAGCTTCGCCTCGATGCGCTGCAGCCAGCGCGGAAAATACGTGAGCGAAAGCGTGTGCGGCACGGCGAACTCGATCGTCGCCGCGGGTGTGGCCGTATGGCCGCGCAACAGCGTGCGCGCCTCGTGAAACTGCGAGAGCATCGCGAGCGCCTGCTCGTAGAAGACCTGGCCCGCCGCGGTGAGGCGCGTCGGATAAACCGATCGATCGATCAGCTCGGTGCCGAGCCACGCTTCGAGCGCCTGGATGCGGCGCGAAAAGGCCGGCTGCGTCACGTGGCGCAGTTCGGCCGAGCGGCTGAAACTATGCGTCTCCGCCAGCGAAACGAAGTCTTCGAGCCATTTGAGTTCCATGCGGGCCAACGTGCGGATGCGAAGTCCGCATTCTAGGCCCGCGGGCGCACGCCTGGGCGCCGGCGCGGCGAATTTCGCGCGCCGCGGCGGCCGGATGCCTTAGCGGGACGCCTCGGAGAGCGCGACTTCCAGGTCGGCGACCACGCCGCTCCAGTCGCCGAGCGTGGATTGGCGGAATACGCGCGCCGATGGATACCAGACCGAACCGGCGCGATCCTTGCCCCAGCGCCAGTCAGGCTGCGCGGCAAGCAGCACCCAAACGGGCTTGCCCAGCGCGCCTGCCAGGTGCGCCACCGACGTATCGACCGTGATCACGAGGTCGAGCGCCTCGATGAGCGCCGCCGTGGCCGCGAAGTCGTGCAGATCGTCGCCGAGCGCATCCATCGGCCAGCGGCCCGCAACCGGCGCGAGCTGCGCGGCCCCAGGACCCTTCTGGATCGCGAACCAGGCGTTGCCGGTGAGCGCGGAGAGCGGCAGAAGCGACTTGAGCGGCACGGAACGGAAAGCGTCGAAATGGTGGCGCGGGTTGCCCGCCCAGACGATCCCGATACGGCGACGCGCGGCGCCGGCCAGCGCGTTCACACGTGCGCGCCAGGCTGCCGCCTGCACGGTGTCGGCGCGCATATACGGCATGTCGGCGTAGATGGGCCGGCCAGGAAATTTCAGCGGCAGGCTCATCACATCGCACCAGTAGTCGTATTCCGATGCGATGGTTTCGTCGCTCGGCGCAGCGTCGAGCACGCGTGCCACGCCCGGCACCGTGGCAGCGAGCGACGCCAGTTCCGGCGCGACCCACGCGTGGACCTGCGCGCCCATCTGCGCGAGCAGGCCCGCATAGCGTACGAACTGGATCTGGTCGCCCACGCCCTGCTCGCGGCAAATCAGGAAGCGCTTGCCCTCGAGCGGCTCGCCTTGCCATTCGGCGCATGGCCGCTTGCGGTAGTTGGCCTTGGCGGTCGAGGTGAGCTTGCGGTTCTCGAAGAGCGGCCAGCCGCCTTCGTAGTCTTCGCGCCGCAGCATCAGCATGCCGAGCTGAAAGCGCGATTCCGGCAAGTCGGGATTGAGCTCCAGTGCGCGGCGATAGTAGACCTCCGCCTCGTCGTAGCGCGCCAGCGCGGTCAGCGCGAATGCCAGATTGTTGATAATGCCCGCGCCATCGGGCTTGAGTTCCGCGGCACGCCGGTAAAGCGGAATGGCCTCTTCATAGCGGTGCATCGCGTCGTAGGCATAGCCAAGTTCGAAGAGCGCGACCACGTTGTCGGGCTCGCGTGCGATCACGCGCTCGAAGCAGGCGGCCGCTTCGGCGTGCTTCTCCGTCGCGCGCAGCAGCCGGCCCATGTGGATCAGCGTCTTCAGATCGCGGGGATCGAGCGCGGCGGCTGTGCGGAACGCCTCAAGTGCGGCATCTTTTTCACCGTTGGCTTCCAGTGCGCGCCCGAGATTGAACGCAAAGTGCGCGGATTGCGGCTCCAGCGAACGCGCATGCCGATAGTGCTGCGCGGCGCCGGCGATATCGCCGAGTTCCATCAGCGCATTGCCGAGATTGTTGTGCGCGTTCGCGAAAGCGGGTGCAAGCGCCAGCGCCTTGCGCTGCCAGGCGGCAGCGCCTGCATGGTCGCCCAGGCGGGTCGCGACCACGCCCCGGTTGGCCAGATATTCGGCGTTGTCGGGCGTCTGCGCGAGCGCGCGGTCTATCAGGGCGGCGGCTTCCGTCAGCTGGTTGCGGCCGAGCGCAATCACGCCAAGGTAGTGCAGCGCGTCGGGATGTTCGGGGTGCGCATCGAGTGCGGACGCGTAAAGGTCCTGCGCGTCGTCGATCTGGCCCGCGCGGTGGTAAGCGAGACCGGCGTCGATCAGTGCAGCGGCCTGTTCGGATGAGAGAGTGGGAGCATCGGTTGTCATGGTGGCAAATATTTGATTAAGCGCAAACTTTTGATGTGAGCGCACTCTATCTCCGTCTCAAAACTTCCGATCCCGTTAAGACAGTGGCGCGACGGAACGCCTCAGTGCCCGTCGCAAACGGCCACTGACAGCGCCGGCCTCGGCCCCTGTCGGCGAGGTGATAAAATCTCGGGTTCCCGCCGTCTTTAATCTGACTGCAACCGACTGCCAACTGAGCGTAACGCGCCACGTTACGTCCCCATCATGTCCGACACTCGTCCCGATACCCTCTTCGCGCTCAACGCGCTCTCCCCGCTCGACGGCCGCTACGCCTCGAAAACCGAAGCGCTGCGCGACTGGCTCTCGGAAGCCGCGTTCATGCGCAACCGCGTGACCGTAGAAATTCACTGGCTGATCGCGCTGTCGCAGGCCGGCTTCGCGGAAGTGCCGCGCTTCTCGCAAGCGTCGGAGCAATTCCTGCTCAAGCTCGCCGAGAACTTCACGGCGCACGACGCCGCGCGCATCAAGGACATCGAGCGCGTGACGAACCACGACGTGAAGGCCGTGGAGTACTGGCTCAAGGAGTCGGTGAAGGGTCAGCCGGAACTGGAGCGCGCAAGCGAGTTCATCCACTTCGCCTGCACCTCGGAAGACATCAACAACACGTCGCACGGCCTGATGCTCGCGGGCGCACGTGAGCACGTGATCCTGCCGGCGCTGCGCTCGGTGCATCAGCGGCTCGTCACGCTCTCGCACACGCATGCCGAGCAGCCGATGCTCTCGCGCACGCACGGCCAGCCGGCCAGCCCCACCACGCTCGGCAAGGAAATCGCCAACGTTGCGGCACGTCTCGCGCGCGCGATCCAGCGCATCGAGAAGGTCGAACTGCTCGGCAAGATGAACGGTGCGGTCGGCAACTTCAACGCGCACCTTTCGGCGTATCCGGAATTCGACTGGGAAGCGTTCTCGAAGGAAGTCGTCGAGCAGCGCCTGAAGCTCACGTTCAACCCGTACACGATCCAGATCGAGCCGCACGACTACATGGCGGAACTGTTCGACGCCGTGGCACGCGCGAACACGATCCTGCTCGACCTCGACCGCGACGTGTGGGGCTACATCTCGCTCGGCTACTTCAAGCAGAAGACGAAGGCCGGCGAAATCGGTTCGTCGACGATGCCGCACAAGGTCAACCCGATCGACTTCGAGAACTCGGAAGGCAACCTCGGCCTCGCGAACGCCACACTGCGTCACCTCGCCGACAAGCTGCCTGTTTCGCGCTGGCAGCGCGACCTCACCGACTCGACGGTGCTGCGCAACATCGGCGTGGCCTTCGGCTACTCGCTGCTCGCGTACGACGCGCTGATCCGCGGTCTGGACAAGCTCGAAGTGAACCCGCAGCGCCTGAACGACGACCTCGACGCCACGTGGGAAGTGCTGGCCGAGCCGGTGCAAACGGTCATGCGCCGCTACGGCATCGAGAACCCGTACGAGCAGTTGAAGGAACTCACGCGCGGCAAGGGCATCACGCGCGAAGCGCTGCAGACGTTCGTCAGCGGTCTCGCGATTCCTGAAGACGCGAAGAAGCGTCTGCTGGAAATGACGCCTGCATCGTACGTCGGCAAGGCGGTGGAACTGGCGAAGCGGATTTCGTAATCGCTACACCGTAAGGCCATAAAAAAAGCGCTCGATTGAATCGAGCGCTTTTTTGTTTACCGCCGTGAAATCAGGACGCCTGATTGCGGCGCGCTTCCATCTGCTTCATCACCTCGTCGACGATCTGTTCCGGCGTGAGTTCGATGCTCACTTCGATCGCCTCGTCCGCGCCCGGCTCTTCGAGCGTGTCGAGCTGGCTTTGCAGCAGCGTCGGGTCGAAGAAGTGGCCGGTGCGCGAAGCAAGCCGCTCGTGCAGCACTTCGAACGAGCCCTTCAGATAGACGAAGCACACGTCATGATCGTTGCCGCGCAGGATGTCGCGATACGAGCGCTTGAGCGACGAGCAGGTGAACACGGCAGTTTCGTGGGCGCGCTGCTTCTCCTCGATCGCCGCGCGAATCGTGCGCAGCCACGGCCAGCGGTCGTCATCGGTGAGGGGAATGCCGTCGTGCATCTTCTTCTTGTTGGCTTCGCTGTGGAAGGCGTCGCCATCGGTGAAGGTGCACTTGAGGCGCTCGGCGAGCAATTCGCCGATGCGTGTCTTGCCTGCGCCCGACACGCCCATCGCGATCAGAATCATTTACTGCTCCTGTTTCTACAACACCGCCGCCAAGGCAAACGTGAGCCCAAGCCCCAGCAGCGAAATAATCGTCTCCAGCAACGACCAGGTCTTGAACGTCTGACCCACGGTCATGCCGAAATACTCCTTGATGAGCCAGAATCCGCCGTCGTTGACGTGCGAGAAGATCAGCGAGCCCGAACCCGTGGCGAGCACGAGCAGTTCCGGCTTCACGGTCATGGCGCTGGCCGATGCGATCGGCGCGACGATGCCGCAGGCCGTGGTCATGGCGACCGTGGCCGAGCCCGTTGCGAGACGGATCAGCGCGGCGACGAGCCAGCCGAGCAACAGCGGCGAGAGATGCTCATTCTGCGCCAGCTCGACGATCTGCTTGGATACGCCGCTGTCCATCAGCACGCGGCCAAAGCCGCCGCCCGCGCCCACGATCAGCGTGATGCCCGCGATCGGCGCGAGACAGTCGCCGCAGAACTTCTGGATCTGCTCGCGCGTGAAGCCGCGTTGCGCGCCGAAGGTCCAGAAGCTTACCAGCACGGCGATCAGCAGCGCGACGTCGGACGTGCCGATAAAGTGCAACAGATTGTTCGGCAACGTCTTGGGCGTGAACACGAGGTCCGCCCAGCTGCCGACCAGCATCAGGATCACCGGCAGCAGGATCGTGAAGAGCGTGATGCCGAAGCCCGGCAGTTCGCTATCGGGCTTGGGATCGGCCTTGCTCACGAACTGCTCGGAAAGCGGATTGCTTTCCGGCAGCTTGATGAAGCGATGAATGAAGAGCGCGAACAGCGGGCCAGCGATGATCGCCGTGGGCACACCCACGATCAGGCCGTAAGCGATGGTCTTGCCGATGTCGGCGTGATACGCCTGCACGGCGAGGAGCGCGGCGGGGTGCGGCGGAATCAGCCCGTGCACGACCGAAAGACCCGCTACCATCGGCAAGCCGATCAGCAGCAGCGACTTGCCAGTGCGCTTGGCGACGTTGAACGCGATCGGAATGAGCAGCACGAAGCCGACTTCGAAGAACACCGGCAAGCCGACGATGATCGCGACAACCATCATGGCCCAGTGAATGTTCTTCTCGCCGAACCAGCGGATGAGCGTCGTGGCAACGCGTTCGGCGCCGCCCGACTCCGCCATCATCTTGCCGAGCATGGTGCCGAGGCCCACCACGATGGCGATGTGGCCGAGCGTGTTGCCGTTGCCGGTTTCGAACGACTTGACGATCTGATCCATCGGCATGCCGACGGCAAGGCCGAGCAGCAGCGAAACGATGATCAGGACGAGAAACGGATAAACCTTGAAGCGCGTGATCAGCAGGATCAACGCGGCGATCGCGACGAGCGCGTAAATCAGCAGCATGCTGCCGTGGGCCACTCCCATGAGGCTCCTCTCCAGGTAGTTGTTCGAGTTCCTTTTGCCCTGTGCGGCGACGGGTGAGCGTAGCTGCGCCCACGCGGGACAAAAGTACCGGCCGTCGCCGGGCCGGGGATTGTAGAGCTTATAACGACTTTTGGTGCAGCGTCCTTGAAAGACACGCGAGCCGCGCAAAGCGCGCGCCTGAAAGGCGACGTTTGCGCGGCTCGTTGCCCGCCCGTCAGACTACCGGGGCGCGGCGTTCCAGTCATCGTTGCGCCGCAACATGCGGCGCGTGCGTCAGAGCATCACGCAGAGGCGCGCGGTTAGCGCACCGGGCGCGACAGCTCGCTCGCGGCGTGCGCGAGGCGCGTGACTTCGTCCCAGTTCTGCGCGGCGATGGCGGCCTTCGGCGTGAGCCACGAACCGCCCACGCACACCACGTTGGGCAGCGCGAGGAAGGTCGGCGCGGATTCGGCGCTGATACCGCCAGTCGGGCAGAACTTGAGGGTCGGGAACGGGCCATGGAAAGCCTGCAGCATGTTCAGGCCGCCGGCCGGAACCGCCGGGAAAAACTTGACGATCTCGTAGCCCAGTTCCATCGCGACGATGATGTCGGTCGGCGTCATCACGCCCGGCAGAAGCGGGAGGCCCGCGTCGAGCGAAGCCTGATGGATCTCGCGCGTGAGGCCCGGCGAAACGCCGAACTGCGCGCCAGCCTTCTTCGCGAGCGCGCAGTGCTCGGGCTTCGTGATCGTGCCCACGCCCACGACGATGTCCGGCGCGATTTTCGCGGCGCGCTCGATCGCTTCGAGACCGGCCTTCGTGCGCAGCGTGATTTCCAGCACCTTCACGCCGCCCGCGTGGAGCGCGCGGGACACGTGCTCGCCCTGCTCCGGCGTGTCGAATGCGAGCACCGGGATGACGGGACCCAGGCGGACGATGTCGGCGACTGCGTTATTTGCCATGTTCAGGCTCCTTGATGATGAATTCAGTTCGCGGCGTGGGCCGGCGCGGGGGTGGCCGCAGTGGCGGGTGCGGGCGCAGCCTGCTCGCCCACGAGCGGTCCGAACACCGTAGCGCCCAGTTCCGCCGGCGCGGCGGTGGCGCGGAACACACCGAACAGCTCGCGGCCAAAGCCCACTTCGTTGAGTTCCTGGTGCGCGGGCTGCGCGACTGGGCGCGCGTCCCACTCGGCGGCGTCGACTTCGACGTCGAGCACGCCTTCCACTGCGTCGATCACGATCGTATCGCCATCGCGCACCTTGCCGATCGGGCCGTGCAGCAGCGTTTCCGGCGAAACGTGGATCACCGCGGGCACCTTGCCCGACGCGCCCGACATGCGTCCGTCGGTCACGAGCGCCACGTGAAAGCCCTTGTCCTGCAGGACGCCGAGCAACGGCGTGAGGCGGTGCAGTTCCGGCATGCCGTTGGCGCGCGCGCCCTGGAAGCGCACGACAGCCACGAAATCGCGCTCGAGTTCGCCGCGGTCGAACGCTTCCTGCACCGCTTCCTGCGAATCGAACACGATAGCCGGCGCACGCACCTTGCGGCGCTCCGGTGCAACAGCGGAAACCTTGATGACGCCGCGGCCCAGACGCCCTTGCATCAGGCGCAAGCCGCCGTCCGGCTGGAACGGCGTCGGGAGCGGTCGCAGAACGGAGTCGTCAGCGCTCTTCTCGACGGCCGGGACCCACGTGAGCTTGCCATCGATGAGCTTCGGCTCCTCGGTGAAATGACGCAGGCCGCGGCCCGCAACGGTATTCACGTCTTCGTGCAGCAGGCCGCCATCGAGCAGTTCGCGCACGAGGAACGCCATGCCCCCCGCTGCGTGGAAATGGTTCACGTCGGCCTTCCCGTTCGGATACACGCGCGCGAGCAGCGGCACGGCGTCCGAAAGCACGTCGAAGTCGTTCCAGTCGATGATGATGCCCGCCGCACGCGCCATCGCCACGAGGTGCAGCGTGTGATTGGTCGAGCCGCCCGTCGCCATTAGCCCGACGATGCCGTTGATCACGGCCTTCTCGTCGACGATGTGGCCAATCGGCGTGTAGTTGCCGCGCTCGACGGTGAGTTCGAGCACGCGGCGCGCCGCAGCGGCGGTGAGTTCGTCGCGCAGCGGCGTATGCGGATGGATGAAGGCCGAACCGGGCAGATGCAGGCCCATGATCTCCATGAGCATCTGGTTGCTGTTGGCCGTGCCATAGAACGTGCAGGTGCCGTGACCGTGATAGGCGGCGGCCTCCGATTCGAGCAGCGCCGCGCGATCGCACTGGCCGGTGGCGAACTGCTGGCGCACCTTGGCCTTGTCGTCGTTCGTGATGCCGCTCGTCATCGGGCCGGCGGGCACGAAGATCGTGGGCAGGTGGCCGAACTGCAACGCGCCGATCAGAAGGCCCGGCACGATCTTGTCGCAGACGCCAAGGCACAGCGCTGCGTCGAACATGTTGTGCGTGAGCGCAACGGCCGTGCTCATCGCGATGACTTCACGCGAAAAGAGCGACAGTTCCATACCGGCGTTGCCTTGTGTCACGCCATCGCACATTGCCGGCACGCCGCCCGCGAACTGCGCGACGCCGCCGCCTTCTCGGGCGGCCTTCTTGATGATGTCGGGGAAATCCTTGTAGGGCGCGTGCGCCGAGAGCATCTCGTTATAGGCGGAGACGATGCCGATGTTCGGCTCGCGAATCGACTTGATCGAGATCTTGTCGCGGCCTTCGAGGCCGGCGAAACCGTGGGCGAGGTTCGCGCACGAGAGCGCGCCACGCGCCGGGAACATATCCTGAGCGGCCGCGATGCGCGCCACATAGGCCTCGCGGGTCGGCTTGCTGCGCTCGATCACGCGCTGCGTGACCTTCATCAACTGAGAATGCGGGGAAACCATCGAATCTCCTTCCTTCTTGTCTCGGCGGGGACGCTCGGGGCCAGGTCAGGTGCACCTGGAGCGCACCAAACAGCGATGGCGCGATGTTAGTAGAAAAACTACAAGCCGACAATCCCGGTAAGACCCTGGGAGCGCTGGGTTAAACGAACGCCTAGTCTTATTATTCATAAGCCTTTCGCGTTGATGCGCGCCCGATTGGGGAAGAAGCAAACGGCGATCCTGTAGTTTTTGTACATTACGTCCGATCCGCTATAGTCCACGGATCTTTCAGCATAGTGCGAGTTTCCTGATGCTGCTGTCCCAGGTGAAAGCCATGCGCGAGCAATTGCGCCCTTCAGAGCGCAAGCTCGCCGATTACGTGATCCAGGCGCCGCGCGAGGTGCTCGATCTCTCGATGACCGAGGTCGCCGAGCGCGCGGGCGTGAGCCAGCCGACCATCGCGCGGTTCTGCCATGCGCTAGGGTTCTCGGGTTTCCGGGAGTTCAAGATTCGGCTCGCGCAGGCCGTCGCCGCCGATCTGCCGACGGAGCACCCGGCCGTGTACCGCGACGTGAGCCCGGACGAACCCGTGCCGGGCGTCGCGGCCAAGGTGCTCGACCGCACCATCGGCGCGCTCTTGCAGGTGCGCAACAATCTCTCCACCGACTCGCTCGCCGCGGCGATCGGGCTGCTCGCGCATGCGGCGCGCATCGAGTTCTATGGCGCCGGCGGCTCGGGCATCGCCGCGCAGGACATGCAGCACAAGTTCTTTCGCCTCGGCATGCCGAGCGTCGCGTATTCGGATCCGCATACTTTCTTGATGTCGGCGGCGCTGCTCGGTCCCGGCGACGTCGTGGTGGCGATCTCGAACACGGGGCGCACGCGCGACATCGTCGACGCCGCTCGCACGGCGCTCGATCGCGGCGCGAAGGTGATCGCGATCACGCACGGCACCTCGCCGCTCGCTCGCCTCGCGAGCGTCGGGCTGCACGCGAATGTCGACGAAGACACCGACGTCTTTTCGCCGATGACTTCGCGCACTTCGCATCTTGCTATTGGCGACATACTCGCGGTAGGCGTGGCGCTCCAGCGCGGTCCCGAACTCGCGGAAAAGCTTGCCGACGCGAAGGACATCATCGCGCGGCGTCGCATGGATGCGAACGGTTAAACTCGCGGCGGGCCCCGGCACGCAGTCGGCGCAGCAACAAAAAAGCGGACTCCCAGGGGAGTCCGCTTTGCATTTCGGCTTGAAGACCCGAAGCGGCCATACTGCGCCGCCTTCGGATCAACCTCAAGCGTTTACCACTGATACGACATACCGCCACCGAAGGTCGCGCCGCCACCTGAGGCGTAACCGCCGCCCAGCTTCACCTTGATGTTCTGGGTAATGCGAGCCGTTGCGCCGAGCGCCGCCGCCTGGTAGCCCTTGAAGTTGGCCGTACCTACGCCAACCGCAATGGTCTTGCCCTGATCGACGTCCGGAATCATCGTCAGCGCCGTGGCCGCTGCAATACCGCCGTAAGCATTACGCGCCACGGAGTTCAAGCCGCTTTGTAGCGAATTCAAGCCGCTCTGCAACTGCCCCACGTTCACCGCGTCGGTCGGGTTGACGCCCGGTGCGACGTTGGTGATGCGGCGCTCGTTGCCCTGAGAGCCCACGGACACGGTGTTGTCCTCGTCCGCCACCGAGTTCGCACCCAGCGCGACCGAGTTGTTGCCCGTGGCCTTCGCCATGTCGCCCATCGCCGTCGAGTTCGCACCCGAAGCAATCGCCCCGCCGCCCGCCGCGATCGAGTTCGAACCCGTAGCCGAAGCCGCACCGTTCGTCGTGTTGGTGGACAGATACTCAGAACCGTTGACGTTGATGTTCTGGATCTGCTGATTCAGATTTTCGACCTGCACGTTCGTTGCATACAGCTGCGAGCCGTTGACTGCATCGAGGCTATCCGCGCTCAGCACGCCGTTCGCCACGTTGTGCAGCGCCACGGCCGAAGTTGCGCCAGAGCCGCCCAACGTTACCGAGTCATGCGCCGACGAGTCGTACTGAACCGCATTCGCCACCTGGCCCGCGATGGTGGTGTAGTTCGTCTCGATCGTACCGACTCGTGAGTCGAGGTTGGTAAGCGCGCCACCCACATTGTTGAAGGTGTCGCCTCCAATGTTGTATGTCGGAGCCGAGACCGTACCATCCGGGGACACCGTCGAGCCGCCGCCCAACGCGCTCGCGGTGCTGGAAGCCACACCGTAAAGCTGCTGGCCGTTCACCGCGTCGAGGCTCGAGGCGTGGACGGCACCGTTCGCCACGTTGTGCAGCACGACCGGCGCATGATCCATGCCGCCGCCGAGCGTCACCGAACTCATCGTCGAATCGTCGTACGCAACGAACCCGTTCATCACGTTGCCGGAGCCGTCGATCTTCGCGCCCATTGCTTCAAGCTGCGCGACGTTCACGGCATCGTTCGATGCCACGCCGTTCGCCACGTTGTGAAGTACAACCGGATCGTGGCCCGAACCGCCGAACGTGACCGAGTTCATCGACGTATCGTCGTAAGCAACGAACGCGTTGATGATGTTGCCCGATGCGTCGGTCTTCGCACCCAGTGCGTATAGCTGCGAGCCGTTTACCGCATCGACGCTCGAGACGCTCAGTGCGCCGTTTGCCACGTTGGTCAGCACAACTGGAGCGTGACCCGAGCCGCCCATCGTGACCTTGCTCATCGACGTATCGTCGTAGGCTACGAACGCATTCGTGATGTTGCCCGAAGCGTCGGTCTTCGCGCCCAAGGCGTACAGCTGCGAGCCGTTGACCGCGTCAACGCTCGATGCGTTCAGGCCGCCGTTCGCCACGTTCGTCAGCAAGACCGGGGCGTGATCTGCGCCGCCCAGCGTGACCGCGTTGTGCGCCGACGTGTCGTACAGCACCGAATCCACGTTGCCGCCTATCGCCGCAGCCATCACGGCATTCAGCGCGGAGCCCACGTCCGTGTACGTATTTGCTGTGCCCTGGAGCCTGAAGGCAGGCGTACTGATTGAGCCGTCGGGGTTGACCTGCGTATTGCCGCCCAGCGCCTTGGCCGTCGAACTGGCGAGGCCGTAAAGCTGCGTGCCGTTCACCGCGTCGAGGCTCGTTGTGCTCACGTCGCCCGCCGCCACGTTGTGCAGCGCGACCGGCGCATGATCCATGCTGCCGCCGAGCGTCACCGCGTTCATCGACGTGTCGTCGTAGGCCACGAACTTGTTCGTGATGTTGCCCGACGCGTCCGTCGTCGCGCCCAGCGCGTACAACTGCGAGCCGTTCACCGCATCGACGCTTGATGCGCTCAGCCCGCCGTTCGCCACGTTCGTCAATCTGACCGGATCGTGATCCGCGCCGCCCAGCGTCACCGAATTGTGCTCCGACGTGTCGTACACAACACCGTCAACATTGCCGCTACCTGCCGCAGCCATCACAGCATCAAGTGCTGTACCCACGTCGTGGTAGGTCCCTTCCCCGAGAAGGTAGGTCGGCGCGCCGATCGAACCGTCCGCGTTGACTTTCGTCTTGCCGCCTAGTGCATTCGCCGTAGAGCTGGCCAGACCGTAGAGCTGCGAACCGTTCACCGCGTCGAGGCTCGCCGTGCTCACCTCGCCGTTTGCAACGTTGTGCAGCGCGACCGGCGCATGATCCATGCTGCCGCCGAGCGTCACCGAGCTCATCGACGTATCGTCATAGGCCACGAACTTGTTCGTGATGTTGCCCGACGCGTCCGTCGTCGCGCCCAATGCGTACAACTGCGAGCCGTTCACCGCATCGACGCTCGATGCGCTCAGCGCGCCGTTGGCCACGTTCGTCAGCGCCACCGGCGTTGTCGTACCCGAACCACCCAGCGTCACCTCGGTGTGCGCCGACGAGTCGTACAGCACCGCGTCAGCAACCTTGCCCTTGATGTTCGTGATTTCGCCCGCGATGTTCGTCACGTCGCCGGCCAGGTTCGTCAAGTTCGTGTTCGTCGCGTTCAGTTGCTGGCCGTTCACCGCATCCAGGCTCGATGCGCTCAGCGTGCCGTTCGCCACGTTGGTGAGCTTGACCGGCGTATGGTCCGAGCCTCCGAACGTCACCGCGTTCATCGAGGTGTCGTCGTACGCCACGAACTTGTTCGTGATGTTGCCCGACGCGTCCGTCGTCGCACCCAGCGCGTACAGTTGCGAGCCGTTCACCGCATCGACGCTCGATGCGCTCAGTGCGCCGTTCGCCACATTCGTCAGCGCCACCGGCGTGGTCGCGCCCGCGCCACCTAGCGTCACCGTCGCATGCGTCGACGAGTCGTACATCACCGCGTCGGCCAGCATGCCATTGATATTCGTGATCTGACCGTTGATGGTCGTCACGTCTTCTCGTAGATTCGAGATCGAGGTCGTGTTGGCCGTGACTTGCGTGTTGGTCGCGAAAAGCTGCGAGCCGTTGACAGCGTCCGTGCTGCTGTCGGTAACCTGCCCCGCCGCCACGTTCGTGATCGTGCGCTCGGCACCCGCCGCGCCCACGCTCACCGTGCCCGTTGGGCTCGTACCCGCATAGTCGTATGTCGTGTCGCCGATCACGCCGCTTGCCGTACCGATCACCTCGCCCGTTGCCGAGCGGCTGCCCAGCGCTACCGAGTTATCCGTTTCCGCCTGTGCGCCAAAGCCCAGTGCCGTGGCGCTAGCGCCCGTTGCCGTTGCGCGCCCACCCACCGCAGTTGCACCAGCGTTGGTCGCGTAGGCATTGGTGCCCAGCGCCGTCGCATACCGGCCGGCCGTAGTGCTCGACGCCGTCGACGACGTACCAATCGCGAGATCGCCGTTATTCAGTGCCTGCGCACTGGCGCCAATGGCCTGTGCGTAGTTGCCAAGCGCCTCTGCACCCGCGCCAAGCGCCGCGGCGTTCAGCGCGGATGCCGTTGCCGCTGCCCCCATGGCGATCGCGCTTGAGCCCGATGCGGTCGAGCCGTCGCCCAGTGCGAGCGAGTTGCTGCCCGCAGCGTTTGCCATTGCACCGAGCGCGGCCGCGTCCAGCCCGGTCGCGTTCGCCATATTGCCGATCGCAACCGAGTTGTCGCCTGCAGCACTTGCAGCAGTGCCTTGAGCCAGCGCGCCGAGACCAGAAGCCATCGCGGCACGTCCCAGCGCAACCGCGCTGTCATTCGTACTCACCGCGCCAGTACCGAGTGCAACGCTGCTAAGACCCGATGCCGTTGCGAAGCTGCCCGTTGCGAAAGCGTTCTCGCCGAGAGCGGTGGTACCCCAGCCAATCGCCACCGAACCCTTCTCTGTAGTCGTCGCAGCTGCGCCGATTGCGACCGAAGTATCTCCACTTGCCAACGCCCAGGAACCCAACGCGAGAGATGTGTTACCCGTCGAGAGAGCGCTGGGACCCAATGCCATGGCACTGGCGTTCGTCGCCGTAGCGCTATTGCCCAGCGCAATTGAACCGTACGCCGTCGCGGCAGCCTGCCCACCGAACACCACGGCAGCGTCTGCGGAGGCCGTCGACTCTGGGCCGATCGCGACCGAGTTATTGCCTGTGACGAGTGTCATCGTACCGATTGCCATTCCCGACTGCGCAGCTACCGTGGAGCCGTTGCCGACCGCGATGGCATTCTGACCTGTCACGACTGTCTTGTAGGTGTAGCTCTGCCCATCGAAGGTATCGGTATACGAATTGCCGAGCGCGATGGCGCCCACGCCACTCTGGGAGCCTGAAATATCGGTTTTGGTACCTGTCGTAACAACCGTGCCGGCACCTAATGCCATCGCGTTGGCGGGAGCGGCGGTCGCGCCTGCTCCTTGTGCCATTGAGTTGTACCCTGAAGCCACAGCCCCCGCACCGACCGCGATGGCGTTCTCCGCCGTCGCCGCCGCCCCAGAACCCACTGCGATGCTGTTCTCCGCCGTGGCCGACGAATCGGGACCGGACGAGGTGGTGTGGAAATAAGTGGTGCCAGCCATGTCATCAAGTTGGCTGCCGAGGGCGGCCACGCTTTTCAGATTGCTACCGAGTGGCGCGGGTTGACTCGCGCCAAGCCCGGTGCCGGTGCTAGAGGACATAGCGCCGACCGAACCCGGGAGAAGGACGGAGTCGCTCTGGGTTGCTCCACCAGGCGTTGCCGCAGCGACATAGCCCTCGAGGCTGGACCCACCTCCGCCCAAAGCGGCGCTCGTAGTCGTCGACGACGTCGTGCAGTTGCTATCGCCCCCAGCGCCCGAATTGCTCACAACCGATCCCTGCTTCACACAAGAATCGGCCCAGGCAGAACTGGACAACAAGATGCCGCCAACACCCGCACCGAGCGCGGCCAATCGGATTAGTTCGCCGCCCTTCGAACCGTTCTTTGCGCGCCCGCAGGCGTTTTCCTGAACCGCAACCCACGTCCCCGTGGACTCATTCCAGATTGATCGATATGTCTTGTTCACGCTCTGCCCCGGTTAATGAAGGAATACCGCCCGTGCGAGATGCACGCATAGCCGGACGCCCGCCGCACGAACAAGCGCATTGCAATCCGGCGGCGATTTCCCTCAGAAATGAAAATCAAGTAGTCGGTTGAGACCAACGATTTGCCTTACACGCAATGGCTTATTAATTCAGTCGCAGATAATGCCTACAGAATTAAATCACCACGATGCGATGTCATTCGCGACTTTAGGGGCTCAGATACACGAGGGACATAAGAGAACTCCGAAAGCACTTTATTATCGTTAACGCGATAAAAATGCCGTCATCCATGCAGTCACTCTGAAATTTGAGCAGTCGCCGACTATTCTTATTTTCTTGTCGAATGCATGAGAATCCGAATTCTCGGCATCCTATTGAAGATAGCGGATGGCGTTACACGGGAAATGACATTACTTTCTACTACTTTCCATATCCTATTTACCTACACCCTAGATCATTAATTCCCTCAAAAATCCTTCGCAAAATCTGAGAAACCATTCTTCGAGAAAAAACGAAACTCTGCGACCGAAATCCGCCCATTTCCCACGAATCTTGAATCAAACAAAATCGTCCGTTTGCTGAGCGCTAGATTCGACGGCATGCCTCGGGCCGGTTGCGTCGCAGCAACACTCGGCGTCGGCCGATTTGAGATTTGTCCTATGTCGCGCGATCTGTCAGACGCATAGACTTTGCATATCGGGAAACACTGACTTCCGGCCTCATCTCTCGCGAAGCGATCCAGGCGCCGCACAGACTTCGCGCGCCTTGCGCCAACGCCGTGCTCACGCCAGCTACGCATCTGCATGCCTGTGTCGTTTCCCCACTTCGCGAGCCACGCGGCCTCGCGTCACACTCAAGGAAACGTCATGAAACGCATGTTGATTCTCGCAGCCGCGAGTATCCTGGCGGCGACCGCCTACGCTTCGGTCACGCCGGCCGCTGAGCCCGTCATATCAGAAAAGCTGCAGATCGAACTGCTCGAACACCAGTGGACGCAAGCCGCCTCGGCCGGCGATCGTCCGGTGCTCGACGATCTGCTCGACGACAAGTTCATCGAGATATTTCCCGGCAATATCAAGCGCAGCAAACATGACTTGCTGGCGGCGCCCGCGCTGCCGCCCGGTGGCTCACAGGTACTGCAGGACGTGCGCATTCAGGTGCTCGACAATGTCGCCGTAGCTACCGGCATCAATCGATACACGCCTGCCGCGGGCTACAAGACGATCGAGTACCGCTTCACGGACGTATTCGTGAAGCGCGATGACGGATGGCATGTTGCAGCGGCCCGCATGCGCGCCAAGGAAACGGGCAGCATTTGAACAACGAGTTGCGTGGGACCGCGGTCAGCGCGAAGGCGCAAACTGCGGGTCGACAAGCTGCCGGGCAAGCCGAAATTCCAGAGAAGGATTTGGGAGAGTGGTATCAGAAGGGCTTGATGACTGCCAGCGCCACCGCGGCCAGCATGCCGAGCACCGGCAGTTCGTTGAACATGCGATACCACTTGTCGGAGCGCTTATTCTCACCGCGCTCGAAGGCCTTCAGCAGGCGTCCGCAGTAAGCGTGATAGCCGATGAGCAGCACGACCACACCCACTTTCGCGTGAATCCACCCCTGCCCGCGCCCAATGCCCACGACGAGCCACAGCCACAGCCCACAGAGCAGCGCAGGCACGGCAATCATCGTCATGAAGCGATAGAGCTTGCGCGCCATGATGAGCAACCGCTTGATGGCCGCGGGCTCGGTTTCCATCGCGAGATTCACGAAGATGCGCGGCAAGTAGAACAGGCCCGCGAACCACGAGGCGATCAGTACGATGTGAAACGTCTTGACCCAGAGCATCGACATTTTTCTTCTTCTTTGTGAGCGATTGAACAGTCAGGCGGCGCGCCTCGGCACGCGCGGCCGCCCGCGATGCGCGATTACTGACGGCCCTCGCCGTGGCCAAGCACCACGTACTTCATCGAGGTCAGCCCTTCCAGACCAACCGGGCCACGCGCATGCAGCTTGTCGTTCGAAATGCCGATCTCCGCGCCCAGGCCGAACTCGAAGCCGTCGGCAAAGCGCGTCGACGCGTTCACCATCACGCTGGCCGAATCGACTTCGCGCAGGAAGCGCATCGCGCGGTCATGGTCCTCGGTGACGATCGCATCGGTATGGTGCGAACCGTAGTGGTTGATATGCTCAACTGCGTCGTCGAGCGTATCGACCACCTTCACCGCCAGCACAGGCGCGAGGTACTCGGTGCGCCAGTCTTCTTCCGTGGCGTCCACAAGCGGGCCAACGCCGGCGTCCGCAAGAATCGAGCGCGCTGCGGCATCCACGCGCAACTCCACTTCTTTTTCGCGATACAGGCGACCGAGCGGCGGCAACACGTCATGCGCAATGCCGCGTGCCACGAGCAGCGTCTCCATCGTGTTGCAGGTGCCGTAGCGATGCGTCTTGGCGTTGTCGCACACGGCCAATGCCTTCGCGAGGTCGGCGCGGTCGTCCACGTACACATGGCAGATGCCGTCCAGGTGCTTGATCATCGGCACGCGCGCTTCAGCCATCAAGCGCTCGATCAGGCTCTTGCCGCCGCGCGGCACGATCACGTCGACGTACTCCGTCATGGTGATGAGCTTGCCCACCGCAGCACGGTCCGCCGTTGCCACGACCTGCACCGCGTCCTGCGGCAAGCCCGCCGCAGCAAGCCCCTCGCCAATCAGCTTCGCGAGCGCCGTATTGCATTCGAGCGCCTCGGAGCCGCCGCGCAGGATCGTGGCGTTGCCCGACTTCAGGCACAGCGCCGCGGCGTCGATCGTCACGTTCGGGCGCGACTCGTAGATGATGCCGATCACCCCGAGCGGCACACGCATCTGGCCGACCTGAATGCCGCTCGGACGGTACTTCAGGTTGCTGATCTCGCCGATAGGGTCCGCCAGCGCGGCCACCTGGCGCAAACCTTCCACCATCGTCTTCAGCGCCTTGTCCGACAGCGTAAGGCGGTCGATGAAGGCCGCATCGTGGCCCTTCTCCTTCGCCCGCGCGAGGTCGCGCGCGTTCGCGTCCTTCAGTTGCTGCGCATCGCGCTCGATGGCTTGCGCCACCGCTTCGAGCGCCGCGTTCTTCGCGGCCGTCGAGGCCCGTGCCATCGCGCGCGAAGCTTTGCGGGCGCGGCGGCCGAGGTCGGTCATGTACTGGTCGATATCCATGGTGTCTTTCGTCATGCGGCGCGTGAGGGGCAGTCAGATGCGCTGCCCGAGCGCGATTCGATTCAAAACGGTCAAAGCCGATTTTAAGGCCAGCCGCCAAGGTTTGCTGGACGCGGCCAGGCGGCTCGGCGTGTGCGCCGGCCTCGTGGCTGGCTAAAGGCAGTTGCAGAAGTGCCGGTTCAAGCGAGCGAGGAACGCTTCAGCCCGGCCGGCGCGACGGCCCTGCGGTGCGCGGTCGGGCCGCCGCCGCTGCCGCTGCGGCCGCCGCGGCCGGGCTACCTGGCTGACCACCGGGCTGCGCGCGCCCTGGCGCTGCAGCACCGTGCGCACCGCCAACGGCGCGCGCCTGCGTGGCGCTTTCGCGGGGCGCCGCCACCGTCATCGCCAGTTCGAACAGACCGTCCCAGGCGTCGGGCGGCAGCGCGTTGCGCCAGTCGGCGCGCGACTGACCGGAAAGCCCCTTCACCTGGCGGTCGAGCCGCGCCGCGAGCGCGAGGCCGCGCTCCAGCGTCGCCTCGCTCAAACGCGAAAGCGCCGGCCCGATGAGCCGCTCGCGCGGCCCCCACACGCGGTTCTCGCGCAGCAACATGGCGTGCGGCTTGCCCGCCGCCACGCCGCGCTTGATACGCAGCAGCGTGCGGATTTCCTCGACGACAGCCCAAAGCACCAGCACAGAGGCCTCGCCCTCGCCCTGCAGTCCGTCGAGCATGCGAGCCAGGCGGCCGACGTCGCCCGTCAGCATCGCCTCGTTGAGCTTGAAAACGTCGTAGCGCGCGACGTTGAGCACGGCGTCGTGTATCTGCTCGAAGCTCAGCACGCCTTGCGGATACAGCAGTCCGAGCTTCTGAATTTCCTGGTGCGCCGCCAGCAGATTGCCTTCCACGCGCTCCGCCACGAATTGCAGCGCGCGCCGGCCGTCCTCACCAGGCGCCACGCGCTGGCCTTGCAGCGCGAGCCGCTGGCCGATCCAGTTCGGCAGCGCCGCGCGCTCGACGGGATCGACCTTCAGCGCGACGCCGCTTTCGGCCAACGCAGTGAACCACGCGGACTTCTGCGTGGCCGCGTCGAGCCGCGGCAGCGTGACGAGCATCAGCACATCGGGATTCGCCGATGCTGCGAGCGTCTTGAGCGCGTCCGCGCCTTCCTTGCCGGGCTTGCCCGACGGAATGCGCAACTCCACCAGTTGGCGATCGCCGAAGAGCGACATCGACTGGCTCGCGCCGAGGAGCGAACTCCAGTCGAAGCCGCGCTCGACCGTGAACACCGAGCGGTCGGTAAAGCCCGCCGCACGCGCGGCCGCGCGGATGCGGTCGCACGCCTCCTGGGCGAGCAGGTGTTCGTCGCCATAGACGACGTACAGGCCGGCCAGCCCTCTCGCGAGGTGCGGTTCGAGTGCGTCGGGTCGCAGTTGCATGTCGCTCGGTCGAAGTTCGCTCAGTAGAAAGAAACAGCGCGCATTACAGCGGCGGCGGAGGCAGCGGTGCGCGCGGGGCGACACCCGGCACGACCTGATCGGGCGTGGGGTTGATCGTCTTCAGCACCGCGAGGCGCCGCATCAGCTGGTCGACGGCGTCGTTCTGCATGTCGGTGAAGAGCAGATCGGCTTCTTGCGTCTTGGCGGTCGAGAACTGATCGCTATAGGTCATCGCGCGGTTCAGCGAGATCACACTCGGCTGGATCAGCACGGAGCCGTCCGGCCTCGTCAGCGTGTAGGTCAGCGAGTAGTTGACCTGATACTCCACGACTGCGCCGAGGGAATTGAGCGTGAGCGTGCTGAAACTACGTCCTTCGGAAACGCGCAGCACGGCGTCGGCATTGGCCACCGAATCGACCACGACCGAGTCGCTGCCGCCTTCGACCATACGCGAGAGGCGCCCGACGAACGGCGGCGGCGCGCCGACGACGGCGAGGCGCTTGAAGGCGAAATTTTCCTCGCCGCGCAACTGGAAGCCGCAGGCCGAGAGGGCTAGCGCGCTGCCCGCCACGAGCGGGAACAACCTGAGGAACGATCTGCGAATCACATGGACTCCCTGGGTTCGCGACAGAGTCGCCGGTGTCGGCTGAGCGGCGCCGCGCGCACTTCGCGCGCCACGCCGCTCGACATGGCCTTTGTTTGCCTCTTTAGACCACGATGTTCACGAGGCGGCCCGGCACGACGATGATCTTCTTCGGTGCACGGCCTTCCGCGAACTTGACGAACATTTCGTGCGCGAGTGCAGCCGCTTCGATCGCATCCTTCGGTGCGTCCTTGGCCACCGTCACGGCGCCGCGCACCTTGCCGTTCACCTGCAGCACGAGTTCGATCTCGGCCTGCTCGAGCGCCTTTTCATCGACCTTGGGCCACGGTGCGTCGAGCAGCGTGCCGTATTCGTCGCCATAACCGAGCGCCTTCCACAGTTCGAACGCGATGTGCGGCACGACCGGGTACAGCACGCGCAGCAGCACGCCAAACGTCTCGCGCTGCACGCCGGCACCGGCGCCCTTCGCGCCGTCGATGGCGTTGAGCATCTTCATCGCCGCCGACACGACGGTGTTGTACTGCAGGCGCTGATAGTCGAAGTCGGCCTGCTTGAGCACGCTATAAACCTCGCGGCGCAACGTCTTTTCGACGTCCGTGAGCGCCGCCGCGTCGAACGAAGCGCGCGACTGGATCGCGTCGGCGTTCGCGTGGCCGAAGGCCCAGACGCGGCGCAGGAAGCGGCTCGCGCCTTCCACGCCCGCGCCCGACCACTCCAGCTGCTGCTCGGGCGGCGCCGCGAACATCGTGAAGAGACGCGCCGTGTCCGCGCCGTACTGGTCGATCAGCACCTGCGGGTCGACGCCGTTGTTCTTCGACTTCGACATCTTTTCGATGCCGCCCAGCACCACAGGCTGGCCGTCGGCGTTCAGCGTCGCGCCGATCGGGCGGCCCTTGTCGTCGTGCGTGACGCTCACATCGGCCGGGTTGTACCAGGTCTTCTTGCCCGCGGCGTCTTCGCGGTAGAACGTTTCGTTGAGCACCATGCCCTGCGTGAGCAGGTTCTTCGCAGGCTCGCCGAACTTCACGAGACCGAGGTCGCGCGAGACTTTCGCCCAGAAACGCGAGTACAAGAGGTGAAGAATGGCGTGCTCGATGCCGCCGATGTACTGGTCCATCGGCATCCAGTAGTCGGTGCGCTCGTCGACCATGTTCTGCGCATCCGGCGCGGCGTAGCGGTAGAAGTACCACGACGAGTCGACGAACGTGTCCATCGTGTCGGTTTCGCGCTTCGCGTCGGCGCCGCAGGTCGGGCACTTGCAGTTCAGGAAGGCTTCGGACTTCGCGAGCGGGTTGCCCGTGCCGTCCGGCACGAGGTCTTCCGGCAGCACGACCGGCAGGTCCTTTTCCGGCACCGGCACGTCGCCGCAGCTCGGGCAATGGATGATCGGGATCGGCGTGCCCCAGTAGCGCTGGCGCGAAATACCCCAGTCGCGCAGGCGCCACGTGACCTGCTTGTCGCCCAGGTCGAGCGCCTTGAGGTCGGCGGCGACGGCGTCCACGGCCGCCGTGTAGGCGAGGCCGTCGTACTTGCCGCTGTTCACGCACACGGCGCGTTCCTTGTCGCCGTACCACTCCTGCCAGCCGTCGAGCGAGTACGTCTCGCCTTCCACGGCGATCACCTGCTTGATCGGCAGGTTGTACTTATGCGCAAACGCGAAGTCACGCTCGTCGTGGCCCGGCACGCCCATCACGGCGCCTTCGCCATAGCTCATCAGCACGTAGTTGCCGATCCACACCGGCACTTGCTCATGCGTGAGCGGGTGCGTCACGGTAAAGCCCGTGGGCATGCCCTTCTTTTCCATCGTCGCGACGTCGGCTTCGGCCACGCCGCCGCGCTTGCATTCGTCGATGAACGCCTGGAGCTCCGGCTTGCCTTGCGCGAGACGCGTGGCGAGGGGGTGCTCGGCCGCAATCGCGGCAAAGGTCACGCCCATAATCGTGTCGGCGCGCGTGGTGAACACGCGCAGCAGCTTCTTCTCGCCGTCCAGCTCATACGGGAAGCCGAAGTTCACGCCGAAGCTCTTGCCGATCCAGTTCTGCTGCATGATCTTCACGCGCTCGGGCCAGCCGAGGCCGTCGAGGTCGTTCAGCAGTTCATCGGCGTACTGCGTGATGCGCAGGTAGTACATCGGGATTTCGCGCTTTTCCACGAGCGCGCCCGAGCGCCAGCCGCGCCCGTCGATCACCTGCTCGTTGGCGAGCACGGTCTGATCGACCGGGTCCCAGTTCACCGTGCCGGTCTTCTTGTAGGCGATGCCCTTCTCGAGCATCTTCAGGAAGAACCACTGGTTCCACTTGTAGTAGTCGGGCTTGCAGGTGGCGATTTCGCGCGACCAGTCGATGGCGAGACCCATCGACTGCATCTGGCCCTTCATGTACTCGATATTGTCGTACGTCCACTTCGCCGGCGGCACGCTGTTGGCCATTGCGGCGTTTTCGGCGGGCATGCCGAACGCGTCCCAGCCCATCGGCATCAGCGTGTTGTAGCCGTTCATGCGCAGATAACGGTACATCACGTCGTTGATCGTGTAGTTCCGCACGTGGCCCATGTGCAGCTTGCCCGACGGATACGGCAGCATCGAGACGCAGTAGAACTTGGGCTTGTCGGCCGTTTCGGCCGTCCGGTAAGCGTCGGTGGCGCGCCATTCGCCTTGCGCGGCGGATTCGACGTCGGAGGGAACGTATTTTTCGAGCATGGTGTGGATGGTGAACGCTGAAAACGGGCGCTTTCGGTGCCGGATGCACCGGGCCGGCCGTTCACGATACCGGCAGGTTGCGGCGGTTTCGCTGGGCCCGTTTTTAAAGGAAACGTTGATTATACCGTTGACTGGCGTGCGCTCAGTGCGCACCAGCGGGCGGCTCGGTCACGAAGCCAAGGCGCGTGAGACCGGCCTGCTGCGCGGCGCCCATCACCTGGGCGATTACGTCGTAGCGCGTCTCGCGCGCGGCGCGCAGTTGCAGCTCGGGCTGCTGCGACTCGGGCGCTTTACCCGCGGCCGCGAAGCGCGCGCGCAGTTCGTCCAGCGTGATGGGTTGGGCGTTCCAGTAGAGCTTGCCGGCGGCGTCGATGGAGAGCGTAACGGTTTGCGCCGTTTGCTGCGCGGGCTCGGCGGCGACCTTCGGCAAATCGAGCCGGATCGCGTGCGAGAAAAGCGGCGCGGTGATGATGAAGATGACGAGCAGCACGAGCATGACGTCGATGAGCGGCGTCATGTTGATGTCCGACATGGGTGCCGAATCGCGCTTCTTTTCGAGTCCGCCGAATGCCATACGCGTTGCCTCCTACGACTCGGCGCGCGCGCCTTCGCGCAGCGCGCCCTGCGCCCCCTCGCGGCGCAGCGGCGCGCCTTCAGGCGCGCAGGCATAGGCGTGCAGATCGTGGGCGAAGCCGTCGAGATCGTCGCAAAGCTGGCGCACGAGGCGACCGAGCACGTTATAGGCGAGCACCGCCGGAATCGCGACGACGAGACCGAAAGCCGTCATGATGAGCGCCTCGCCCACCGGCCCGGCCACGTTCTCGATCATCGCCTGGCCGCTAGCCGCAATGCTGCCGAGCGCGTGATAAATGCCCCAAACCGTGCCGAGGAGGCCCACGAACGGCGCCGTGCTGCCCACCGAGGCCAGCAGCACCTGCCCAAACTCAAGGCGCCGCTGCGAGGCTTGTAGCGCGCCGCGCAGCGCGCGCAGCACACGCTCGCCGCGGTCCACGCGGGCGAGCATCATGCCGGGTGCGTCGGCTTCCTCGGCGGCGAGCGCCGCCTGCGCGAGCGGCAGGAAAACGCGCTCGCGGTCGATGCCGCGCATGGCGGCCACGCCGTCTGCGAGCGTGCGCGCCTGCCAGAAGCGCGCGATGGCGCGCGGCCCCTGGCGCTTCGCGCGCAGGAGGATCCAGCTCTTGATGATGAGAAAACACCAGCTCGCGACCGACATGGCCAGCAATACCCACGCAACCGCGTGGGTGACCGCATCGCCCGTCTGCAGATAGTGAATGACTCCGGAACTCGCTGCCATCGGACCTCGCTCACTGTCTGTCCGGCGCCGCGGGAGCTGGGCCGGACCTAAGGGAAACGCTCAGCGCAGGCCGAGCACGTCCTGCATATCGTACAGGCCGTTGGCCTTGTCCTGCAGAAAGCGCGCGGCGCGCACGCTGCCTTGCGCATACGAAAGGCGGCTCGAGGACTTATGCGTGATCTCGATGCGCTCGCCAATGCCCGCGAACAAGACCGTATGATCGCCGACGATATCGCCGCCGCGAATCGCCGAAAACCCGATCGTCGAAGGGTCGCGCTCGCCCGTCACGCCTTCGCGGCCGTACACGGCGCATTCGTCGAGATTGCGGCCGAGCGCTTTCGCCACGGCCTCGCCCATCGCAAGCGCGGTGCCCGAGGGGGCGTCGACCTTGTGGCGATGGTGCGCCTCGATGATCTCGATGTCGTAGCCGGTCTCGAAAAAGCGCGCCGCGTATTCGAGCAGCTTGAGCGTGACGTTCACACCCACGCTCATGTTGGCCGCGAACACGACACCGACCTTTTGCGCCGCCGCGCCGAGTTGCGCCTTTTGCTGGGCGTCGAAGCCGGTCGTGCCGATCACCATCTTCACGCCGTGGCGCTGCGCCGCCTCGAGATGCACGAGCGTGCCTTCGGGGCGCGTGAAGTCGATCAGACAGTCGCTTTGCGCGAAAACCTGCTCGATATCGTCGGTGATGCGCACGCCGGTGTCCTTGCCGAGGAACGCGCCGGCGTCCTGGCCAACGGCGGCCGAACCCTTGCGCACGAGCGCGCCCGATAGCGTGACGTCGGGCGAATTGAGGACGGTTTCGATGAGCATGCGGCCCATGCGGCCCGATGCACCGGCGATTGCGATTTTCATGAGTCTTCCTGCCAATGTGTCGCTGGCAGCGACGCCGGATGCAACAAAGCGCCGCCAAAAAACGCGGCGGCCGGTAATGACACCTCGGCCGCCGATTCGAAGCGTGGCACGCCTCGCGCACCACGCCCTGCTTGTCTTACCGGCTCAGCCGGCTCAGTTGCTCGGGGCCGCAGCAGCCCCCGAAGCCGGCACCGTGGGCGGCGCGGCGAGCGACGAATCCCGCGCGGGACCGGACGTCGACGTATTGGTGTCGCCGGTGCCTTGCGCGCCGGGAGCCGGGCCCACCGGATTGCTCTGCACGCCCTGAATCTGCGGCTGCGGCTGACGATGCAACTGCACCTGTGAAGGCATCGTACCGACGTTCTGCGGCAACGCCGACGACTGCGGATTGCCCGCGCGCACCGACGGCGTGAGGCCGGTTGGCGTTTGCACGGCTTCCGTGGCGCGGTTCGCGGCGGCGGCCGCCTGCGCGTTGGCGTCCTGCGGCAGCGCACTGGTGGCGGTGCCGAGTTCCGACGACGGCGTGCGCGCCGTGTCGCCGACGGTCGGGCCGGTCGCGCTCGACGCCTGATCGGGCGCGCCCGCAGCCGCCACCGGCGCCGAAGCGCCCGACGCCGGCGCAGCCGCGACGGCCTTCTTCTTGCCGCTGCGGTCGCCATCGATTTCGGCGAGCAGTTCGAGGTTCGAGGGCAGGTCTTCACCGCCCGACCAGCTCGCTACGCGGTCGCCTTCGAACAGCACGACGAAGTCACGCTGCTGGACCACGGAGGTCGAGCCGCGCTTGAAATAGAAGATGTAGTCCCAGCGGTTCGCGTGGAACATGTCCGTGAGGAGCGGCGTGCCGAGCAGTTGCTTGACCTCGGCGCGCGACATGCCCACCTTCATCTGCGCCGCGGCTTCCGCCGAGACGAAGTTGCCTTGCACGATGGTAATGCGGTAGGGCGTGATGCTCTGGGCGACACGCTGCGTCACGCTGTCGTAAGTTTTACAGCCGGCGAGCGCCGCGAACGCGGCCGCAGCCAGCAGGGTGCACGCCAGGCGGCCGCCGTGCATGCGCCGGCCGATCGTTGTGAATTCTGGAATCATTTCCCTCACCGTGCGGGCTTTTCGCGAAGCCGCGCGTATTCTGTAGAAGATCGTTCGAAGTTCTGGCGAAAATGCCCGGAACGGCAAAAACGCATTAACATAACAACCTAGCATTGTACTCCAGGGACTTATCGTCATGACCAATCCAACCGATCTCAAGAACATCGGCCTCAAGGCGACGCTGCCTCGCCTCAAGATCCTGGAGATTTTTCAGCACAGCCCCGTGCGCCATCTGACCGCCGAAGACGTCTATCGCAACCTGCTGAACGAGGAGCTCGACATCGGCCTCGCCACGGTCTACCGGGTTCTCACGCAGTTCGAGCAGGCGGGCTTGCTCACGCGCAGCAATTTCGAATCGGGCAAGGCGGTGTTCGAGCTCAACGAAGGCAGTCATCATGACCACCTCGTGTGTCTCGACTGCGGAATCGTTGAAGAATTTTTCGACCCCGAAATCGAAAAGCGCCAGCAGATGATCGCCAACGAGCGTGGCTTCAAGCTCCAGGAACACGCACTCGCCCTGTACGGCGCGTGCACGAAGGAAAACTGCCCGCACCGCAAGCACTGAGCGGCGGCAGGCTGTACACGCGCAAACGCCCCGGCAGATCTGCCGGGGCGTTTGCGCTTGGGGCGACGGATTTCGAGAAAAGCCGGCCGGGCCTCAGGCGGGCACGAGCGACGTGTCCGCTTGCACGAGCCGCAGGGCCTCTGCGAGCGCGATCTCGTCGCAGTTCGGCTGCGCGCCGCCGCGGTCGATCACCACGAAGTCGCTCACGCGTTCGAAAGCAAGCAACGGGTGATGCCAGACGCCTTTGGCGTAATTGACGCCTTGCCCGCGTCCGGCCCAGAACGCCCGCAGCCCCGCCGGATCGAACTCGCCCGCGGGCGCGACCACCACCGCGTAGGCCACGTCGCCGAGCGGCACGAACGCCTGGCTGCCGAGCGGATGCCGCTCCATCATCGCGATCTCCACGGGCCACGCGCGCGGTTGCGCGCGGAACACGCTGACGATGGGGCGGCCGCCCGCCTCGTTCACATCGATGGCGGCGAGATCGTGAAAGCGCTCGGTCGTGCCGCCGTTGATCGGAAAGTGGCGCGCGCCATCGAGTTCGATGACGTCGCCAAAGGGCGCGAACGCCTCGCGCGTCAAGGGTTCCATGTGCAGGATCTGCATCGCGGCTCCTCGTTCAGACGGGTTCGCCCCACAGGCGCAGGCGCGAAACGCCGCCGTCCGGGAAGATGTTGAAACGCACGTGCGTGACCGGGCCGAGCGCGCCAATCCCGCTCTCGAACACGTGTTGCTTGTCCATTTCGAGCTTCTGCTCGCCAAGCAGCTCAGGCCAGAACATCGCCTGGGTGACGAGCGAGTCGTCGGTGCCGCCCGTCACGCTCGCCGCCTGCAGCGAGCAGCGATCCGGATAGTTGCCCTTGAAGTGCGCCGTGTCGACTTCGATCTTGCGGATGATGCCGGGGCGCGCGAGCGCCACGATCGCCCAGTCGTTGCCAGGTTCCCGGCGGCGGCGCGTTTCCCAGCCGTCGCCCATGTTCACGCCGCGGCCCGGCATGAGGATGGTCGAGGCCAGCCCGAAGTGCTGGTTGTTGGCCGCGACGAGATACGCGCCGTTCTCGATCGCGCCCAGATCGATGAGGCTGCCGCGCTCCACCTTGCTCCAGTCGCGGCGCGGCTGGCCGTACACGCGCAAACGCGCGAGACCGCCGTCCGGATAGAGATTCACGCGCAGATGCGTGAACGCACGCGTATCGCTCACTTCGACGTAGTGGTGCTGGTTGCCCTGCAATGTCGTCGCGGGGACGATGGTCTGCCAGTCGGCGTTGTCGCCGGGCGTTTCGTCGTCGCCGCCTTGCGCGTAGCACGCCTCGATCGAAGCCGCCGGCGGAAAGTTGCCCGTGAAATGGCTCGTGTCGAGATCGAGGCCGTAGATCACGCCTGGGCGCGCGAGGCGCACGATGCAGAAGTCGTGGCCCGTCGTGCGCTTGCGGCGCGTTTCCCAGCCGTCCATCCACTTGCCGTGGTCGTCGTACTTGCCGGGGATGAAGACCGCGGGCTGCGGGTCGAGCATGCGCTCCTTCGGCGCGAAGAACTCGTCGCTCGCGTGGAGCGCGCGCGCGCCCAGACGCGGATCGGCGAGGTTCATGTAGCGGCGCGTGAAGGCAGGAGCGTTGGGGTCGAGAGTCGGAATGGCCATGATGGTGTCGTTCGCTTGAAGTGGTCAGTTGATCGAAGAAAGGTGAATGCCGGGTGAATGGTCAAGCGTGCGCATGCTTGCCGCCGAGCGCGCTGTCTTCGCCATGCGCTGCGTCCGCATCGCTGTCGCCGGCCGGCACGTAGAGAAAGCCTTCGTCGAGGTTCAGCACACGCTTGGCGCGCACCTTGTCGATGTCGTGCTCCCACACCGCGACCACCACCGTCGCGACGCAGTTGCCGATCAGGTTCGTGAGCGCGCGGGCGATGCCGACGAACCAGTCCACCGGCAGGATCAGCACGAGGCCGAGCACGGGAATCGCGGGAATGGCGGAGAGCGTGGCGGCGAGAATCACGATCGCCGAGCCGGGAATGCCGTGCGCGCCCTTCGAAGTAATGAGCGAAACCAGCACGACGACGATGAGGTCGTGCATCGAGAGCGGCGTGTTGGTCGCCTGCGCGATGAAGATCACTGCGAGCGTGAGGTAGATCGAAAAGCCGTCGAGGTTGAACGAGTAGCCGGTCGGGATCACGAGGCCTACGGTGGAGTCCTTCACGCCCATGAATTCGAGCTTGCGCATGATCTGCGGCAGCACGGCGTCCGAAGAAGCGGTGCCAAGCACGATCGAGAGTTCTTCGCGCAGGTAGCGGATCAGCTTGAACACGTTGAAACCCGCCAGACGCATGACGATGCCGAGCACGACCGCGACGAACACGATGCAGCTCGCGTAGAACACGATCACGAGCAGGCCGAGTTGCTTAAGCGATGCCACGCCGTACGTGCCGGTTGTGAACGCGATCGCGCCGAGCACGCCGAGCGGCGCGAGCTTGATGATGAAGCCCATCACGCGGAAGAACACCTGTGAAAGTTCGTCGATCAGGCCGTTCACGCGCTGCGCCTTCGGGCCGAGCAGCGAGAGCGCGCTGCCGAACAGCACTGAGAACACGAGAATCTGCAGGATGTCGCCCTTCGCGAAGGCGTCGAAGGCGGTCTCGGGAATGATCTTGAGCAGGAAACCAGCCGTGTCCTTCAGGCTCTTGGCGTGCTCGGTGTACGCCGCAAGCGAGGCGGCATCGAGCGAATGCAGATCCACGTTCATGCCCGCGCCCGGACGCGTGACGTACGCAAGCACGGCGCCGATCACGAGCGCGACGGTCGTCATCGCCTCGAAATACACCACAGACTTCAGGCCGACGCGGCCCACCTTCTTGAGGTCGCCTGCGTGCGCCATGCCGCTCACGACCACGCAGAACACAATCGGCCCGATCACCATCTTGATGAGCTTGAGAAAGCCGTCGCCGAGCGGCCGCAGCGACTGGGCGAAATGGGGAAATAACGCGCCTACGACGATGCCCAGCACGAGGGCGATCACTACGCGGCCAAACAGCGAATTGAAGAACTTCGTCACGACTGTCTCCTACTGAGCAAGGGGGAGCAAGCAACTGTTCTGACTGGTCTGACCAGCACTGTTATGGTGGATAGTAGAAAGCCGATATACTGGAGTCAAGGTTGGGAGGCGGGGTGTTTACCCTCGTGCGGTCTGACCAGTTTGCGGGCCGGAGCGCAACGCTTTGTCCCGCGGCGCGAGGGCGTTGATGCGATGCACCATGCGTGTGCGCCGTACAGGACTACAATACCGGTCAGACCACGCGATCGAAGCCCGCGCCACCCGATGAAGAACGTTCCGCACACCGTTACCGACGCCGCCATCGCCACGATCCGCGAACGGATCGAGGGTGGCCTGTATCCGGTCGGCAGCCTGCTGCCTGCGCAGCGGCAGCTTTCCGAGGAACTGGCGATCAGCCGCGCATCGCTGCGCGAGGCGCTTTCGACGCTCGAAGCGCTCGGCATGCTGTCGATTCGCGCGGGCAAGGGCGTGTACGTAACGAGCGCGCAGGCCACGAACGCCCACCCGTGGCGTTTCGCCGATCAGTCCTCGCTGCCCGACACCTACCAGATGCGCTACGCGCTCGAAGGCTTCGCCGCGCGCATGGCGGCGCTCGCCATCGGCGACGCCGACGTCGCGTGGCTCGAGCAGAACACCGAGGCGCTGCACAGCGCCCTCGCCTGCGACGAGCTCGACGAAGCCGCGCAACTCGACTTCGAGTTCCACATGCGCATCGTCAATCTCGCGGGCAACGCGGCGATCGAGTCGATCCTGCGCAGCAGCGCCGACATCATGAAAGAAAGCCAGCGCATGCCGTTCTACCGGCGCGAGCGCGTGCTTTCCACGCACCGCGAGCACGGCCTGATCGTGGTGGCGCTGAAGGCGCGCGACTCGGCAGCGGCCGGCGAGGCAATCGAGGCGCACATCGCCAATGCGGCACAGCGCGCGGGCGTGTACTTCCCTACTCCGCCGACGTTTGCCAGCGCGGTGCAAAGCGCGATCGAAAAATAAGGTCGAAAAAAAACCGCCCCGAAGGGCGGTTTTTTCATCCAGCGTGTGAAGCGTGCTTACTTCGCGTTCGCGAGCGCCACAGCCGTGTCCAGCATGCGGTTCGAGAAGCCCCACTCGTTGTCGTACCAGCTCGACACCTTCACGAGACGGCCCGAGACCTTCGTGAGCGTGGAGTCGAACGTCGACGATGCCGGGTTGTGGTTGAAGTCGATCGACACCAGCGGTGCGTCGTTGTAGCCGAGGATGCCCTTGAGCGAGCCTTCCGAAGCTTCCTTCATGATCGCGTTGACTTCTTCGACCGTCGTGTCGCGCTTGGCGATGAACGACAGGTCGACGATCGACACGTTGATGGTCGGGACGCGGATGGCGTAGCCGTCCAGCTTGCCGTTCAGTTCCGGCAGCACGAGGCCAACAGCCGATGCAGCACCCGTCTTCGTCGGGATCTGGCTGTGCGTGGCCGAGCGCGCGCGGCGCAGGTCTTCGTGGTACACGTCGGTCAGAACCTGGTCGTTCGTGTACGCGTGGATCGTCGTCATCAGGCCGGTTTCAAGGCCGATCTTGTCGTTCAGCGGCTTGACGAGCGGTGCCAGGCAGTTCGTCGTGCACGATGCGTTCGAGATGACCGTGTCCGATGCCTTCAGCACGTTGTGGTTCACGCCGTAGACGATGGTCGCGTCGACGTCCTTACCGCCCGGCGCCGAGATGATCACCTTCTTCGCGCCGCCCTTGATGTGCGCGCTCGCCTTTTCCTTGGTCGTGAAGAAGCCCGTGCATTCCATCACGACGTCGACGCCCAGTTCGCCCCACGGCAGTTCTGCCGGGTTGCGGTTGGCCAGCACGCGGATACGGTCGCCGTTCACGACGAGGTAGTCGCCGTCGACCTTCACTTCACCCGGGAACTTGCCGTGTGCCGTGTCGTATTGCGTCAGATGCGCGTTGGTCTTCGCGTCACCCAGGTCGTTGATCGCAACGATCTGGATGTCGTGCTTCTTGCCGTTCTCGTAGAACGCGCGAAGCGTGTTACGGCCGATGCGGCCGTAGCCATTGATAGCGACGCGAATGGTCATGGTTTATCTCCTAAGGGCTGAAAAATTCTGAAACCAGTGCTGCGCTGACGTCGACGCCGGGCTGGGCGGCTTGAGTTGAACCCAAGCGGGACGCTCAAGGCAGCGGGCCCGCCAGATCTTGCCGATCAGGCGGGCCCGTAACGCATGCTTAGTTGTCGAGCGCGGCCTTGGCCGTCGCGACGACATGATCGACCGTGAAGCCGAAGTGCTTGAACAGCGCGCCAGCCGGGGCCGATTCGCCGAACGTGTCGATACCGACCACGCCGCCTTCGAGGCCCACGTACTTGCGCCAGAAGTCGGTCACACCGGCTTCGATCGCGACGCGGCGCACGCCCTTGGGCAGCACGCGCTCGCGGTATTCGGCGTCCTGCTTGTCGAACACGTTGGTCGACGGCATGGACACCACACGAGCGCCGATGCCTTCGCGCTGCAGCGCTTCGACGGCCTTCATCGCCAGTTCGACTTCCGAGCCCGTGGCGATCAGGATGATCTTGCGGCTCGGGATATCGTCGTTCCAGTCCTTGAGCACGTAACCGCCCTTGGCGATGTTCGCGATCTGCGCGTCCGTGCGCTCGTTGAACTGCAGGTTCTGACGGCTGAAGATCAGCGACGACGGGCCGTGATGCGAGATCGACTCGGTCCAGGCCACCGCAGTTTCCACGGTGTCGGCCGGACGCCAGAGCGTCATGTTCGGGATCAGGCGCAGGCTCGCGACCTGTTCGATCGACTGGTGCGTCGGGCCGTCTTCGCCCAGGCCGATCGAGTCGTGCGTGAACACGAAGATCGACGGGCACTTCATCAGTGCGGCCACGCGCAGCGCGTTGCGGCTGTAGTCCGAGAACGTGAGGAACGTGCCGCCGAACGCCTTGTAGCCGCCGTGCAGGTTCAGGCCGTTGAGCGCCGCGCTCATGCCGAACTCGCGCACGCCGTAGTTGATGTGGTTGCCCCACTGGATGCCGCTCTCGCCTGCCTTCGCGGCGCGCACGGGCTTCGAAGCCTTCCAGTTGGTGAGGTTCGAGCCGGTCAGGTCGGCCGAGCCGCCCAGCAGTTCGGGCAGCGCTGCTGCGAGGCCTTCGATAGCCTGCTGCGAAGCCTTACGCGTGGCGACAGTTTCCTTGCGCGAATCGGCGCCAGCGACGATCGCGGCGGCCTTCTGCGCCCAGTCGGCGGGCAGCTTGTGCGCCATGCGGCGCTCGAACTCGGCGGCTTCGGTCGGGTACTTCGACTTGTACGCGGCGAACTGTTCGTTCCATGCGGCTTCGAACTTCGCACCGGCAGCCTTGGCGTCCCAGTCTGCGTACACTTCCTGCGGCAGCGTGAACGGCTCCCAATTCCAGCCGACGGCTTCGCGCCACTTGGCGATTTCTTCCGCGCCGAGCGCCGAGCCATGCACATCGTGCCCGCCCTGCTTGGTGGGCGCGCCCTTGCCAATGATGGTCTTGCAGCAGATCAGCGTAGGCTTGTCCGATGCCTTGGCCTGCTTGATGGCCGCGTCGACCGCGTCGACGTCATGACCGTCCACGTGCGGGATCACGTTCCAGCCGTAGGCTTCGAAGCGTTCCGGCGTGTTGTCGTGGAACCAGTTGACCACGTCGCCGTCGATCGAGATGCCGTTGTCGTCGTACAGCGCGATCAGCTTGTTCAGCTTGAGCGTGCCGGCGAGCGAGCAGGCTTCGTGCGAGATGCCTTCCATCAGGCAGCCGTCGCCGAGGAACACGTACGTATGGTGATCGACGATCTTCGCGTCAGCCTTGTTGAACTCCGCTGCGAGCAGCGCTTCAGCCAGCGCCATGCCAACCGAGTTCGCCAAGCCCTGGCCGAGCGGGCCCGTGGTCGTCTCGACGCCCGGCGTGATGCCGAACTCGGGGTGACCCGGCGTCTTCGAGTGCAGCTGACGGAAATTCTTCAGCTCCGCCATCGGCAGGTCGTAGCCCGTGAGGTGCAGCAGCGAGTACAGCAGCATCGAGCCGTGGCCATTCGACAGCACGAAGCGGTCGCGGTCGCTCCAGAGCGGGTTCGTCGGGTTATGGCGCAGATGGCGCGACCACAGCGCAACGGCAATCTCGGCCATGCCCATGGGCATGCCGGGGTGACCGGAGTTCGCTTGCTGAACGGCGTCCATGGACAGCGCACGAATGGCGTTGGCCATCAACTGGGTGGTAGCGGGGGAGGCGGAGGACGAGGTCGTCATGTCGAGTCCGGAAGTGTGCAAAAAGCGGCGTGGGCGGCGCAGGTCGCGAACAGCGCAAACGGCGGGCGCACACAGCAGCGCGGAGGTCCGGCAAGCTCGGCAAATCGCCCGCTCAAGCGCACATGCGGCGCCAGGAGACGCGAAACGGCCGGAGCAAACGGAGAGGGCTGCAAAGCGGAATATTCTAGCAGATCGTGGGGATTATCCCTGGACGTAGGGCGCGGGGTATGCGCCGTGCGCGCCGATGTCCCCGCGTTGTCCGCTGGCGGGGCCGGGGGGCAGTTCACGCACTCTATAATGGCTCTGTTGACCCCATTTTCCGCGCGATTTTCGCGCGCACCGGCGCCCCGGCAGCGCATCTCTACCTCCGCGACCTGCACGCTGCCTTCACCGTCGTCCGCCCGCTTGCCGCCTACGTGCCGCTCTACGGTTCGCTCTGGCTCATGGCGATCGCGAGCGACGCGCTCGACCCCGCCAGCGTCGACGAGACCACGTTGCAGGCGCGCGCAACTGAACGCGAGCTCGGAGGCTTGCGCTATTACGACCCGCAACTGCACTCGGCGTTCTTAAAAGCTTCATGCACAGCCCGCGATAAACTAGGCGAATTCCTACAGCTTTAGTGGTCCTGTCCATGGACAATGGCGGGTCCCAAGCGCTTTTTTCATGCGCGCCCTCGCCCAGAGCGGCACGGCGCTTCATCCGAACCGCGAAACTGGAGAGACTCGATGACCCCACCCCGCCCTGCCGGCGTGCCGTGGCTGACCCCGTATCTGACGGTGCGCGACGCGCGCGCGTCAATGGACTTTTATCAGGCAGCGCTCGGTTTTGCGGTACGCGATAGCGTGGAGGACGACGGCGCGATCATGCACGTGGAAATGACTTACCGCGATCAGCTGATCGTCATGTTCGCGCCGGAGGGTGCATTCGGTTCGACGGCGCGCACGCCCAAAAGCGCACAGACCGTCGCGCCGCAATCTTTTTATCTGTATGTCGACGACGTCGACGCGGTGTATGCGCGGGCGCTCGAAGCCGGCGCGAAATCGCTGAGCGAGCCACAGGACCAATTCTGGGGGGACCGTTTCGCGCAGGTCGAAGACCTCGACGGTTACCGCTGGGCGCTTGCTCGCCACTTGTCCTGAATCAATGAGAAATAGTCTTATGCCCCGCTTTTTCGTCGGCAGCGCCCTGCAATCCGACGAGGTTGTCACCCTTCCTGACGAAGTCACCCGCCATGTCCGGGTGCTGCGCCTGCAGCCCGGCGACACCATCGTGCTGTTCAACGGTCTTGGCGGCGAATACAGCGCCGAGATTCTCGAAATGGAGCGCCGCGACACGCAGGTGCGCATTGGCCCTTACCGCGACTTCGAAGCCGAGCCGCCTTACCGGCTCACGCTCGCCCAGGGCATTGCCGGCAGTGACAAGATGGACTGGCTGATCGAAAAGGCCGTCGAACTGGGGGCGACGAACTTCGTGCCGCTGACCACCTCGCGCAGCGTCGTGCGGCTTTCGGGCGAGCGCGCCGTGCGCCGCCAGGCGCACTGGCAGCGCATCGTGCAGGCTTCGTGTGAACAGTGCGGGCGCAACCGCATGCCCGACGTCGCGCCCACGCGCGAAATCGCCACGTGGCTCGGCTCCCTGCCCAAGCGCCCGGGCGAAGGCGAACTGCGCGTGCTGCTCTCGCCGCGCGCCAACGTCTCGTTCTCGTCCTTGCCGGTCGAGCCGCCTTCGGGCGAGGTGACGGTGCTGGTCGGGCCTGAGGGCGGATTCTCGTCACAGGAAGAAGCGGCAGCGCTCGACCACGGCTTCATCGCCGTGGGGCTCGGGCCGCGCGTGCTGCGCACGGAAACGGCGGGCATCGCCGTGCTCTCGGCGCTCGCCGCGCGCTGGGGTGGCTGGTAAGGGTGGTTGGTAGGCAGCAGCGCGTAAAAATGACAAAGCCCGCTGGAAAGCGGGCTTGTGGTTTTCTGTCGCATGCGCGCGACGGAACGTGAGTCGAACGTCAGGCGAACGAATAAAAAACGCGGAACGGCACCTTGCGTTCAGCCCAGTACTCCGAAGCCTCGCGAAATACGTCGAGCAGCGTCTCCCGCCCGTCCTTGTCGAACTTCTGGGCAATCGGCAACCCTTCCAGCACGATCACGAAACCCGGCTGCTCGCCGGCCTTCTGCACCAGATCGGTCAGGCAGTCGTACAAGCCATCGTAATTCTTGCCGAAATGCTTCGGAAACAGAAACGACGTGGCAATGGTCTCGAGCACTTCCTGCTTGGTTTGCGCATTCGCGCAGAACGCAAAGAGGAAATGTTGCTGCAGCCGCTGGGCTTCGTCCGCGAGATCCTGAATGCGAAATGCCCGGATCGATTGGACGATATTCGGCTGCACAGTCGAAAACAGGCTCATGGCCCCCTCGTTCGATGAAAGCGCAGCCTCGCCCTGGTGCGCCTCGCTGTCTTGCTTCAACTGCATGACGCGCTGGAACAGGTTGCCCTCCCCGGACGCGAACAGATCGCTCGCGACCCGGGGGTCGTGCGCGTAAACGTTATCGCTCATGCCGCTCATCCCGGTGTCAATCAATAATTCGCCTGAAACTGGCGTAGTGGTCGTCGGAGTAGTAACAGTTGTCGGTCTGCTTGCGCGGGCCGCCACAAACAATGCGCTTGGCGCCGCGGTTGTGCGCGCTCGGCGTCGGGACCGTGTACTCGTGATAGTAGCCCCGCCGATGCGGTGGCAATATCCGTTCAAAATTCCCGAATACGACGCCGTCCTTCTCGTAAGGAAACGGGCCGCCCGCCGCAATCAGGCTCAACGTATTCACCGCCTCGCGCGGAAGTTCGTTGACCGAAATGCTACCGACCGAATTACCCGCATCTTCCGGCTGACTCGTGCGCGCCTGAGCGCCACCTGCCGCGAGCGCTACGGTTGCGACCAGCGCCACCGCTGCGGCGCGCCGCAAGCTACGCAGTGAGTCCGCTAAACCGCCGCCGAAACAATGAGTTAGACGAGGCGCCATTGCCTGGTTCCCGCTTCCCTGGTTACGCGTTCGACGACCATGAAAGGTGTAAGGGTATCGCTAATGATGCCTGGAAGCAACGTTAGTCAGGCGAGGGCGACTAGAGCTTCACCGCGCACAAGGGCCAAATCGGTAATTTTTACAATCTTGTTTTGCGCGATTCTGGGAGATTGCGCAGGGTCTCGCGGGTGAAAAAAAATCGGCGCGCTCGCAGGAGCACGCCGATTTTCGGAACCGCATCGCCGATGCCGCCGGCAACTTGTGCGAATGAGCTTAACGCGCCGCGTTCACGTCCGCGACGAGCAGCGCCGTCATGTTGACGATGCGGCGCACGGTGGCGGAAGCCGTCAGCACGTGCACCGGCTTGGCTGCGCCGAGCAGGATCGGCCCGATGGCGATGTTGTTGCCGGCCGCCGTCTTGAGCAGGTTGTAGGAAATGTTTGCGGCGTCGATGTTCGGCATGATGAGCAGATTCGCTTCGCCTTCGAGCGTCGACTCGGGCAGGATCTCCTTGCGCAGGTTCGCGTCGATCGCCACGTCGCCGTGCATTTCGCCGTCCACGTGAAGATCCGGAGCGCGCTCCTGGAGGAGCTCGAGCAGATCGCGCATCTTCTGCGCGCTAGGCGCGTTGCTCGAACCGAAGTTCGAGTGCGAGCACAGCGCGATCTTCGGCTCGATGCCGAAGCGGCGCACTTCCTCGGCCGCCATGATGGTGATTTCCGCGAGCTGCTCCGGCGTCGGGTCGACGTTGACGTGCGTGTCGACGATAAAAATCTGGCGGTTCGGCAGCACGAGCGCGTTCATCGCCGCGTAGACATTGCAGCCTTCCTTCTTGCCGATCACCTGATCGATGAAGTGCAAGTGGCGGTGCGTCGTGCTGACCGTGCCGCAGATCATGCCGTCGGCTTCGCCTCGCTGCACGAGCATCGACCCGATCAGCGTGGTGCGGCGGCGCATTTCGAGCTTCGCCATTTGCTGCGTGATGCCCTTGCGCGCCATGAGCTTCGCGTAGCTTTGCCAGAAGTCGCGGTAGCGCTCGTCGTGATCGGTGTTGACCACCGTGTAGTCCTGGCCGGCCACGAGCCGCAGGCCGTAGCGCGCGATGCGCTGCTCGATCACCGACGGGCGGCCGATCAGGATGGGCTTCGCGAGCTTTTCGTCGACCGCGATCTGCACCGCACGCAGGATGCGCTCCTCCTCGCCCTCGGCGAACACGATGCGCTTCTTCTCCGGCTCCACGGCGCGCGCGAGCTGGAAGATCGGCTTCATGGTCGTGCCGCTGTGGTAGACGAACTGCTGGAGGTGCTGCTCGTAGGCGTCCATGTCCTCGATCGGACGGGTCGCGACGCCCGAGTCCATCGCCGCCTTGGCCACCGCCGGTGCGATCTTGACGATCAGGCGCGGGTCGAAGGGCTTCGGGATCAGGTATTCAGCCCCGAACTGCAGATCCTGAATGCCGTAAGCCGTGGCCACGACATCGCTCTGCTCCTGGCGCGCCAGTTCCGCAATCGCGTTCACGGCGGCGATTTCCATTTCGCGCGTGATGGTGGTCGCGCCCGCGTCGAGCGCGCCGCGGAAGATGAACGGGAAGCACAGGACGTTGTTCACCTGGTTCGGGTAATCCGTACGGCCTGTGGCGAGCACAGCGTCCGGACGCACTTCGAGCGCGAGTTCCGGCAGGATTTCCGGCGTGGGGTTGGCGAGCGCGAGAATGAGCGGCTTCGCGGCCATCTGCTTGACCATGTCCTGCTTGAGCACGCCGCCCGCGGAGAGGCCGAGGAAAATATCGGCGCCTTCGATCACTTCGGCGAGCGTGCGCGCGTTGGTCTCGCGCGCGAAACGCTCCTTGTCCGGGTCCATCAGCTCGGTGCGGCCCTTGTAGACCACGCCCGCGAGGTCCGTCACGACGATGTTTTCGAGCGGCAGGCCAAGATCGACGAGCAGGTCCAGACACGCCAGCGCCGCCGCGCCCGCGCCCGAGGCGACCAGCTTCACGTCCTTGATGTCCTTGCCCACGACCTTCAGGCCGTTCGTGAAGGCGGCCGCCACCACGATGGCCGTGCCGTGCTGGTCGTCGTGGAAGACCGGAATCTTCATGCGCTTGCGCGCTTCGCGCTCGACGATGAAGCACTCGGGCGCCTTGATGTCTTCGAGGTTGATGCCGCCGAACGTCGGTTCGAGCGCGGCGATCACGTCGACGAGCTTGTGCGGGTCGGTCTCGTTCAGCTCGATGTCGAACACGTCGATGCCCGCGAACTTCTTGAAGAGCACCGCCTTGCCTTCCATCACCGGCTTCGAGGCGAGCGGCCCGATGTTGCCGAGGCCGAGCACGGCCGTACCGTTCGACACGACGCCCACGAGATTGCTGCGCGCCGTGAAACGCGCGGCGTTGAGCGGATTCTCGACGATCGCCTCGCACGCGAACGCAACGCCTGGCGAGTACGCGAGCGAGAGATCGCGCTGATTGATCATCTGCTTGGTCGGCGCGATCGCGATCTTCCCGGGCGTGGGGAACTCGTGATAATCGAGGGCGGCTTCGCGAAGCTTGTTCGTGGCGGGATTCGACATAAGAGGCGGGATGTTAGTGCAGATTAGAATAACAACTCGAACGCTAATCCGACCGATTGTAGCGCCAATCCCCGACAGCATTCCTTTCAGTTCGGGCGCAAGTGCCGCGACTGCAATGGGGGGAACGGCGCGCGCGCTGAAAGCGCGCTTACGACTATCGTCATAGACCTTTCGCCATGCTTTCCGAGTTCTCCCTGATCGACCGATATTTCGCGCGGCGCGCACGCACGAACACACAACGCGCCGCGCTCGGCATCGGCGACGACTGTGCGCTCATCGCGCCCGACGCCGGCGAAATGCTCGCCGTCTCGACCGACATGCTGGTGGAAGGCCGCCACTTTTTCCCCGATATCGACCCGCACGCGCTCGGCCACAAGGCGCTCGCCGTCAATCTGTCGGATCTCGCCGCGATGGGCGCGCAGCCGCTGGGCTTCACGCTCGCGTTCGCGCTGCCCAAGCCTCAGGAGGACTGGCTCTCCGCCTTTAGCGCGGGGCTCTTCGAACTGGCCGACCGTCACGGCTGCGAACTGATCGGCGGCGACACCACGGCCGGGCCGCTGAACCTGTGCCTCACCGTGTTTGGCTCGGTGCGTCAGGATGTCGCACTTCGGCGCGACGCCGCGCAGGCTGGCGACGACATCTGGGTTTCCGGCACGCCGGGGGACGCGCGCGCGGGCCTTGGCATGATGCGCGGCGAATGGCAGGTGAGCGAGCACGATGCAGCGCACTTTCGCCGCGCGCTCGAATACCCCGAGCCGCGCGTGGCGCTGGGCCTTGCGCTGCGCGGTGTGGCGCGTGCGGCGCTCGACGTCTCGGACGGCCTGGCCGGCGACCTGCGCCATATTCTGGAGCGCTCGAACCTGGCGGCGACCATCGACGTGGACGCCCTACCGCTCTCGCCCGCGCTTGCGCGCCTGCCGCGCGAAGCGCAGCTGCAATGCGCGCTCGCGGGCGGCGACGATTACGAACTGTGCTTCACGGCGGCGCCAACGCGGCGCGAGGACATCGAGGCGGCGGCGCAACATGCCGGCGTACGCGTCACGCGCATCGGTACAATGAATTCCCGCACCTCGCCTCAAGCGGCGCCCGAGATCGCCTGGCGCGACGCCGCGGGCACGCCGCTCAACCTGACGTTGCAAGGTTTCGACCACTTCCATGACTGACCCCACGCGCTCGCCCACCAACGACTTCGCGACGGCAGGGCAGCCTGCTCCGGCGGCCGGCGATACGCCGAACGCCGCCGCATCGGGCGCTTCAGGCACGCGCGCCCAGGCGAGCGGCCCGCGCCGCGCAGACGCGCCGTTCATGCTTACGCACCCGCTGCACATCATTTCGCTCGGCTTCGGCTCGGGGCTCTCGCGCCTCGCGCCCGGCACGGCCGGCACGCTGTTCGCATGGGCGGCGTTCGAAGTGCTCAACCGCTATCTAACGGTGACCGAGTGGGGACTGCTGATCTTCTTCGGCTTCTTTGCGGGCATCTGGATCACCGGGTTCACGGCGACGAAGCTGCGCACGGAAGACCCCTCGTCCATCGTCTGGGACGAGATCGTCGCATTCTGGCTCGTGCTGCTCATGATCACGCCAGTCGATTTCGAGGGCCGGCTCTGGGCGTTCGTCGTCTTCCGGTTTTTCGACATGGTGAAGCCGCCGCCCATCCGCTATTTCGACCGGCGTTTCAAGGGCGGGCTCGGCATCATGCTCGACGACATCGTCGCTGCGTTTTTCACGCTGCTCGTCATCGCGCTCTGGCGCATGTCGGTCTAACGCAACCTACAACGGATTGCTGCAATGTCTACCGATTCCGTCGTCCACCAACTCGCCATCCGCGTCGGCAACAAGCTGCGCGACGGGCGGCTCATGCTCGCGACCGCCGAGTCCTGCACGGGCGGCATGGTCGCCACCGCTGTCACCGACATTTCGGGCAGCAGCGGCTGGTTCGAGCGCGGCTTCGTGACCTATTCGAACCAGGCGAAGTCCGAGATGATCGGCGTGCCGCCCGAACTCATCGAAAAGCACGGCGCGGTGAGCGAACCGGTCGCGCGCGCCATGGCCGAAGGCGCGCTCAGCAATAGCCGGGCACAAGTTTCGCTCGCCATCACGGGCGTCGCCGGGCCGGGCGGCGGCACGCCGGAGAAACCTGTCGGCATGGTGTCGTTCGGCTGGAGCAACCGGCTGCATACGAGCGTCGAAACGCTGGTGTTCAAGGGCGACCGCGAACAGATCCGCGTGCAGGCCGCCGCGCACGCGCTGCGCGGGCTGCTTGCGTTTATCGACGAACAGGAACGTTAAGACCGGCCTGCGGCTCATTCGAGCGCCGGCGCCGGGATCAACACGGAGGCGCATGCCATGGCTACCGCGAATGCCGCAGTCGAAGATCTGATCCGCCGCTTCGGGCTCGAACCCCACCCCGAAGGCGGCTATTACAGCGAAACCTATCGCGCCGACAAGTTCGTGCGCCGCGACGGTGCGAACGACGCAGACGGCACGCGCGCGGCCTCGACGGCCATCTACTTCCTGCTCGCGGATGGCGCTTATTCGGCCTGGCACCGCATCCGCTCAGACGAGCTCTGGCATTTCTACGCGGGCTCGCCCATCGAGATCCATTCGATCGACGATCGCGGCGTGCTTTCCACACGCAAGCTCGGCCATGCGCTCGACCATCCGGGCACCGTGTTTCAGGCCGTGGTGCCTGCGGGCCACTGGTTCGCGGCGCGCTGCTGCGATCCGTCGACTTATGCGCTCGTGGGCTGCACGGTGGCGCCGGGGTTCGAGTTCAGCGAATTCGAGATCGCCGATGCCGCGAAGCTCGCCGAAAAATATCCGCTGCATCGTTCGATCATCGAGCTGTTTGGCAAGCCGGCTTCGGTAGCAAAGAAAGACTGAAATTAACCGCGTCGCGTCTCGAAACCCGCGCAAAAAAAAGCGGCGTGCCCGAAAGCACGCCGCAAACGTCCTACCACTCCGGCAGCCCCGCAAGGGGCCGCCGTTGAGCTCGCGGGCTCTACTCGCGAGCCCTCTCTCTCCACTTATTGCAGTGAGATCTGAACGCGCCGGTTAGGCGCAAGACACTGAATCACTTCCGGCGTCGCCTTCGTGCCCGCGCATTCCTTCACCGGATCTGCCGCGCCTCGTCCGTGGATTTCGTAGCGCTGGGCCGTGACACCTTCGGCTTGCAGCGCCGTGAGCACGGCCTGGGCGCGTTGCTGCGACAACTTCTCGTTGTGCGCCGCCGAGCCGAACCGGTCGGTGTAGCCGTCGATCTTCAGCCACTGAAGCTTCACCTTCGAATCGCGAATGCGCTGCCCCAGTTCACCCACCATG